>DASYUM010000247.1:0-29836 GCA_036001225.1 Candidatus Methylomirabilota bacterium | reverse complement strand
TCCCCTCGGCGGTCCTCGGGCTGGTGCTGGCGCGGCTCGGGCGCCTCGACGAGGGGCTGACACTGCTGGAGACCGCCGTGCGCCTGAGTGAGGAGCTGGGGATCAATGCCTACCTTGCCCTCTGGACGGCACACCTCGGCGAAGGGCTCCTCGTCGCTGGCCACCTCGAGCGCGCCCACACGGTGGCTCAGCGAGCGCTCGACCTGGCTCGCACTCACCAGGAGGCGGGCCACGAGGCATGGGCCCAGTGGCTCCTCGGCGAGATCGCGGTCGAGCGCTCGGCGGAGGACGCCGCCACCGCCGAGGGGCACTATCGCGGCGCGCTAACCCTCGGCGAGGAGCTCGCCCTGCGCCCGCTGGTCGCCCGGGTCCATCTCGGCCTCGCCCGGCTCGCCCGGCGGCGGGGGGACGGCGCCGCCGCGGAAACGGCGCTGACCCGGGCCACCACCGACTTCTGTGAGATGGACATGCGCTTCTGGGCCCAGGAGGCCTGCGCCGAGCTGGGCGCGCTCGGCAATCTGCTGGTGGTGGCCCGAGAGCAGCAGGGGCTCTACGACTACCTCTCGCAGGTCTCGGCCAAGAGCGACCGGCTCCTGGTCATCCTCGACCGCCGTCAGGGGGACCGGCGGCGGCAGGCCAGTCCGGACTCCCCGGAGCGGCGGCGTAGGGATCGTCGAGCCAACACGCGGACGGAGGACCTGGCCCAGCGGGGGTTCGTCGTCATCAGCGACCCGCCCGGGACCGCCGACCGCCCCGAGGAGCCGCCGGGGGGATAATCCCCCATGTCAGGCGGTGGGATGGAAGCGCCCGACAGATCAATCCGACTCTATCATCGCCCCGGCTGAAGCTCCTGCGCCAAGACGCGGGAGTTGCTCGCGTCGTGGGGGGTCCCCTTCCGGGGGATCGACGTGGAGGCCGAGCCCGGGGCGCGGGCCGACCTGGCGCGGCTCGGCATCCCGGCGGTGCCGGCGGTCGTGGTGGGTGCGCGCGCCGTCCACGGCTGGAACCCGCAGGCCCTGGCCGAGCTGGTCGGGATGGAGTACCGGGAGCCGGGCCGGCTCGCCCCCGCCGAGTTGGCGCGCCGCCTCGACCGGATCCTCGCCGCCGCCCAGCGCGCGCTGCGCCAGGTCCCCGAGCGGCACCTGGAGATGACCTGGCCTGGTCGCGATCGCTCCGTGCGCCAGCTCGGCTACCACGTCTTCCGCCTGAGCCTCGCCTTCCCCGACGCGATGCGCGAGCGTCGGCTCCCGAAGAGCTGGCTCGACGAGGCGGCGCCGCCCGAGCTGGCCGACGGGCCGGCGATCGCGCGCCACGGAGAGACGGTGCGGGCGCAGGTGGCCGAGTGGCTCGGCCGCGCCGGTGCCTGGGACGGCGTGGTCGAAACCTACTACGGCCCCCAGAGCGGCCACGAGCTGCTCGAGCGCACCGTCTGGCACGCCGCCCAGCACGTCCGCCAGCTCTATGCGTTCCTCGAGCGGATGGGCGTCACCCCCGAGGCCCCGCTCGGCAAGGACGACTTCGCGGGGCTCCCGTTGCCGAGCGAGGTCTGGTAGGTCAGACCCGGACTTTCTCCCGCACCTCGGCGGCGAAGCGTTCCAGCACCTCCACCATCGCCGGGACCGTCGGGACCGAGAAGTCGAGCACGAAGTGCTCGACGCCGGCCTCGACGTAGGCCCGGAGGTCCTCCCCGATCTGCGCCGGTGACCCCGTCAGCGGGGGCCGCGTCGTCCCCGCCGCGTCGTCGAAGCGCAGCGGCCCCTTGAAGGCGATGGTGATCGCGGCGGGGTCGCGCCCCGCCGCGCGGGCGAGCTCGCGTAGCTGGCGCGCCTTGGCCGCCAGCTCGGGCGGGTGGAGCGTCACCGGGGGGCGCAACCCGAGCGGGTGCCAGCCGTCGGCGACCGCGACCACCCGCCGGAGCGCCGCCTCGCTGTGGCCCCCGATCCAGATCGGGATGTGGGGTCGTCGAGCCGGCTGCGGACGGAGCCCGCCGACCGCCCCCACTCCCGCGTGGTGGAGGCGAGACTGCGTCCACATCTCTTTCATGAGCCGGAGCGCCTCGAGCGTCCGGGCCGCCCGGTCCTCGAACGGCACGCCCACCACGGCGAACTCCTCGCGCCACCATCCGATCCCGGCGCCCAGGATGATCCGCCCGCCCGAGAGATAATCCGCGGTCGCCAGAGCCCGGGCCGTGTAGATGGGATTGCGGTACGGAATCACGAGGACACTCGTCCCCACCTGGATCCGCTCGGTGATCGTGGCCAGGTAGGTGACCGCGGTCAGGGCCTCCAGCCACGGCTCGTCGGGCCCGAGCGGAAATGACCCCGTCGGCGAGTACGGGTACTCCTTGGTCGGCGTCTCCGGAATCACCAGGCGATCGGTCACCCAGATCGAATCGTAGCCGAGCGCCTCCGCCCGCCGGGCGAGCGTGGTGATGGCCGCGCGGTCGGCCAACGCGCCGCGCCCTTGAAGCGACCAGCCGAACGCCGCGGGCATCCCCGAGTCCCGTGCGCGGCGGTCAGGTTCTCAGGTGTTGCCGCGACGCGCCGGGAGCCGGGTCAGGTAGCTTCTGACCGGAACCAGCCGCTTGGCCACCGAGTCTACTCCGAGCGCGAATTCCTCCAGGGTGACTGCACCGAGCAGCGCCGGACCGCCATTGGGGCCGATGAGACAAAACGTGGGACCTTCCTGCCCTTCGAGGGTCAGCAGAACCACGCCGACCGGCCACTCCTCTTCCCGCCCATTGGCCAGCAAGACGCGGCGCGTGCCGATCGGCTGACATCCGATCGACTCGGCGACCTCCCGGGGCAGGGTGGTGTACGTGGCACCGGGATCGACGAGAACCGGCAGCGTGCGGTGCCGGCCGAGATCCCGCAGGTTCTTGACGGTCACGTCGACTCGAAACGTTCCCATCGAGGTCCGCGCGTTGCAATGTTAGCACGCGAGGCCAGACGCACCGTCAGCCCTTGCGCCCACAATGAGGTCGGCCGCTCAAGACCGCCTACCTCGCGATCGTCGCTGACGATTCCCGGCCTGACGGCGACGATAAAGCTGGAGGAGATCGCGGCCTAGCCCTGTTCCCTTCTGGACTTCGGCCCTGGCGTAGATGCCGAGGGTCAGGATGTGGCGGATCACCTTAGAATTCAGGTACCACCGAGCTCCGTTGCAAACGCTACACGCCGGCAGGTAGTTGTTCTCGGCATTCCGACCGCCACGGGCTCGGGGGCGCACATGATCGGCTTTCCAATCCGAGCCAAGCGGGCCACCGCAGACATGACACCGGCCGCCCGTTTTCGCCCGAACGACTCTGCGAACTGTTAGCGAGAGTGAAGACCTCGGTATCGAGTTCATCTACAGCGGAGGACCCTGACACATCTACGGCGGTGGTATCCCGCTTCGTGTGGAAATTGGGCAGACGCTCTTCCGGTGCATTCTCGACACGACGGGCTGCAAACCGGCTCGCTCTTGCTTCAACCGCTACTGCGGGGGTGCTGGTACCGCGGACGAGTGGTGATCCACGATCAGCCAGCGTCCGTCGCGATTCCGGTAGACAAAGCTGAACCGCGCCGGACGACTGATTGCCTTGCCGTCGCGGACTTCCGAAAAAGTGTAGGTCCCGGTATTGATGGCAATGTCACCATAGACGCGAATCCGCTGCTCACCGAGGACAGCTGTGTACGATGGCGGAACGGTCTTGAGGATGTTGAAGTAGTCACGAACGGTGGCGGGGTTGTCACGAAGCGTGGGAGACCGGGTGCCCCACAGCACTGCCTCAGGGTCATAGAGGGCGACAACTCGTTCTGGATCGTGGCTACCCATGGCATCAATCCACGCCTGCGTCGCCGCGGCAACATCCTCCTTGGGGCCCGCCGGCGAAAGCGATGGGAAGCCGAGAATCACGAGTAACGTGAGCAGGGCCAAGATCCGATTCATACCTGACCTCCTTGACTCACTGGCGCCGTTCGGGAAGGCGCGGCAACGCACCGTGCCGCGTCAGCATAGCCCAATTCCGAATGGCGGGAAAAGACGAGTCTCAGGGGATGGCCCGATATGGCCTCATCGCGGCGTCCTCCCGTCTCGCGCCTGATCCGTTCTCCTTTGGCACCTAGTCATGGACTTGGCAGCTACCCCCAAACCCATGCGGTCCCGTAGCTCTCAGCCTTTCAGCCCGCCGCTGCCCCAGCCGGCCACCAGGTGGCGCTGGACCGCCATGAAGAAGGCGAGGGCCGGGATCGTGATCAGCATCCCCGCCGCCATGATGAGCCCCCAGTCCACCACCGCCGCCGAGAAAAGGTCCTGGACGCCGACCGGCAGGGTCTTCAGCTCGTCGGAGGCGACCAGGATGCGGGTGAAGATGTAGTCGTTCCAGGCCAGCGTGAAGGTGAAGATCGACGTCGCGATCACCCCCGGCAGCGCCAGCGGCACCACCACGTGCACGACGGCGCGGGCGCGGCCGGCCCCGTCCACCAGCGCCGCCTCCTCCAGCTCGAGCGGAATGGAGCGGAAGAATGCGCGCAAGAGCCAGAGGGAGAAGGGTAAGCAGAACGATGCATAGGAGAGGACGAGGACCAGGCGCGTGTTCACGATGCCGAGCCGGCGGGCCAGGATGTACATCGGGATCACGATCATGATGGGTGCGAACATGTAGGTGCAGAGGATCAGCTTGGCCAGCGGCTCGCGGCCGGGAAAGCGGAAGCGAGTCAGGCTGTAGGCCCCGGCCGCGCCCACCGCCATCGTCAGCAGGACGGTGAGCCCCGAGACCACCACGCTGTTGACGAAGTAGGTGAGGAAAGCGGTCTCGGCGAAGAGGCGGAAGAAGTTCTCGAGGGTGGGCGCCGCTGGCAGCAGCGTGGGCGGACTGGCGAAGACCTCCCGGGGCGGCTTGAGCGAGGTGGAGAACATCCACAGGAGCGGGAGGACGGCCTGGGCGGCCAGCCCCAGCGCCGCCGTGTAGACGAAGGCCCGCCAGAGGGGCCGCCGGAGCGCCTTCACGTCGCCTCTTCCTCGCGCCAGAACATGCGGAAGTACACCAGGGTCGCCACCATGAGCATCGCGAACATGAGGACGGCCAGAGCGGAGCCGAAGCCGGCCTGATAGTAGGTGAAGGTCCGCATGTAGGCATAGATCGGCAGCGTGCGGATCTCCCGCCCCGCCCCCGCCCCCTCCCCCCACAGCCAGACGGTGTCGAACTTGGTGAACATCCAGATCCCGCGCAGCAGGATCACCACGAACAGTACCGCCTTGAGCTGGGGAAGCGTGACGTGGCGAAAGCGGCTCCAGGCCGAAGCGCCGTCCACCCGCGCCGCCTCGTAGAGCTCGAGCGGGATGGTCTGCAGGCGGGCCAGCACGCTCAGCACCACGAACGGGGTGAACTGCCAAACGCTCATGGCGATCAGCGAGGTCATGATCCAGTCCACGCTGAGCCACACCACCGGCTGCCGGGCCAGGCCCCACCGCACCAGCAGGTAGTCGACGAGCCCGTAGGTGTCGTTGAGGAGCCAGCGCCACACGATGACCGCCACGATGGTCGGGATCATGTACGGAAAGAGGACCAGCGCCCGGACGGCGGTGCGCCCGCGAAAGGACTGGTGGAGGACGAGGGCGGCGGCGACGCCGACGCCGAGCTGGAGGGCGGTGGTCCCGGCAGCGTACACGATCCCGCGCCAGAGGCTGTCCCAGAACTCCTCGTCGTGGGCGATCTCGACGTAGTTGCGGAAGCCGATGAACTGCTCGGTCGGGAAGAAGGAGTGCTTGTCGTGGAGGGAGAGCCAGACGGCGTAGGCGACCGGGTAGAGGATCAGCCCCGCGATGAGGAGGACCGCGGGAAGGATCCCGAGGACGCCGACCGCCGACCCGGAGAGCCGGTACCCCCTCTTGAGAGTTGGGGGTCCCTCCACCTACTTCTTGAGGTAGCCGGCTCGGACCAGCAGCTCCTCGACGCGCTTCTGGGCCTTGGCGGCCGCTTCCGCCGACGGCATCCCCTTCACCGAGTCGAGCACCATGTCGACCAAGATGCCGGAGCCCATCACCTCCAGGAGGTAGGGTTTCTTCATGTCGTCCCACTCCATCACCAGCACCGGCCGTGTCCGGTCCTGCTTGAAGTAGGTCTCCTGCATGTCCACCCACGGCCGCCACTTCTTGATGCTCGCGTTGTCGGTGTACTTCGGGTTCCGGTAGGTGGACTTCATCATCGGCAAGAGGTGGATCGGCACCGTGTGCAGGTAGCGGACGTAGTTCTCCTCCTTGTAGAAGAACTTCAGGAACTCGACCGCCTCGTTGGCGTACTTGGCCTGCTTGAAGACCATCCAGGGCTCGGAGTCGATCTGAGCCACCGACTGCTTGCCGGACGGGCCGACCACCTTGTCAGTGACCGCGAAGTGCTCGGGGTCGGCGATTTCCGCCGGGGCGTACTTCTCGATGTAGCCGGTGCCCCGCCCGTAGGCCTGGTAGACCATGGCCGCCTTGCCGTTGGCCAGGTTGGCGAAGGTGTCCAGGTAGCCATGGCTGGTCCAGCCGGGCGGCAGCACGGCGTTCAGCCGCTTGTAGAAGTCGAGCAGCTCGATCATCGGCTTCTCGGTCAGCGTGGGCCGGCCTTCGGGATCAAAGAGCCGTCCCCCGTTCGACCGCAGCAGCTCGCCGACCTGGATGTTCACGAGGAGCGGTTGGCCGGTCACCGAGAGTCCCCAGCGGACGACCTGGCCGTCCTTCATCTCCTTGAGGGCCTCGGCGGCCTGGATCAACTCGTCCCACGTCCGGGGCGGCTTGAGGCCCTTCTGAGCCAGCAGGTCCTTGCGATAGACGAACACCGACGCCGCCGCCGCGTGGCCGACGCCGTAGTACTTCCCGTCCAGGCGGCAGAGGTTGCGGAAGCCCTCGATCAGGTTCTCCTTGCCGAGCGACTCCACCAGGTCGTCCACCGGCCGCAGCAGCCCCTTGGCGGCGAAGGAGGCGCAGGTGATCGCCTGGCCGTGCGAGGCCTCGGGCGGCGCCCCCGCCGCCAGCGCGGCGGTGAGCTTCTTCTCGAGGTCGCCCCAGGCCAGCGCCTCCATTTTCACGCTGACGTCCGGCCGGAGGCGCTCGAAGTCGGCGACGATCTGGTTGAGCACCGCCACCGTTTGGGGCTCGGTCTCGGTGTGCCAGAGGCGAACCGCCTTTTTCTCCTGGGCGTCGGTCCCCAGCACCGGCACCAGCACGGCCACCGCCAGCCCCACCCCGGCCAGGATTCGAGCTTGTCGTGTCATGGCGCGTCCTCCTTGCCGACTACCGAACCACGGCCCTCGATCATCCTTCGCAGAACTTGGTGACCAGGTCATCGATCCAGGCGTGCGTCTCGTCGATCAGCTCCTCGGGGGCGACCGCGTCGTGGGCGCCCCCACTACCCTGCTCGATCTGGACGACGAGCCGCGCCTCGACGGCGCCGAGGAATTCCCGCAGCTCCTCGCGGGTCACCGTCCCGTAGGCACCGGCCACCGCGCGGTTGACGAACTCCTCGAGACCGATCGGCTCCTCGTCGGTCTGAAGCTCCCAGTAGAGGTCGGAGAGAGGGTCCGCCGGAGCCATCCCGAGGTCATCTTAGCGCCCGCGCCGCTGGCCGGGCAATCCCTGGCCCGGGCGGCCGCGTCCGTCGGGCGTCGTCGGTCCGGCCGGGAGGCGAAGGCCCGGGATGATCGCGCGCCGCGTGAAGCTGAACCGCACCGCGTATGGTGGTCCGCTTCGAGCGGCGGCTCTGCCGCCGCAATCTTTGGGTTCGCGCACCTCGTCGCGCCCCCCAGCCCCGCGACGTCCTGCGGCGCGCCGTTCTGGGGGAGGCCTCGGAGGGGGGGCCGTTGAGGCCCGCTCCGAGGATCTAGGCCGCGGGCTTCGGCCGCCGGCGCCGCGGTTGGCCGAAGACCCGGCGCAACGCTCCTTTCGCCGACTCGAGCCGCCGCCGATCCGCCCAGGAGAGACCCCGTCCGGCGCGGTTGATGTAGAGGTTCAGCATGGACATGGCCGACTGGAACTTGGTCCCCTTCGTCCGGCGGCTTCGGGTCACCGACGCTTTGAGCCCTCGCGCAATCCCCTCGGCCGAGCGGGTGAAGATCCCGGCCGGGAGGTCCATCGCGTCCGACGTCTCACGCACCCGCTGAACCCAGCTTCGCCGGCGCTTCGCCGTCGTCGCCCTCGGCCTCGGCTGGCGGCTCTTGGCTCGTGCCACGCCCCGCCTCCGTCGGCCGGCTCAGCCGTCGGGCCCGCCGGTGAAGGCGTTGCGAACGGCGTCGCCGACCGATCGCATCGCCTTCCAGATGGCGATGCCGATCGCCTTGAAGCCGTCGTGCGCGCGGTCGGCGGCCTCGACGACGGTCCGGCCGATGCCGACCGCGGTGTCGCGCACGCCCCGGCCGACCTCGCGCGTTCCCGCCGTCACCTGGCCCGGCCCGTCCGACCCGGCCGAGCCCGCCGGCCGCGGGGCCGCGGCCATGATCGGCGCCGGATCCCGCGTCGGGGTCGCCGCCGGCTCGGCCCGGAACGCCGCCAGGTCCTCGAGCCGGACGGTCAGCTCACCCAGCGCGGTACGGGTGCGCAGGCGACCGCCCACCAGCGTCCCGGCGAGGACGCGCCCGTCCCTCAGCCGGATCTCGCTCGGGGTCAACAGGACGACCTGCTCGGGGGCGACCTCGACGAGGTCGGCGCCCGTCGAGACCAGGAGGACGTCGGTCGCCAGCTCGGCCGCGATCCGGGTGCCGTTGGTCAGGACGAGCTCGCCCGCCGACACGGCGACGGGCACCGCCAGCAGGAGAGCGAGGATGGCGACGGCTCGCATGATCGCGCTCGGATATCTGCCATTCTCCCCTGACGGCGACCGCCCCGGAAGCTTTTCCTACGGAAGCGCCTCCCAGAGGAGTTCGGCCGGGTGCCTCGGCCGCCGGCCGGTGGTGTGCTCGATCTGCTGCCGGCAGGAGATGCCCGGCGCGCAGACGGCGACCTCGGGAGCCGCCGCTTGCACCGCGGGGACCAGCCGCCGGCCGGCGATGGCCAGCGACAGCTCGTAGTGCTCCGCCTCGAACCCGAACGACCCGGCCATCCCGCAGCAGCCCGCGTCCACCTCGCTCACCCCGTAGCCGGCCGCCTTCAGCACCGCCACCGTCGGCGCGGTGCCGACGAGCGCCTTCTGGTGGCAGTGGCCGTGGAGCAGCGCCCGGCGGCCGTTGCCGGCAAAGGCCGGCCCCCGGCCGGCCGCGAACTCGCGCTGGAGGAACTCCTCCAGCAGCAGGCTCTGCTTGGCCACCAGCCGGGCATCGGCGGAGCGCACGAGATCCACCGCCTCGTCGCGGAGGGTCAACAGGCACGAGGGCTCGAGCCCCACGATGGGCAGCCCCTGGCGGGCGAAGCCGACCAGCCGGCTGACGTTGTCGACGGCCGCCTCCCGCGCCTCGGCCAGCATGCCCTTCGAGATCATCGGCCGCCCGCAGCAGCGCGGCTCGGGGACGACGACCCGGTAGCCGGCCGCCTCCAGGAAGCGCGTCGCCGCGATCGCCACCTCGGGGGTCTGGTAGGTGTTGAACGTGTCGGCGAAGAGGACCACGGTCCCGCGGGCGCCGTCGCCGGCCGGCCGGTGGCGACGGAACCAGACCGTGAACGGCGTCGACGCGAAGGCCGGCAGCGGCCGCCGGCGGTCGATCCCGCCCACCCGCTCGAGCAGCCAGCGGGTCGGCGCCGCGCGGGCCACCCAGTTCGAGAGCGGCGCCAGCGCCGACCCGATCCGCGCCATCCGGTGGATGTGGCCGAAGAGCCGGTTGCGGAGCGGCAGACCGTGGGCCCGGTAGTAGTGGGCGAGGAACTCGTACTTCAGCTTCGCCATGTCCACGTTGGCCGGACACTCCGCCTTGCAGGCCTTGCACTCGAGGCAGAGATCGAGGACCTCGTAGAGCCGCCGGCCGGTGAAGTCGGCCGCCGGTACCTTGCCCGACAGCACGGCCCGCAGCGCGTTGGCCCGGCCGCGCGTACTGTGCTCCTCGTCGAGGGTGGCCATGTAGGAGGGGCACATCGTCCCCTCCAGCTTCTTCCGGCACACCCCGATCCCGTTGCACATCTCGACGGCGGCGGCGAAGCCGCCCTGGGCCGAGAAGTCCAGCAGCGTCTCCGGCTCCCAGGTCCGGTAGCCCGGTCCGTAGCGGAGGTGCTCGGTGAGCGGGGGCGCCTCCACGATGTTGCCGGGGTTCAACAGTCCCTTGGGGTCGAACACCCGCTTGACCTGACGGAAGGCATCGTAGAGGCGCGGCCCGTACAGGGTCTCGTTGAACGGGCTGCGGGCGCGGCCGTCGCCGTGCTCGCCCGAGAGCGCGCCCCCGAACTCGAGGACGAGGGCGGTGATCTCCTCGGCGATCGTCCGCATCTTCCGGATCTCGGCGGCGTCCTTCAGGTTGATGAGGGGGCGGATGTGCAGGCACCCCACCGAGCAGTGGCCGTAGTAGCCGGCGCGGGCGTCGTGGCGGTCGAGAATCTGTCGGAAGCGGGCGATGAAGGCCGGCAGCTTGGCCGGCTCGACCGCGGTGTCCTCGACGAAGGCGATCGGCTTCTTGTCTCCTTTCATCCCGAGCAGCAACCCGAGACCGGCCTTGCGAAGCTTCCAGATGGACTGCTGCTCGCCAGGGTCGAAGGCGAGGTGGCCGGCGTACCCGATCCGTTTCCGCTCCCGCAGCGCCTCGAAGGCCTCGACCTTCCCCCGCACCTCGTCCGCGGTCTCACCCGCGTACTCGACGAGCATGATCGCCTGGGGGTCCCCCTGGACGAACCCCATCCGCTGCCGCTGCTCGATGTTCTCCCGGGCGAGGTCGAGGATCAGCTTGTCCGTCAGCTCGACGGCGTAGGGGCCGGTGGTGAGGATGTCGGGCGACGACTCGAGCGCGGCCTCCAGGGACGCGTAGTGGACGATGTCGAGCGCGGTGTACTTCGGCCGCGGGACCAGCCGCATCTTCATCTCGACGACGACGACCAGCGTTCCCTCCGAGCCGACGGCCAGCCGGTGAAGCCCGAAGGGCCGGCCGGGCCGGGACACCAGCTCGTCGAGGTTGTAGCCGGAGACCCGGCGCATGATGGTCGGGTAGCGGGCGCGGATCTCCTCGGTGTGCTGGCCGACGATCCGGCCCACCTCCCGGTAGATCTGCCCCTCCAGCCCGTTGCCGCGGCGCTTGGCCTCGAGCGCGGCCGGGCCGAGGTCACCGAGCACGACCTCGGAGCCGTCGGCCAGCAGGCACCGGAGCTCGAGCACGTGGTCGAGCGTCTTCCCGTAGGCGATGGAGTGGGAGCCGGCCGAGTTGTTGCCGCACATGCCGCCGATGGTGGCGCGGTTGGACGTCGAGGTGTCGGGGCCGAACAGGAGACCGAGCGGCCGGACGTGGGCGTTCAGCTCGTCCTGGACCAGACCGGGCTGAACCCGGCACCAGAGCTCCTCGCGGTTGACTTCCAGCACCCGGTTCATGAACTTCGAGAAGTCCACGACGACGGCGTGGTTGACCGTCTGGCCGGCCAGGCTCGTCCCCCCGCCCCGCGGCAGCACCGGCACGTTGTAGCGGTTGGCCAGCTCGAGGACGGCCCGGACGTCGTCGGCGGTGCGGGGCAGCACGACCCCGATCGGCTCGACCTGGTACATCGAGGCATCGGTCGCGTAGAGCAGGCGCGAATAGTCGTCGAAGCGGACCTCGCCCTCGACCACCCGGCGCAGCTCGCGCTCGAGGTCACTACCGACCCGGCCGTTGGCGCGGATTTCCGTGCTCACTGCGGAATTCATTGTCGCACACGCTGTCGACCCCTTCTATCCATCTCGTGGAAGAAGAGCGCGGCCGGGCCGCGGATCGCGGTCGTCTTGGTGTGGCGCACGAGGATCACCTTGGCGGCCTCGTACGCTCCCGGCAAGGCGTACCTCCGGGTCCAGCCCCGGACGTCGTCCAGATGCGCGTCCAGCGAGTGGGCCACGCCCCCGGTCAGCACGATCGCCTCCGGGTTCAGGCCGTTGAGGATCCCGCCCAGGCCGGCGCCGAGCGCGCGGCACACGCGGGCCACCACGTCCCCGGCCACCGCATCCCCGGCCCCGGCCGCTGCGAAGACGTCGCGCGCCGTCAGCGCGGCGGGATCGCCGCCCATCGCCGCCAACTGCGACTCCGGCCGGACCGCCAGGGCTTCCCGCGCCTGGTCGGCGATGTCCGGGCCGGCGACGTAGGCCTTCAGACAGCCGCGGCTGCCGCAGAAGCAGGGGCGCCCCTCGAACTGCACCGTGACGTGGCCGAGCTCGCCGCCATAGCCGGAGGCGCCGCGGACCAGCTCGCCGTCGAGGTAGATGCCGCCGCCGACTCCGGTCCCCAGCGCGAGCAGCACGAAGGAGCGAAACCCCCGGGCCACGCCGAAGCGGGCTTCACCGACGGTGAGGGCGTTGACGTCGTTGTCGAGGACGGTGGGGAGCCCGATCCGCGCGGTGACGAGGCGGGCCAGCGGGCAACCGGCCAGCCCGGGCAGATTGGGCACGTCGGGCCCGATCTGCCCGGCGGCGGCGTCCACGGGACCGGGGACGCCGATCCCGCAGCCCAGGAGCGCCAGGCCGGCGGCCGCCGCCCGGGCCTGCGTCTCGCCGAGCCGGGCCAGGAGCGTCTCGAGCACGCTCCCCGGCCCGCCAGCGTGGGTCGGGGTCTCGCTCGCGAAATGGAGCTCACCCGCCGCGGTGACCACCCCCACGCCGATAGCGGTTCCGCCCACGTCGGCGCTGAGGACGGCAGGGTCGGGGGCGCCGGTGCTCACCCGCCGCGAATCGCCCGTGGTGCCCGCCGCGCCGGGCGGCGGCGGTCCGGTCTACCGGCCACGCTGGCCGGTCAACAAAGTCAAGATGGAAGCGGAGCGGCGGGCGAGGCCCCGCCCACGACCGGCCCCGCCCCGATCACGGCGGGAGCGTTCCCGAAGTGGCACAGCCGGATGCCCAGCCGCTCGACGGTGGCGCGCACTTCGGCGTCGCAGAGCGCGGTCAGCTCGGTCTCGCGCTGGCGGCCGTAGCGGCTCCCGGCCAGGGCGTCGTCGTAGCGGCCGGGGTGGCACATCAGCTCGGTCAGGCCGACGGGCAACCCGGCCAGCGCGTGGAGGAGCCGCTCACTCGTCCAGTAGGGCTCGACGCTGTCGCCGCCCAGGAAATGATCGGGGGTCCGAGCGCCGTGGCGGCGGAGGCCCTCGCGGAAGCCCGGATCCTGGCTCCGAAGCGGAAGACGGGCGGCCTCGGCCACGCGGAGAACGGCTTCGCCGATTCCCGGCAGGCGATGGGTGTGGTGGTGGCTGTCCAGGTGCGTCGGCGGCCGCCCGAAGCGCCGGGTGAAGGCGTCGACCTGGGCCTCGACCTCGCGGCGGACCTCGTCAGGCCGCGCCGCCGCCTCGAGCCGCTCGAGGTCACGCGAGAACCGGCCGTCGCCGTTCACCAGCGAGGAGACCGCGAGCGCCGGGGAGACCGGCGGACCCCAGGTCAGGTTGACGTGGAGCCCCATCCCGAGCCCGGGCAGCCCGGCAGCCTCGGCGTCGAGCTCGGGCTGGGGGGGCAGGTTCGCGAGCGCGGTCGTACTGGTGACGATGCCGCGGCGGTGGGCATCCAGGATGCCGCGGCTCACCCCGGCGGTGAGCCCGAAGTCGTCGGCGTTGACGATGAGAAAGCGCACGCTGGTCGTCACGCTCGACGGCCCTCGAGCAGGAGCCGCTCCACCGTCCGCGGCACGCCGCGCGGCAGGGTGCCCTCGACGTCCTGGGTCCGGATGTGCTGGAGCCGCTCGTAGCCGAGCCGAGGGAAGGGCTGGGTCTCGCGCGCCACCACGCGGGCGGCGAGGCCGGCCGCCTCCAGCCGACCCAGCCCCTTGCGCTCGCCGAGGAAGGCGAAGAGGGAGAAGCGCAGCCGCCCCCCGGGGCGGAGGTGGGCCGGCGCGCCGGCGATCACCTGGTCGAGGACGGCCCAGCCGTCGGGACCGCCGTTGTCAGCGCGCGCCATCCAGTCGTCTCGCTCGGGCCCGGGCGGCGTCGGCATCTGCGGCGCGCCCGTGATGATGAGGTCGAAGCTCTCGCCGGCCACCGGGTCGTAACCGTCGCCGAGCCGAACGTCCACCCGCTCGGTCACCCCGTTCAGCGCCGCGTTCTGGGTCGCCAGCGCCACTGCCTCCGGGACGACGTCGGTGGCCACGACCCGCTTGGCCCGGCGGGCCGCCAGCACCGCCAGAAAGCCGGCGCCGGTGCCGATGTCGAGGACGGCCTCCCCGTCGGCGACGTCGAGGTGGCGCAGCAGGAAGAGCGTGCCCGCCGAGGGCGCCTGAGCGCCCTCGGCCACGCGGAAGACGCACCCCTCGTAGACGAACAGGAGCGTGCCGGCCTCCGCCATCAGCGGCCGACGCCCAGCACCTTGCGAAAATAGGTCCGCAACTCTTCCTTGAGCAGGGACAGGGCGCCCGAGTCGGTGACGGCGTCTTCCAGCATCTCGAGGTCGAGACGGAGGGGGTTCGGCTCCTTGCGCACGCCGTCCAGCTCGACCGTGAACACGCACTGCTCGTCGGATTCGGTGAAGACGGCCTTGGCCTTCTTGAAGTTCCCCTCTTCCTGTCCGACCTGGGCGATCGCCTCCCGCAGGACCCGGACGATTCCCTCCTGGCTGCCGGCCGGGACCGAGCCGAACGCGGTGGTCAGGTTCACTTCGGGCATCACTCACCTCCCCCCGTCTTGGATCCCACGTGGTCCCCTCCTTAACGCCTACTTGTGCCGGGCCTAAAACCCCATGGCGGTCGCCGGCCGGAGATGATCCACGCCGGCGACCAGGCCCTCGCCGTCGACCTGGATCACCTGGGGCCGGGCGAAATAGAAGGTCGAGTACGTCTCCGTCTGGGCCACGACCCGGTGGCCACGCCGACGAAGGGCGCGCACCACGGCCGGCCCGACCCGATCGTCCACGTAGACCTCGGCGCCCTCGGTGTGGAGGCGCGGCGCCTCCACGGCCGCCTGAGGCGGCAGCGCGTGGTCGAGCAGGTTCGAGAGTACCTGGGGAACCGCGGTGATGATCTTCCGCCCGCCGGGAGCCCCGAGCGTGAGCAGAGGGGCACCCTCGCGCAGGGCGAGGAATGGCGTCATGTTGACGAGAGCCCGCTTGCGGGGCGCGATCGAGTTGGCGCGGCCGGGTTCAGGGTCGAACCAGAGCATGCCGTTGGACAGAAGGAGTCCCGTCCCCGGCACCACGACCTTGGAGCCGAAGAGGCTCACCGCGGTGTGGGTCAGCGAGACCAGCGTCCGCTCCCGGTCCACCGCACAGACCTGGGTCGTGCAGTCGGCGGCCGGCCGCCGCGCGACGCTCCGCCGGCGGCCGTCGCGCTCCCGAAGGCAGCGCCGCGCCGCCCGGGCCGCATGGTCCGGGGACAGCAGCCGGTCCCAGGGGGCGGTCACGTGCTCGGGATCGCCCAGGTAGCGGAAGCGCTCGGCGAAGGCGATCCCGAAGGCCTCCGCTCGGAGGTGGTAGGTCTCCGCGTCGCCGGGGCCGAAGCGCCCGACGCGGCACTGTCCCAGGATGTTCAACGCCTCGAGCGCCGTCACGCAGCCGGTAGCGCCCGGCATCCCGAGGAGCGTCACGCCGCCGTAGCTCCCCTCGAGCGGCGGCGCCACCCGCACGCGATAGGCGGCCAGGTCGGCGCGCGTCACGCTCCCGCCGCCTCGCTTCAGCTCGGCCTCGATCGCCTCCGCCAGCTCGCCCCGATAGAAGGCGTCGGGGCCGGCCTTCCCGATCAGCTCGAGGGACCGGGCGAGGGCCGGCTGCCGGAGCCGGTCGCCGGCCTCGAAGTTCGCCGGCCGGGGCGGGAATCGACCCTTCCGGAGGTAGGTCCGGGCCGCCTCCGGGAAGCGGGCCAGCTCCTCGGCGTACATCGCCGCCACCAGCGAGAGGTACCAGTCGATCGGGACCCCGCGCCGGGCCAGCCGGGCGGCCGGCGCGACGACGTCGCGGAGATCCATGGTCCCGTAGCGCTCGAGCGCGAGGCACAGCCCGGCCACCGAGCCCGGCACCGCGACCGCGCGGTGGCCGTGGACGTTCGCGTCGCCCTCGACCGCCCGCCACGGGAAGAGGTCGCCCCCGCGGCCGGCGGTGAGCCGGTACATTCGCGGATGCGCGGCCGCCGGCGCTTCGACGTTGAAGTCGAGGGCGACCGACTCGCCCCGCCGGGGCCGGTGGATCAGCATCGAGCCGCCCCCGGCCAGACAGGACATGAAGGGCTCGACCACGGCCATGGCGAACGCGGTGGCCACGGCGGCGTCCACGGCATTGCCCCCCTGTCGGAGCACCCGGGCGCCGACGGCGGCGCCCAGCGGATGGCCGGCGGTGACGGCGGCGTGCCGCACCCCGACGGGAGACTTGCTGACCCGGAGCTGCGAGATCCGCATCCGCCCGGACTAGAACTGAACTTTGGGCACCGCGCGCTCGGCGGGCTCGCTGATCTCGAAGAACTCACGCGGCTGGAAATTGAACATCCCCGCGATGACGTTGGCGGGGACGGTCTGGATCCGGGTATTGAGGTCGCGCACCGTCAGGTTGTAGGAGCGGCGAGCGTCGGAGATCAGATTCTCGGTCTCGGCCAGCGACTGCTGGAGGGCCATGAAGTTCTGGTTGGCCTTCAGCTCGGGGTAGCTCTCGGCCACCGCGTAGAGCCCACGCAGCGCCTGGGTCAGCAGGCCCTCGGCCTGCGCGGCCTGGGCCGGGGTCGTGGCGGCCATCGCCCGGCTTCGCGCCTCGGTGACCCGCTCGAGCACGCCCCGCTCGTGGGCCGCATAGCCTTTGACCGTCTCGACCAGGTTCGGGATGAGGTCCCAGCGCCGCTTGAGCTGAGTATCGATGTCCGACCAGGCCTGATCGACCCGGACCCGCAGCCGAACCAGGCTGTTATAGAGACTGATCGCGATGACGACGACCAGCGCGAGGAGCGCGAGGACGACCCAGACCATGGTCCCTCCTTGCCTGCGTGCTCGGACGACCGCCGGCTCGTATCTTAGCCGACAGAGGGGCGGCGAAAGGCGACGGAAGCGACAGGTGGTAGCGGCGGGGGCTACCCCGCGCGACTTCGAACCGAGGATCGGAGGGGGACGGCGCCCCCCTCCGAGCGTCTCAGGCGGTCTCGGCGAGCGGCGGCCGGCGCTCGAGCGTGTCCCGAACGGTCGGCCGCGCCGGCAGCTGAGCGGACCAGAGCGGCGTGCGGGCGAGCGGTCGGGCGCAGTGGTCGTGGCGGCACAGACAGCGGACGCCGGCCGGCCGGTCGAGCGCGCCACACCAGAGTGAGCAGGTCACGTCCGAGGTGTGGCAGAAACAGCCGGGGTTCGCGCATGGCCTCTCTACCATGGCCCTCGTCTCCTTCCCTCCCGAAAGCCGAGCCCACCCGCGAGGCTGAGATCGCCGGGCAGGCCGGGGGCCTCTCCGTCGCAGGCGGGACTGTCGAGGTGCGAGAGCCGAGCCTCCAGCACTCGGCCGGCCGCGAAGAACACCCCGCAGGGGGGCGGGAAGCCCGGCTGGCGGCAACCTCGCCGCCCGCCAGTCACGGTCATCCTGGGCCAATCCCCTAGGGTTGTCAAGGCCGGCGCCGGATCGGGCGCCTTGTCGCCCCCCACGTCCGCCCCCTAGAGTGGAGCGCCGCGTCACGCGGGGTCAGGCCGGTACCAACGGTCGCACGGTCGGAGGTCGCGCCATGCTGCTCGAGCACGCCGGACATCGCCCGCGCAGCCATCCCTCGGCCTACGTCGCCCGATCGTTGGGTTCGCGCGCCTCGGACGGCGGGGCTCCAGCCCCGCGACGTCCTGCAGCGCCCTTCTTTTCTCCTGGGGAGGCCTCGGAGGGGTGTTCCGACACCCCTCCGAAGTAACCAGGAGCTGTCGGGATAACCGCGCGCGACGGGAAGCCCAACCGCGCGCGTTCGGTGGTCCACTCCAAGCGGCGGCTGTTGCCGCCGCAATTTTCTACTGGGGGAGGTCTCGGGGGCCGTTGAGGCCCCCTCCGAGAATCTAGATGAGGGCCGACTCGAGTACGATGCCGCGGTCGACGGCTCGGGCGGCCGCCCGGGCGGCGCCGGCGACGGCATCGGGGACCTCGGGCGCCTCGCCGAGCTGGCGCAGGAGGTCGATGAGGCGTCGCATGGCGCGGATCAGGTCGCCCTCGTGCCCCCCGAACGACTCGGCGACGACCCGCGGCCAGTCGTCATCGCCCGACGCCCACCGGTACACCGCGGCCACGAAGCCGGTCTGCACCGAGGCCGGCCGGTGCAGGCCGACCCGCCGCTGCACGGCCAGGATCGCGCTGGCCGCTTCCTCCATCTGCCGGATGCGCCGCCGGAGCTTCGGCCGCTGCTTGAGGAAGTGGCGCGACGGGCCCTCCTCGCCGGAGCGCGCCTCCTCGGTGAGGCAGGAGGCCAGGGCGGCCACCTCGGCCGGGGCGGCGTCGTCGAAGGCGCCCCGGTGAACGGCCTCCGCCACCAGCAGCTCGTGGTCGTGACGGAGCGCGGCGACCAGCCGGCCCTTCGGCCGCAGCTCGCCCTTCTGGACGGCGTCGAAGGCGTCGAGGACCTCGAGGACGCGCTCGAACTCCTGCCAGAGGGCGTTGCGGAGGGCGTCGAGCGTGGCCTGGCGTTGCTCGAGCCGGGTCCGCTGCTTCTCGATCGCCTTCCAGGCGGCGTCGCAGTGCGCCGTCGCTCCCCACGGGCAGGCGTGGCACTCGATCCGCTCGAGCGCGTCTTCGGGCGCCTTGCCCCGCTCGCGCTCGAGGAGGGCCCCGAGGTCGAGCCCCTGGAGCCGCGCCATCAGTCCACTGCCCTCGCGGGCCAGGGTCTCGCGGAAGTCGCGCCCGAAACCCCGGTGGTGAGCCGAGAGACTCCGGATCCCGTGGGGGAGGAGCAGCGGCGGCGTCGCCCAGAACACGCGCTTGACGTTGCCGGCCTTGCTCCGCACGACAGACCCGTGAGGGAGGAGCGTGTCCACCAGAACTCGGCTCCCCCGCAGTCGGTGGGTCCCGAGGACGACGCCGAGGCCGCTCCCGCCGCGCTGGCGGAGGAGGACCACGCGGCCGGGTTCCACGTCCTCGAGCGCCCGGGAGCGGGGGGGCCGGGCCCGGGCGCCGAGGGCCCGCCGCCGGGCATCGGCCTCGGCCCGCAGGGCCCGGTACCGACCGATGCGGCCGAAGTCGCCGCAGGGCGCCTGGTACCGCTCGGCCTCCCGCAGGGCCGTCTCGGCCTCCGCGACCTCCCGCTCGAGCCCGCGGATCAGCTTGAGGTTCTGGTACTGGCCGAAGGAGGACTCCACGATCCGCCGGATGGCCGTCTCGTCGCGGACCGTCTCCAGCAGCAGCGCCACCGAGCCGTAGCCGAGGCGGAACTGACTGGCGATCGGCTCGGCCGGTCCGTCCACCACGGCCAGGAGATCGGCGACCGTGTCGCGGGCGTCGAGCGCGATTACGCACTGGCCCTCGGGATCGATCCCCCGGCGGCCAGCCCGGCCCGCCATCTGGGTCAGCTCGTTGTGGGTGAGGAGGCGGAAGCCGCGATCGGTGCGCTTGGTGAGGCCCTGGAGCACCACGCTCCGGGCCGGCATGTGGATGCCGAGGCTCATCGTCTCGGTGGCGAAGACCACCCGGACCAGGCCCCGCTCGAAGAGCAGTTCGGTCAGCCGCTTGAGGCTCGGCAGGATCCCCGCGTGATGGACCCCGATCCCGAGTCCCATCGCCTCGAAGATCGTCTGGTTGAGCGGCGAGGCGCCGAGCACCGGGTTCTCCTCCACCGCCTCCCGGATCGCTTGTTCGACCTCCCGCCGCTGGGCCCGGTCGAGGAGCGACCGACTCTCCCCCAGCACCTCCTCCAGCGCCCGCTCGCAGCCAACCCGGCTGAAGATGAAGTAGATCGCGGGCAGCCACTTCCGCGCCTCCAGCTCCTCCACCATCGCGCTGACGGACGCGACCCGCCGGGCGTACAAGCGACCCCGCCGGTCGCCGTCGCCGTTTTCTCCGCCGACCAGGCGGGCCCGCCCGGCGCGCACCGTGTCGAGAGGGTGGATCTCGGCGGCGAGGTCGGCCACCAGGTACTGGAGCGGCACCGGCCGGTGGGGATGGATGATTGGCACGATCGGCCGGTGGACCAGGCTGATCCAGTCGGCGATCTCGCCGACGTTGGCGACGGTGGCCGACAGCGCGACCAGCGTCACGTCCTTGGGCGCGTTGACGATGATCTCTTCCCACACCGTGCCGCGCCCCTCGTCGCCCATGTAGTGGCACTCGTCGAGGACGACGTGGGCCAGGCCCTCGAGACTGCCGGTATAGAACATGTTGCGGAGGATCTCGGTCGTCATGACCAGGAGCGGGGCGCGCGGGTTGACCTTGACGTCGCCGGTCAGGATGCCGACCTCGGCCACCCCGAACTGCCGGCAGAAATCGGCGTACTTCTGGTTGGAGAGCGCCTTGAGCGGCGTGGTGTAGGCGATCCGCCGCTTGCGACGGAGCGCCTCGTGGATCGCGAACTCGGCCACCAGCGTCTTGCCGGCTCCGGTGGGCGCCGAGACGATGACCGAGGCACCCTCGAGGATGGCCAGGATGGCCCGGATCTGGAACTCGTCGAGCGGGAACGGGTAGCGGTGCTCGAAGCTGCGGTAGAGGTCGAAGGCGTCGGGGGTGATGCGGGAGGCGTCGAGGGCGGCCTGGACGAGGGCGGGGGCCTGATACGTCAACGCCTGGCTGTGCGCCTCCTCATGCTCGCATTGTAACACCCCGGCGGGTTTGACAGCGGCGGCGCCGCTGACATACGCTGCCGGCGCCCATGAAGCCACGGCCCTCACGCTCGGCCGAGCTGGCCCGGCGGATCGCCGCCTTCCGGATCCGCGACCTGCCGCCCGAGGTCGTGGCCCAGGCCAAGCTCTGCCTGCTCGATACGGCGAGCGCCATGCTCGTCGCCGCCTCCCCGCGCTACTCGGCCGGTCGGCTCGTCATGGCGTTCACCCGTCGGCTGGGCGGCCGGCCGGAGGCGACGCTCGTCGGCCAGGGCGTGAAGACCTCGGCGGTGAACGCGGCCCTGGCCAACGGAACCCTCGCCTACTACTGCGACATCGAGCCGCACCACGCCGCCGCCGTCCTCCACGCCCCCGCGGTGCTGGTGCCCGCCAGCCTGGCCGTCGGCGAGGCGGAGCGGGCGCCGGGAGCGCGGGTGCTGGGCGCGCTCGTGCTGGGGATCGAGGTCGCCTGCCGCGTCTCCGTCGCGCTGGACCCGACCTCGCTCTACGAGCGCGGCTTCCACCCGAGCGCGGTCTGCGGCGCCTTCGGGGCCGCGGCGGCGGCCGGCCATCTCCTCCGGCTCCCGGCCGAGCGGCAGGCGATCGCCCTCGGCCTCGCGCTCCAGCAAGCCTCGGGACTCCTGGCCTGGGCCGAGGATCCGACCGAGCACTCGCGGCCGCTCAACCCGGGCCTGGCGGCCCGCAACGGGGTGACCGCCGCCGCCCTCGCCCGACTGGGCTTTGGCGGTCCCCCGGCGCCGTTCGACGGCCGCTACGAGGCCTTCACCGCGTTCTCGGGAGCCGGCAACCCGGAGGCGCTCCTGGCCGAGTGGGGCCGGCGGTTCTACACGGCCGAGCTGGCGTTCAAGCGCTACGCCTCCTGCGCGTTCACCCATCCCGGCCTCGATGCGCTCCTCGGGCTGGCGGCGGATGCCCAGCTCATCGCCCGTGACGTGGAGCGCATCGTCCTCCACTTCCCCAAGCGGGGGGCCCACGTGATCGACGGTCACCCGCTCAAGTCCCACAACGCCCAGTACGTTCTGCCGGTCGGCCTGGTCTTCGGCCGGGTGACGATCGACGACATCCTGGGCGATCGGATCCGGCACCCCGAGGTGGCGCGGCTCGCGGCCGGGATGACGCTGGTCCACGACCCGGCCCTGGACGCCGAGTACCCGGCCCGCTACCCGTCGGTGATCGAGCTCCACACCCGCGACGGTCGGATCCTGGTCCGCCGGGTGGACGCGGCCAAGGGGACACCCGACGACCCGCTCACCCCCGCCGAGGTCCGGGCCAAGTTCGACGCGCTCACCGCGACCGTCATCCCGCGCGCGCGCGCGGCCGCGATCGCGGCCGCGGTGGCCGGGCTGGATCGCGCGGCGCGCGTGAGCCGACTGGCCACTCTCCTGCGGGCCCGCGTCGGGGCGCGGAGGCCGGCGTGAGGGGTCGGGTCGCCGCCGTCGTGGCCGGGTGCGTGCTCGCCCTCGGCGCGCCTGTGGCAGCGACCCACGCACCGGACCACCGCTTCATCGTCCTCGGCTTCGTGACCGACGCCGAGGGCCGCGGCCTGGCCAATGTGCCGGTCGTGGTCAGGCGCCTCAAGACCGGACTCGCCTACCGGACGCGGACCGAGGCCGACGGCTTCTACCTCGTCGTCGTCCACTTGCACGACGAGGACGAGGGTGACCCCCTCCAGCTCGGCGCCAACGGGGTGACCGGCGACGTCTCAGCCCGCTACGACGTCGGGGACCGGAAGACGGAGCGCGGGACCCGGGTGGACGTCCGGGGGGACGCGCTGGTGGAAGACCGCGTGCGCTTCGCGGAGACGCTCCGCGCGTTCCTCAGCCGCTAGTCAATCGGAACACCGACCCTTGGCGGTTCGGCAGCGCCCCGCGCGTTTGTTACCCCGACAGGTCTCTAAGTCTCTTCGGACGGCAAGTCGGACGGGCCGACACACGCGTCGAAAGCTTGACAGCGCCGCGCTGGCCACGCTGTAATGACGGCGCCGCGCGAGTCGGCTGGAGGTCGCCCATGAAGGCATATGTCCTGGTCGAGACGAGCGCCGGGAAGACCAAGGCCGTGAAGAAGGCGCTGACGAAGGTCAAGCCCGGGAAGTGCCGCGTGGAGTCGCTCGACGCCGTCACCGGCCCCTACGACTACATCGCGGTGGTCGAGGGGCCCACGCTGGACGAAATCGGCCAGCTCGTCACCGACGGCATCGGCGCCATCGACGGCGTCACGCGGACCACGACCTGCCTGGCGGTGTCCATCGGGTGAGGCCGAAGCCCGCGCTCGAACACCGTGCGGCCGGCATCGCGATGGTGTTGGTCCTGGCCCTGGTCGGGATGGGGGCGGCGGCCCAGCCGGCCAAGCCCGACTACCTCTCCTACGCCGAGTTCAGCGCCGACGACACGCCCCAGAAGGTCGCGCTGAAGCGCGCCTACAACGACGCGGTGCAGCGCTACAACCAGGCGCTGTACGAGTACCACGTGACCCTGGCGCAGCACGACCGTCTGGTGGATGCCCACAACTCGACGACCGACCCCGCCGAGCGCAAGAAGACGCGCGAGGAAGCCGAGGCCCTCCGGGCGAAGCTCGGCGGCCTACGGCGCGAGGCGACGAGTCGGGCCGCCACCGTGGACGAGGCGGCCCGCCGGGCGGCGGCCGGCGGCGTCAGCCTGACCCGCTGAGCGTCGAGCCCCGCCGGGCGCCCGCGTCAGACTTCGACGACCTCCGCCCCGCCGTCGAGCATCCGGTGGACGGGGCAGCGCCGGGAGACGGCGCGCAGGCGAGCCTGCTGTTCCGCGGTGAGGTCGCCGTCGAGGCTCAGACGCAGCTCGATCCGCTTTCGTCCCTCCCCGCCGTCCCCCTGGTGACTGACGTCCACCTCGACTCCTTCCAGCGGCCATCCCTTCCGTCTCGCGTACAGCGAGACCGTGATCGCCGTTCAGGTCCCGAGCGCGGCCAGGAGTAGCTCGACGGGGGTAGGACCGGCGTCCGCGCCGCCGACCTCCGGTGGTTCGTCGGCGGTGAAGCGGTGCGGACCCACCCAGATGTCCTGACCGAGGGCGCCGGCGGATTCGACGTGGACGGGACGGGCCATGAGGCGGGCCTCCTGGATCGGAGAAGTTCCCCGTTTGGCATGGTATCACGCAGGGTTGTGCTATAGTGCGTGCCAATGCCTCGACAGGGTCCAGTCTCCATCCTGGTGTATCACCCGGAGGAGGCTCAGACCTACGCGAGGCTGGTTCGCGCCCCTCGCGGCCGAGTGCGGCTCCGCGTGGCCTCGACACCGGCCGAGGCTGGTCCCTACCTCGAGGAGATGGAAGTCCTCTACACGTGGGGCTTCCCGACCGAGTTGCTCCCCCGCGCCCGGCGGCTCCGTTGGATCCAGGTCATGGGCGCTGGCGTCAACGCCTTTCTCGACGCTCCGTTCCCGCCGAAGGTCATCCTGACCCGGGTCGAAGAGGTCTTCGGCCCCTGGATGGCCGAGTACACGCTGGGCTGGCTCCTGTGGGGCACCCAGCACACCGAGGCGTTCCGGGCCGCCCAGCGCGCGCGGCAGTGGGAGCCGGTCAACCCTACGCTCCTCCGCGGCCGGACCCTCGGCGTGGTCGGGCTCGGGTCCATCGGCCGCGCCATCGCTCGGGCGGCGCGGGCCTTCGGAATGGGCGTCATCGGCCTCAACCGGAGCGGCCGGCGCGTTCCCGAGGCCGAGCGCGTCTTCCGCCGGACGGGATTGCGCGAGTTGCTCCACGCCAGCGACTACGTCGTGCTGGCGCTGCCACTCACACCCGAGACTCGAGGGATCGTGGGCGAAGCCGAGTTGCGGGCGATGCGGGCGGGCGCCTGGCTGGTCAACGTCGGCCGGGGCGGCCTCGTCCAGGAGGATGCGCTGGTCCGCGCCCTCCACGAGCGGTGGCTCGGCGGCGCGGTGCTCGACGTCTTCGCCGAAGAGCCGCTTCCCCCTGACCATCCGTTCTGGGCCATGCCGAATGTGGTGGTGACCCCGCACGTCTCGGGCCCGAACGTGCCGGAGGAGATCGCGCCCGTCTTCAACGAAAACCTCCAGCGCTTCCTCGGCGGCCGGGCGCTGCGCGGTCGGGTCGATCTCCGTCGCGGCTATTAGCTTCGGAGGGGGCTGCGCCCCCCTCGGGCGGCCCGAAGCCGGGCCCCGCCGCCGCGCCCACCCGGAAAAAATCAACGGGAGCGGCGGCCGCCGCTCCCGTTGGCGCGTTGGTGGGCCTGGTCGGGCTACTTCTTGGCCAGCGCCTTCACGATCTCGCGGCAGAAGGCGGGCAGGTCGTCCGGCTTCCGCGAGGTGACCAGGTTGCCGTCCACCACGACCTCCTCGTCTACCCAGGTGGCGCCGGCATTGACCAGGTCATCCTTGATCGAGAAGAAGCTGGTCGCGCGCTTGCCTTTGAGGATCCCGGCCGACACCGGCATCCAGCCGGCGTGACAGATGGCGGCCACGAGCTTTCCGTGCTGGAAGGCCTCGCGCACCAGCTTCACCATCGCCGGCGAGCGGCGCATCATGTCGGGCGCGAACCCGCCCGGGATGACGACGGCGTCGTACTCCGCGGCGTTGGCCTGTTCGGCCTGGACGTCCACGTTGACCGGATAGCCGTGCTTGGACGTGTACGACTTGGCGCCCCCCGCGCCAACCACCTGGACGTCGGCCCCCTCTTCCTTCAGCCGGTAGTAGGGGACCCAGAGCTCCATCTCCTGGTACAGGTTCTCGGCGAGGATCGCCACCCGCTTGCCTCTGAGCTGCATGAAACCCCCTTTCAACGGGCTCGGTCGACGTCGCCCGGCGTCGTCCTCCGGCTCGGCGGGACGCGCTCGGCCGGCGTCCTCGCCCGGCTGGTCACCCGGGCCCGCGGCCTGGTCTAGCTCTTGCGCGATGTCTTCGAATAGAACGGCGCCATGACCGGCTCAAGCGTCGTGCGGCAGTCCGGACACTTGGCACCGCCGCTCTCCCGCTCCTTGAGCGTGAGCGTCAGGGCCACCCCCTTCCGACAGCGGGGACACAGATACTCGTAGAGAGGCATGCACCACTCCTCCTCCCCCGGCGCGGTTCTGTGGTCTCTTCGGGCGCCTCCCATCCCTGATACACCCGGCGGCGGGAGGCGGTCAAGGCGGCCCGGGGAAACCCTTAGCTTCCGCCCTTCCGCCCTTGCCGCCAGCGGGACTGCCTGCTAGAGTGGCGCCCTGAGGCGCGTGTCCTTCAACCGGCGGGAGGCATATGGGGTTCGTGGTGGTGGTCCGGCGTGACGAGGTCGGTCTCTTCGAATACCTCCAGCAACACTTGCAGGAGCCGGGGGTATCGGTCCTCCTCGACCGTCGCCTCGGAGAGCGCCGGGGGCGGAACGGCGACGTGGGTGATGACCGCCGGCGGACCGATCGGCGCGGGGGCCGGGATGGGGAGGATCCACTCTGGAAATACGGCTTCCGGGTCTCGGTCACCCAGGGCTGACCTTCTGACGCGACACCCCGGCCGCCACACCCTCCCGTCCTAGCGGGCCCCTGGCCCCTGACCGACCGGGCGACGGACCCTCAGCTTCCGGCCCGGGGCACGTTCACGACGATCGATTTCACTTCCATGTACTCGTGGAGGCCGGCCCGCCCGCCTTCCCGGCCGAGGCCCGACTCTTTGAAGCCGCCGAACGGCACCTCGTGCGTGTACCCCGCGGCGTCGTTGACGCCGACCAGCCCGTACTGGAGGGCCTCGGCCACCCGGGTGATGCGGCCGAGATCGCGCGTGTAGAGGTACGCGGCCAGCCCGTACTCGGTGGCGTTGGCGCGCTCGATCAGCTCGGCCTCGGTCCGGAACGTCAGCACCGGCGCGACCGGGCCGAAGATCTCCTCCCGGCAGACCCGCATCTCGTCCCGCACGTCGAGCAGGACAGTCGGCGCATAGAAGTAGCCGCGGGCCAGGGCCCCCTCGTCCAGCGCCCGGCCGCCGAGAGCGACCCGGGCACCGCCGGCCACCGCATCCTCGACCAGGCGGTGGACCTGCTTCCGCGTCTCCTCGTTGATCAGCGGCCCCACGACCACGTCCGGCTCGAATCCGGGTCCGACCCGGAGTCGTCGGACCGCCGCCAGGAACCGGGGGAGGAAAGCCTCGGCGACCGTGTCCTGGACGAAGAGCCGGTTGGCGCAGATGCAGGATTGTCCGCCGACCCGGAGGAACTTGATCGCCACCGCCCCCTCGACGGCGGCATCCAGGTCGACGTCGTCGAAGACGACGAAGGGTGCGTTGCCCCCCAGCTCGAACGAGACCCGCTTGAGCGAGCGGGCGGCGGCCTGCATGAGCTGCTTGCCCACCTCGGTGGAGCCGGTGAAGGCGATTTTTCGCACCAGCGGATGCCCGACCAGCGCGTCCCCGATGGGCCGGGACTTCGCGCCGGTGACGACATTGAACACCCCGGCCGGAAGCCCGGCCTCCGCGGTGATCGCGGCCAGCGCCAGCGCCGTCAGGGGCGTGGCCGAGGCCGGCTTGAGGACCACCGGGCAGCCGGCCGCCAACGCCGGCGCGATCTTCCGGGTGACCATGGTGGCGGGAAAGTTCCAGGGTGTGATGGCGCCCACCACGCCGACCGGCTGGTGGATCACCCACAGGCGCTTGTCCGGGAATGGCGACGGCACCAGGTCGCCGTAGCTTCGCCGCGCCTCCTCGGCGAACCAGCCGAAGTAGCCGAGCGCGAAGCCGACCTCGCGCCGCGCCTCCTCGAACGGCTTGCCGTTCTCGCGGGTGACCAGGCGAGCGAGATCGTCCCGGCGCGCCTCCATCAGGCTCTGGATGCGCAGCAGGACGGCGCCGCGCTCCTTGGCCGGCCGCGCGGCCCAACCCGGAAAGGCGCGCTGAGCCGCTTCGATGGCCCGCGTCGTCTCGGCGGCCCCGCCGTCGGCGACCTCGCCGATCGCATCACCCGTCGCCGGGTCCGTCACCGTGAACGTCCGGCCGGAGTACGCCTCCACCCACTGTCCGTCGATGAACATCCGCTGCAGGTCAGCCATCCCCCAGACCATCCTTTCCGGGCGGGCGTCGAGCGGCCGAGGGCCGCCCGCCCGCCGTGGTAGGGGGCAATCTAGGCCGGGGGGAGGGGCGACGTCAAGGCCCGGGCGGGCGACTCCGGGACGCCTCGGGCGACCCGCACCCCCTCAACCGGCCTCGACGTGGGTCGTGAGCCAGCGCGCGGTGCGCAGCAGCCGCCCGTCACCGTGCCGCGGACCGACCAGCTGGACGCCGAGCGGCAGGCCGTTCGCGCCCTGCATGAGCGGCACGCTGAGCGCCGGCACGCCGCACAGCGTCCACAGGGTACAGAAGGCTGGATCCCCGGTCGATTCGAGCCCGGTCGGCGCGGTGCCGAAGGCGGCGGGCGTCAGGATCGCGTCGTAGCGCTGCTCGAACAGCTCGCCCAGGCTCTCGTTGAGCTCGGCAACGCGGGCCCGGGCGCGCAGATAGTCGAGCGCGCGCACTTCCCGGCCGCGCTCGAGCCGCTCGCGCAGCGCGGCGGAGAGCCGGTCGGCGCCCTTGTCCCACTCCCGGCCCAGGTTGGCCGCCATCTCGGCTTCCATGATGACCCGGTGCCACTCCAACGCCTCGTCGGCGGCCGGCGACAGCTCGAGCTCTTCGACGCGGTCGCCGAGGTAGTCGCTCAGCTCGGCGAAGGCTTCCCGGGCGTCGTCGGGGAGACGATCCCAGCGGGCCGTCTTCACGAACGCGAACATCGGTGGCAACGGCGGTTCCTCGGCCGCCACCTCGCGGTAGCGGACGCGCGCCCGCGGCCGCGAATCGGGATCCCGCTCGTCATAGCCCACGACCTGCTCGGCGAGCAGCGCGATGTCCCCGATCGTGCGCGCGAACAGCCCGACGTGGTCGAGCGTCCGCGAGAGCTGGAACATCCCGTGGCGCGGGATCAAGCCATGGGTCGGCTTGAAGCCGTAGACGCCACAGAACGACGCCGGCCGGATGGTCGAGCCGGCGGTCTGGCTGCCGAGCGCGAGCGGCGCCATCCCGGCCGCCACCGCCGCCGCCGAGCCACTCGAGGATCCGCCGGGCGTGTGGGTGGGGTTGTGCGGGTTGCGCGTCTTGCCGGGCGTCCGGCCGGCGAACTCCGTGGTCACCGTCTTGCCCATGATCACCGCCCCCGCCCCGCGCAGCATCGCGACCACGGCGGCATCGCGGGAGGGCGTGCGACCGGCGTGCAGCACGGAACCGTTCTCGGTCGGCATGTCGGCGGTGTCGAGGATGTCCTTGAGGCCCACCGGCAGTCCGTGCAGCGGGCCGATGGGCTGACCGGAGAGCCGAAACTCGTCAGCCGCGCGCGCCTGGGCGAGCGCGTGATCGGGATCGAGGAACGCCCAGGCCTGGATCTCGGCGTCGGTCTCGCGGACCCGGGCCAGGCACGCCTCGACCAGCTGCTCCGAGCTGAGGAGGCCCTCCCGGATCGCGCGCGCCGCGTCCGATGCCGAGAGCGCGTGGAGATTGGCTCGATCCATCAAGCCGCGCCGGTCGGGCGATCACTTCCCGTAGAGGAACTCCGGCAACCAGAGCGTCATGCCCGGCCAGATGTACATGAACGCGAGGCAGATGCACACGATGATCATGTACGGCATCATCCCGGCGAAGATCTGATTGAGGGTCACGTGCTTCGGCGCGACGCCTTTGAGATAGAACGCCGACATCGCCACCGGCGGGGAGAGGAACGCGGCCTGGAGATTCACCGCCACCATGGTGCCGAAGAGGATCGGGTCGATCTGGAAGTGGCTCAGTAGCGGGATGAAGATCGGACAGAAGATGACGATGATCTCGGTCCACTCGAGTGGCCAGCCGAGCAGGAAGATGATCAGCTGGGCCGTGAACTGGAAGCCCAGCGGCGACAGGAAGGCCGCCTGCAGGTTCACCGCGACCATGGTGCCGAAGAGGATCGGGTCGATCTGGAAGTGCGCGAGCAGCGGGATGAAGATCGGCACGAAGATCACGATGATCTCAGTCCACTCGAGCGGCCAGCCGAGGAGGAAGATGATGAGCTGGGCCAGGAACATGAAGCCGAGAGGCGACAGGTTGAGGCTCAGCACC
>DASYUM010000246.1:0-45352 GCA_036001225.1 Candidatus Methylomirabilota bacterium | reverse complement strand
CCTTCCGGGCGTGCCATTCAAACCTCGGGGCCTCGCTCAACTAGCTGCGCTCATGGCTGCCGTATGCGTATAACGTCATGCGTTTCAGCCGCGGCGGCTCATCATCACACCAGCCGCCGCCGGCTGCAAACGCGGGTTAGGCTGCACCTGGCGCTGTCTCGTCAGGAAGACCGGGTGGGGACTGCAAGTCTCTCCACAGTTCCTCTGCGCTGCCCGTCCGGAATGCGGCGTGTCGGCGAAGCGCCTTTTCCAGCGCAAAGTTCAGAGGAGGCGACAGTTGCAGCGCCATCTCCCGAGGACGGCCAGCGAGAATCTCCTCTCGAGTGAATCGGAGTTCCCTGCTGTGCGCAAGCTGTAGAAACAACAGGCCGAGGTGGTAGATGTCGATTCGGTGGTCGAGTGGACCGTACTCCGCGGGATCGAGAGCCTCTGGTGGGCGAATCCACTCGGCCAGAGTATTCGCCGCGTCCAGTTCGCCGAACACCTTGCTGACACCCAAGTCGCCGAGCTTGAAGTGAATTGCCCCAGGATTCTCGGAACTCATTTCATCTCGCGCAAACGCCGCGAAGACGTTGTTGAGGTGAATGTCCTGATGGGCATACTGGTTCACATGGAGATACTGGACTGCCTGCAAGAGACACCGGGCGATTGGCATGATCCAGACTGAGCCATCGAATTTGTCGAGGGTGAAGAGCCTGGTGAGCGGACAATAGCAGCGTTCCGTGACTATGTAGAAGGTGTCACGGTACTCAAAGGCGTCGTACACATAGGTGATGTAGGGGTGCCGCAGTAGCAGGAGGCGTTGGACCTCGGCCATCGTGGCCACCTGGACCTCTTCGTACGAGCGCACCGGCTTCATCACCTTGACCGCCAGGTCATTGCGCCATCCATCCGTGCACGCAAAGACGAGCCCGAAGGAACCCTCACCGATGCTCTCGCCCATGGTATAGGTCGTTCGGGTCGCGAGGCTCGTGATTACTTCGCCCGGACTCGGAGGAACGACGCTCTTAACAGGTGGCGCAACGGGAGGCTGGTCGGTACTCATCTGCTAATGCCTTTGTGCAGCCTAACTCGATGTATACGGAACTGGATAACGCCGGGTACGCTGCGGGCTCGGACAAGCTAACGCGTCCCGTCGAGCAGGCCGTGCTGCCTCCATCGTCTGATCCGACGCGCCTTTGGCACGCGGCGCCAGGCACTTCGTTCCCGCCTTACGCAGACCGGTGATATCCGCCACGTCGCGTCTTCGTAATCGGCCGGAGGCCTGTAGCGACACTCACAGGCCCGGCATCCGGTCGGCGGGACTCCGCACGCCGGCGGGGCCCCGGTTGAGGACGTGCGTGTAGATCATCGTCGTGCTGACGTCCCGGTGTCCCAACAGTTCCTGCACGGTCCGGATGTCGTGGCCGTCCTCGAGCAGATGGGTGGCGAACGAATGACGAAACGTGTGACACGTCGCGCGCTTCACGATCCTGGCCTGGCGGACGGCTTGTTTGACGGCGCGTTGCAACACGGACTCGTGCAGGTGATGCCGGCGCCGCTGGCCCGTCACGCGATCGACGTAGATCCGGGTCGCCGGGAACACCCACTGCCAGGCCCACTCGCGACCGGCGTTGGGATACTTGCGCGCGAGCGCCCAGGGCAGCTCCACCCAGCCCGCCCCGCGCTGGAGGTCCGTCTCGTGCTGCGCCTTCACGAACTCCAGGTGCCGCGCGAGATCAGCCTTCACGGCTCCGGGCAGCATCGTCACCCGATCCCGGTCGCCCTTGCCGCCGCGCACGACAATCTGGTTGGCGGCGAAGTCGACGTCCTTGACCCGGAGGCGGGCGCACTCCAGCAGGCGAAGGCCCGCACCGTAGAGCAGAATGGTCATCAACCGCGGAGGCCCTTGAAGCTCACGGAGAATCGCGCGCACCTCCTCCCGGCTCAGCACCACGGGGGGCCGCTCGGCCTGCTTGGCCCGGACCACCCCGTCCAGCCACGGGAGCTCCCGATCCAGCACGTGGCGATAGAGAAACAGCAGGGCGCTCAACGCCTGGTTCTGCGTGGACGCCGCGACGTTCCCGACGACGGCGAGCCAGCTCAGGAACTGCGTGATCTCGGCTGCTCCCATGTCCGCCGGATGGCGCTTCCCATGGGAAGAGGATGTACCGGCGGATCCAGGCGACATACGCCTTCTCGGTACGCCGGCTTCCGTGGCGGGCCTGAAGCGCCTGGCGGACTCGGTCGAGGAGCCGGGGCTTCGGTGGACCGGTTGGGGTGGTCTCCCGGACGGCGAAGCCTCGAACCTCTGCGATGCCCGTCGCCGGCGGATACTCGATTGAGGTCAGCAACGGAAGGGTGACCATGGAGGTGTTCCCCCTTCGGTCGGTGCAACGATACTCTATCCGTCCAGAGTCGGCAATGCACCGTCTCGCTGCACCGAACAGCACGAGGCATGCCCGTAGGGACTCGGGCGCGCTCCCGCTGTCGAGACGAGCGTGTGCGGTGAGGATGGGCGTCACGCGCCCGGGATGGGGTGTCATCGAAAGGATACAGTGGGGGCAGGGCGCTTGACGCCCTGCCGGAAAGGGTGCTTTGTTTCACCTGCGCTCGAGAGACGGGGCGCAGATCCGACGGAGGCGTGCCGTGATGATCCTCGAGATCGCCGAGCTGGTGACGGGCCCGATCGCGCCCCGGGAGATCGGGGCGACCTGGCCGAACGTCCTCCACACGCGGGTCGCCGATCTGGTCCGTGAGATGGGGCCGCCGCCGTGGTCCAAGCGGATCATCGCGGACGAGCGCCAGCTGTGACGCTGATCGCCAGTCCCCCGGGCGGCGGCAACCGGCCCCACTGGCACCGCGAGTTCGACGAGTGGTGGGTCGTCTTCGCCGGGCGCCTCGAGTGGGAGCTGACGGGCGGCCGGGTGGTGCAGGCTCAGAAGGACGACCTCGTCTGGGTGCCTCGCGGCACCGTCCACCACATCCGGAACGTGGGCGACGACCTCTCGCTCCGCCTGGCGGTCGCGATGCCGCCCGCCACCCACTATTACGGCCGCTGCGAGCAGTGCGGCTACGAGGACGACGGGCCGCGCGAGTGGCGCGCCTGAGCAAACCATTGGATGGCGCAGAGGCGGGTGGCCCCATGAAACGCCAGATCGGCCTCGGCGCGTGCGCGGGCCTCCTGCTCGCCGGCTGCGCGCTCCCGGTGGGCAGGGCAAGCTCGATACCCGACCCGCCGAGGCTCTCCGCGGGCCATGGGTACGTTTGCGTGGTGCGCGCCGGGAGGGTCGACTGCGGAGGGAGCAACACCTTTGATCAGGCGCCCGAAAGCCGCTTCGCGACGGTCGGGTGGTTCACGCAGGTGAGCGCCGCTGATCACAGCACCTGCGCGCTCCGCAACGATGGCGTGGTCGAATGCTGGGGCCTGAACTCCAACGGCCAGGCCCCGCCCGCCCGTTCGGCGACGGCGAGCTCGTTCGTCCAGGTCGCCACCGGCGTGGACCACACCTGTGGGCTGCGGCGCGACGGCGTGGTGGAGTGCTGGGGCAACAACCAGGCCGGGCAGGCGCCCGCGACCCGCGCCGCGAGCAGCGGCCGATATCAGCAGGTGAGCGCCGCGAACAATCATACCTGCGCGGTCCGCGGCGACGGGGTGATCGAGTGCTGGGGCGCGAACGACCATGGCCAGGCTCCGCCGATCCGGTCCGCGCAGAGCGGCTCCTTCACGCAGGTGAGCACGAGCTACTACCTCACCTGCGCCGTGCGGGCCGATGGCGTGAGCGAGTGCTGGGGCGACAGCCATACCTTCGGCGCTCACGCGGCGGGCCGTGGCCGCTTCGTCCAGGTGACCACGGGGTGGCTCCACGCCTGCGGGCTACGGGACGATGGCGCGCTGCAGTGCTGGGGGGACAACACCTACCGGCAGGCGCCCGTGCTCCGCCGGAGCGGGGACCCTGCGACCCACCGCTTCGTCCAGGCGAGCGCGGCCGCCGACTTCACCTGCGGGTTGCAGCGGAACGGGACCTTCGAATGCTGGGGGGGTGGCCCGCGGGAGCCGGTCGCGCCATTCCCGGGGCCATGTCCGGCCGACCCGTCCCACCTCTGCCTCCCGACCGGTCTGGGGATCGACAACGCGCCACACCTATCGGCCGGCGACGCCAGCACCTGCGTGCTGAGCTACGCGGGTGTGGTGGCCTGTTGGGGGTTCAGGCGTGACCCGGGGTCTCACCCCGCGACCGGCGGCCGCTTCTGGGAAGTCAGCGACAACGACGTCCACACCTGCGCCCTGCGCTACTCCGCCACCGAGGCCGCCTCCGCGGTCGAGTGCTGGGGCGATAGCAGCTATGGGGAGGCCCCGCCGGTCCGCGCCGCGACCGCGAGCCGGTTCATCCGGGTGAGCGCGGGCGACGGCCACACCTGTGCCCTGCGGTTCGACGGCGTCGTGGAATGCTGGGGGTGGAACTACTTCGGCCAGGCGCCCCCCACCCGCTCGGCGACCAGCGGGTGGTTCATCCAGGTCGCCGCCACCGAGCAGTTCACCTGCGCGTTGCGCCAGGATGGCGTGATCGAGTGCTGGGGGGCCAATGTCGATGACGTGTCGCCGCCCACCCGATCGGCGCAGACCGGCTGGTTCACGCAGATCAGCGCGGGCGAGCATTCCCTGTGCGCGCTCCGGAGCGATGGCGCCGTCGAGTGCTGGGGCCTCGGCCCGGCGGTGCCGGCCATCCGTACCGCGACCACCGGCCGCTTCATCCAGGTGGCCACGGGCGCGCTCCACGCGTGCGGCCTCCGCCATGACGCCGTCGTCGAGTGCTGGGGGTACAACGTGTACGGCCAGGCGCCCGCGACGCGGTCGGCGACGAGCGGCACCTTTACCGAAGTGAGTGCGGGCTCGTGGCACACCTGCGCCCGGCGGAGCGACGGCGTCGTCGAGTGCTGGGGGAACAACGATCAGGGGCAGGCCACACCGCCATGAGCACCAGAGCGTGGGCTTCTGACTCCGCTCACAATCATGGCCGTCCTTCGGCCTTGAGGCGAGCCAGCGTCCGGTCAGTGAGCCGGAAGTCGGTCGGGGTCCGGCGCACGGCGCGGATGCGAGCCAGCAGCGCCTCCGGGGCAACGGGCGCGGCCCTGGTGGCCATCTCCAAGCAGGCGATGACCTCGTGGGAGAGACTGCGGCGATGCCGGACCGCCCGGGATTTGAGCCGGCGGACGAGCCGACCCGGCACGTTCCTGATGGTCAGCGTCGGCAAGCTACCTCAGGGACCCGGCCCTGGCTCGTCTCAGGGCTCCAGGCGGTAGCTCGACGGGTCGGGCTTGTAGGCGCGGGGGAGCCAGAGCGGGCGGCGCAGGCCCCCCGGCCCCGGGGCCGGGCGCGTGAGGTTGAGCCAGCGCCGGTAGACGTCGTGGGCCTTGCCGGTGTCCACCAGGATGTCGCCGTAGCGGTCGTCGGTGCCGGCCCGCTCGACGCGGACCTTCTGGTGCCAGCAGTGCTGGCCGCTCACCGGGTCCGGCTGGACCGGGAAGGTCAGGTTCTGGTGGACGCCGGCGTCCTCCCAGAAGATCCGCCCCGAGTCGGGGTCCTCGCTCGGGAACGGGCGGATCCCGTGGATCGTCCGCATCCGCCAGCGGCCGGGGCCGTCGGTCTTCAAATCCACCAGCGCGGTGGACCAGCGGTCGCCGCCGGTCTCCTCGGCCAGGCGCCAGCGGCCCAGGTGGTGGGAGCAGGCGATGATCCCGGGCCGGATCGACTCGGTCACCCACGCCTTGTCCACGAAGGAGCCGATCTCGGTGTGCACCTTGAGGAGGTCGTTGGTCCCGACGCCCAGCCGCTCGGCGTCCCGGGGGTGGAGCCAGAGCGGGTTCGAGTGCGAGATCTCGTAGAGCCACTTGGCGTTCCCCGACCGGGTGTGGATCAGGGTCGGCAGCCGGAAGGTCGGCAGCAGCAGGAACTCGTTCCGGGCGCGGTCGAGCTGTGACCAGTGGACGTGGCTCCGGATGTAGCCGGGCAGCGCGTACTCCGGCCACTTCCACTCCTTGAGGGTGCGCGAGTAGAACTCGAGCCGCCGCGACGGCGTGGGGAAGCCGACCATCGCCTGCCCGTCCACGTCCACCCCGATGGCGGCGCCGCCCTTGACGAGCACCCCGGTCACCGGGTCCACGATCGCCCCCTCCCGGTCGGCCGCCGACAGCGCCTTCTCGTGGGTCCGGTAGACGCCGTCCTCGACGAGGAACGCGCCGTACTTCCGCATGTAGGCGAGCGGCGTCAGCTCCTCCTGGGCCGCCGCTTCCGGCAGCCCGGGGACCGAGTGCTCGAAGATCCAGCGATAGAAGTCGTCGACGGTCAGCTTCTCGCCGGGCCGGTAGGGCGACTCGAAGTAGCGGCGGACGCCGAGGCTGCCGTCGGGATCCACCCGCCAGGACAGCTCGATCCAGAACTCGTCCTCCTCCCAGACCTCACCGAGGCCGGCGGCGGCGTGCGCTTCCCAGGTGGTGGCGAAGCGCTGGCCCTCGCGCTCGAGCGCCACCCGGAGGACGGGCTGGCGGAAGCCGATCCAGCGGGCGGCGTGGGTCTCCTGGCTCATGAGGTCGTGGCGCTCGGAGGCGTGGCCCATCGGCAGCACGTAGTCGGCGAACCAGGCGGTTTCGCTCCAGATCGGCGTGAGACAGACGTGGAGGCCGACCTTCGTCTCGTCGGTCAGCATCTCCAGCCAGGACAGCCCGTCGGGATTCGTCCACACCGGGTTGTAGACGCGCGTGAAGTACACCTCGAGCTTCCCGCGCCCTTCCCTGAGGAAATGCGGGAGGAGGAAGCTCATCTCGAAGAACGCGAGGGGGTACTCGCGCGGGTAGAGCAGCTCGCTCCACACCTTGGCCGGCGGCGGCATGAGGGGCGGCGCCGGGATGACCTTGTGGTAGAAGCTGGGCGCCGTCCCGCCCGGGGTCGCCACCGCGCCCACCAGCACCACCAGCCACTCGAGCGCGCGCGCGACCTGCCAGCCGCCCAGGTTGCCGGCGGCGGCGTTCCGCCACACGTGGGTCGCGACGGCGGCCCCGGCCCGGGCGATCTCCCGGGCGACCTCGACGAGGGCGGCCGCGGAAACGCCCGACTCGCGCTCGGCGAACTCGGGCGTGTACTCGGCGTAAAGGTCGGGGAGCAGCGCCTCGAAGGTCTCGAAGGTGGGAGGTCGGTCCGGGTGCTCGTCGCGGAGGTACTCGGCCCAGTTCACCCACCGGCGCAGGAACTCGCGGTCGTAGCGGCGTTCGCGGATGATCACCTGGCACATGGCGAGGAGCAGGGCGGCCTCCGTCCCTGGCCACGGCGAGAGCCACCAGTCCGCCATCGAGGCGGTGTTGCTGAGACGCGTGTCCACCACACAGACGCGGGCTCCCCGCTTCTTGGCCTCGATGATCCGCTGGGCGTGGGGGTTGAAGTAGTGGCCCGTCTCCAGGTGCGAGGAGAAGAGGAGGATGAAGCGGGCGTTCGCGTGGTCGGGCGACGGGCGATCGTAGCCGTGCCAGAACGCGTAGCCGGCGCGGGCCGAGGCCGAGCAAACGTTGGTGTGGGAGTTGTGGCCGTCGATCCCCCAGGCGTGGAGGATCCGCTGGTGGTAGACCAGCTCGTGTCCGGGACGGCCCACGTGGTACATCAGCTCGTTCCGGCGGCCCTCGATCAAGGCCCGGCGCACCCGGCCCGCGATGTCGTCGAGGACGTCGCTCCACGAGACGCGCTGCCACTGGCCGCCTCCCCGCCGGCCGACGCGCCGGAGCGGGTAGCGGATCCGCTCGGGGTCCTCGACCTGGTTCAGGGTGGCCGGTCCCTTCGCGCAGTTGCGGCCACGGCTGCCCGGGTGCGCGGGGTTCCCCTCGAACTTCTGGATCTTCAGCCGTTCGCGATCCACGTAGGCGAGCAGCCCGCAGGCCGCCTCGCAGTTGAAGCAGATGGTGGGGATCAGCCGGTACCGGCGGGAGACCTTCTTCGGCCACGCCAGCGCGTCGTACTCTTCCCAGTCGTCCCAGCGCGCCACCGGCGGATAGCTCTGCAGGCCATCGGCGGGCGGCGCCAGCTCGCGAGCGACGGGGTGGAGCGGCTCGGGGACAGGCATCCGGTCTCCTCTCAGGACAGCGGGACCGCTTGCCCCGCCCGCACCCAGCACTCCTCCCAGCAGTAGAGGCCGGCGAGGGCGAGCAGGCTGGCCACCGCGGCCGGCGCCGGCGACGCGGCCAGCAGGAGCAGCGCCGGGACGAGCGTGCCGCCGACCACCACGCCACCCCAGAAGGCCGCCCGGCCGGGCCCCTGGGTGACGACGCGGGCCGCCGCCCCCGCGTCGAGGTTGGTGTGCGGCGTGTAGAGCTCGGCGAGGACGAGCAGCAGGTTCACGCCGAGCGCCGCGATGAGCAGGCCGCGGAGCCCGGCCAACGGCCCGTGGGCCAGCAGCGCCACCGCGGCGCCCGCGAGGACGGCGCCGACCAGGAGCTGGGGCAGCACGAGCGGGCTCTGCCAGAAGTCGCGGCCTTCGGCCTGGGCGAAGAGGAAGGCGCTGTAGCCGGCCGCCGCCAGGGCGAGCGCGACGAGCGGGACGGCGAGAAGCGCCAGCAGGCCCGGGCGGCCGGCCAGGCCGGCCAGAAGCCAGAGCGTGGCTACCACCCCGAAGGCGAGCAGGATCCAGGCGCCCCAGACGAGCCACGAGCGCGGGTTGGGCTTGAGGAGGATGTAGAAGAAGCGGTCCGGGCGCTTCAGGTCGGCGATCAGCAGGACCGTCGTGGCGAGAAGGAAGACGAGGGCCAGCAGCGGCAGCGCCGCGCCGCCGGCCGGCGTCCAGCCGAGGAGGCCGCCGAGCGCGGCGAGCAGCGCGGCGCCGGCGGCGACGGACTTCGTCCACAGGTAGGCCGACACTCGCCAGCCCCACGGCCGCGGCTCGTGGGGCACGTCGTAGACCGTGCGGCCGAGGGCGTCCACCGCCTTGGGGACGCGCGGGCCGCCGTCGCCCGACGCAGCGGTCCACAGCGGGGCCGGCGGGGCCTGGCCCCACAGCGAGGCCGCGGCCGGACGCTGGAGCGACGGGGTCAGCGTGGCGGCGTCGGCGCCCACGTAGAAGAGCTTCGGTCGTGTCCCCTGCTCCGGCTTTCGGACCTGGACCTGCTCGCGCGCGACGACCCGGGCGACCTCGCTGGCGGGATCGTCGAGGTCGCCGGCCAGGATGGCCCGCTCGGGGCACACGATGACGCAGGCCGGCTCCAGCCCCCGCTCCACGCGGTGGGCACAGAAGTGGCACTTCGCCGCCGTGTGGGTCGCGGGATCGATGTAGAGCGCGTCGTAGGGGCAGGCCTGCAGGCACGACTTGCAGCCGATGCAGCGGTCACGGTCGAAGTCCACGATGCCATCCCGCCGCCGGTAGAGGGCGACGGTCGGGCAGATGGTGACGCAGGGGGCGGAGTCGCAGTGGTTACAGCGGAGGACGGCGAAGTAGCGCCGGGTGTGGGGGAACTCGCCCTTCTCGATGTACTTGACCCAGGTGCGGAAGGCGCCGAGGGGGACTCCGTTCTCCTCCTTGCAGGCGACCGTGCAGGCGTGGCAGCCGATGCACCGGGTCTGGTCGATCACGAAGCCGTAGCGCATGCGCCCCCGAGAATCGCACAGAACCGCGGGCCGGGGAAGGGGCCGTAGACCACCCTTCGACGACCTTCGGGCGGGTGAAGATCAGACGACGGGCCAGCCCGGGCGCCGCCAAACGATCCGCCGCGCGCCGGCGCAAGGCCGCCCGGCGGTGCGTCCGGCTCGAGGGCTCTAGCTCCTGTCTTTCATGATCGGAAGCCTGACGGTAAAACGGGCCCCCTGCCCTTGACCAGGACTCTCCGCATCCACCGTCCCCCCGTGGGCTTCCACGAGATGGCGCACGATGGCGAGCCCGAGGCCAAGACCTCCCTGCGTCCGAGCTGCGCCTGGGTCTTCTTGTCGGAATCGCTCAAAGACGTGCGGCAAGAACTCGGGCGTGATCCCCTGGCCGGTGTCGCTCACCGTGATCTGGACGTGGGACTCGCCGCCCTGCACCCTCACCTCGACCATACCTCCGGCGGGGGTGAACTTGATCGCGTTGGCAACCAAGTTCCCGACCGTCTGGTGCAGCCGAGCCGGGTCTCCCCATACGGCCCCCGATGACGCATCGACGACGGATTCCACCGCGACGTGCTTCGCCGCCGCAGCCGGTCGCATCGTCTCGAGGATCTCCTGCACGAGAGGCACGACCTCGACACGTTCAGGTCTCATCTCGAGCCGGCCGGCCACGATCCGAGACACGTCTAACAGATCATCGACCAGTTTGATCAGCAGCCGGCTGTTGCGCTCAATCACCTCTGCCGCGCCGCGGGCGGCGTCGGGCTCACCCTTCCGCGCGCGGAAGACATTTACCCAGCCGACGATGGCGTTCAGAGGGGAACGAAGCTCATGCGAGAGCATGGCGAGGAATTGGTCCTTGGTTCGGTTCGCGGCCTCCGCCTCGCGCCTGGCCGCGTGCTCGGCTTCATGGAGCCGCGCGCGCTCGATAGCGACAGCGACCCGGTCGGCAACCAGCCGCAGCAGGCCAAGATCATCCTCGGTGAACTGGCGGGGTGCCGATGAGCCGACGTGGATCGCGCCGATGACCCGGTCGCCCACTCTCAGGGGGGCGCCGATGAGCGACTTGACCCGGTCTCGCAGGAACGGGCTCAGCACTTCGGCCTCGGCCAGGTCGTCGAAGATCATACCGGCTTCGCTCGAGGCGATACGTCCCGCGACTCCCCGTCCCCGCGGGATCCGCATCTCCTCCGCCACCAACTCCCGCAACCCGTCCGAAGAGACCGGGATCAGGTGACGGCCGTCCTCCGTGAACAACAGAATCGTCGCGGTGTCCGTCGCGAGCGCGGTCCGGACGCCGGCCAGCAGCTCCCGCATGAGGCCGTCGGTCGACACCGTGGTGAACGCCATCTCCGTGACACGGTGTACATGCTGAAGCATCCGGGTCGCTCGCTCGGCCTCGGCCCGCGCGACGCGTTCCTGTTCAAGCAGCGCGGCGCGTTCGCGCTCGGCGTGCCGTCGGCCGGTGACGTCGCGAAAGACCATCACGGCGCCCACCAGCCTGTCATCCGAGGCCCGGATTGGCGCGGCGCTGTCGTCGATGGGGATCTCGCGGCCAGCCTTCGAGATCAGCACCGTGTGATTCGCCAGCCCGGTGATCTTGCCCTCGCGGAGAACCCTACTGACCGGGTTCTCGACGGGCTGACGAGTCTCTTCGTTCACGATCACCAACACGTCTCGCAGCGGCCTACCGATCGCATCTACTCGGGTCCACCCCGTCAACGTCTCCGCCACGCCATTCATCAGTGTCACGCGGCCGTCGTCATCCGTGGCGATGATCGCGTCACCGATGCTCGCGAGCGTGACCCTCAGCCGAGCCTCAGACTCGCTGACGGCTGCCGCCACTTCCTGGGCCGTCGTCCGAACGGCCTTCTCGCGGTCACGCTCGCGAACTGCCATGCTCAAGAGAACCGTGGCGGCGGCGAGGAGCATCAGCGCGAGCCCGAGACCCCCGATGGTCGTATACGTCGCCGCCCGGGCGTTTCGCTCCTCGAGTGCGGTGCGCTCCGAGAGAAGCCGTTCCTCTGCGGCGCCGATGGTCGCAATGAGGGCACGAATCGTGTCCATCTCCCGCTTGCCTTTGCCGCCGAGGACGATGCGAGCCGCCGCTGCTGGGTCTCCACCCCGGTAGGCACCGAGGGTCGCCTTCAGCTCGTCCAATTTCTGCCGGATCAGCCCGTCGAGAGCGGCCAGATTCTCCTGCTGCCTCCGATTGTCGCTTGTCAGCTGGCGGAGCTGCTGGAGGTACTTCGGAATCGAAGCCAGCGCCGCCTCGTAAGGCTGAAGATAGGACGTGTCGCCGGTGATGAGAAGCCCGCGCTGTCCCGTTTCGGCGTCCGTGAGCAGCGACAGCAGGACAGCCGCCGTGTTGCCGACTCTCAGGGTGTGCTCGACCAACGAGGCAGCTTCGTGCAGTTCGACCAGACGCCGGTAGGACACCCAGCCGATGACCGCGACCAGCACACAGGCGAGGGTGAAGCCAAGGATGCTGAGGTGCCATGCACTCGGTGCTCGTCTCCGCACGCCCCTCGAGCTGGCCTCCGGCCCGGAGGCTGCTGCCGGCGGGGCCTCGACGAGACGGTGGAGCGGAGCCGGGGGAGTCACGCGCTTGACCCTACGATGGCGAGGCCGTTCGGAGCCAGCGGACCATCCTCGTTCATTGGGGTGACACGGCAGTTGAGGTGTGGGTCGTTCCCGCCGGCGGGGGCGATCATCCAGGATCGCCGCCTCGTCCGCGTCAGAGCTGACGCAGCGCGTCCCCGACCAGGTTGATGCCCAGCGTGGCGGCCAGGATGGCGAGCCCCGGGAACGTCGCGATCCACCACGACGTCGTCAGGTAGCTGCGGCCGTCGGCCAGCATGTTCCCCCAGCTCGGGACCATCGGCGGCACCGACAGTCCGAGGAAGCCCACCCCCGCCTCGTAGAGGATCATCGCCGCCATTTCGAAGGCCGCGACCACGACCAGCACCGCCGCCATGTTGGGTAGGAGGTGGCGGAGCAGGATCCGCGCCTCGGAGGCCCCGCTCGCCACCGCGGCCTCCACGAACGGGGCACTGCGAAGACGCAGCGTCTCGCCGCGCGCCATCCGGGCGAAGAGCGGGAAATCGGCGACCCCGAAGACGAGGACGACGTTGCGGAGGCTCGGTCCCAGCACCCCGACGATCGCCACCACGAAGAGCAGGTAGGGCAGGCTGAGCTGGACATCGGCCAGCCGCATGGCCACGTCGTCCACCCAGCCGCGGGCGTAGCCGGCGAACAAGCCGACGACCACGCCGAGGGTGAGCGCGAGCGCCACGCCGCCCGCGCCCACGATCAGCGAGACGCGCGACCCGTAGATGATGCGGGAGAGGACGTCGCGCCCGAGGTGGTCGGTGCCGAGCGGGTTGGCCCAGGCTCCACCCCGGACCCAGGCCGGAGGCTGCTGGCTCTTGGCGAGGTCCTGGAGGTTCGGCGGGTGTGGCGCGACGAGCGGGGCCAGCGCCGCCAGGAGGATCAGGGCCGTCACCAGCCCCGCCCCGGCGGCCAGGCGCAGGCTCATGCGACGGGGCCGCCTGGTGGAGACCGGCGCCGGCGGACTCGCCACGTCAGTCCGACACCGCGACGTCGAAGGGCAGGTGGCCCAGCGACTCGTTGGGCCGCGCGGCGTAGCCCCGGACGCGCTGGCGCAGCGCCTCGAAGTTCCGCACCTGCCAGAGGAAGAGGAACGGGGGGTCGGCCTGCATCTGGCGGGCCACCCGGGCATAGAGGCGTCGCCGCCGCTCGGCGTCGAGCGTGCTCCCCGCCGCCGTGATCAGCTCGGTCAGTGCCTTGTCCTCGAAGGCTGTCCAGCGCGACTCCGGCGTCAGCGCCCCCTTGAGCTGGACGTCGGGGTCCTGGAAGCGATCGCCCATCCCGTCGAAAAAGAGCGGCGGCAGCTGGCGGTTGGCCTCGAGGTCCCAGTAGCGGTTGGGCTCCATGAGCTGGAGATCCACGCGGATCCCGAGCCGATCGAGGTACCCGGCGATGGCCTGACAGGCCTCCCGGTCGGCGACGTAGGCGCCGCTCGGACAGGCCATCCCGATCGGAAAGCCGCTCGGATAGCCGGCCTCGGCCAGCAACGCCTTGGCCCGCGCCGGGTCGTAGGGCAGCGGGGGCAGCGTGGGGTCGTGGCCGAACTGGACGTTGCCGATGAAGCTGTTCACCCGCTCGGCCTGGCCCTGGAAGAGCGCCTTGATGATCGCCTGGACGTCCACGCCGAGGTTCATCGCCAGCCGGACCCGGCGGTCCATGACCGGGGTGCCGCGGCCGGTCGTCACGTTGTTGAACGCGACGTAGAAGGTGCGGGTGGACAGGGCGCTCGTCACCTTGACGCGCGGATCGCGCTCGAGCCCGGGGACGCGGTGGGCCGGGATGCGGAGGGCGAGGTCGATCTGGCCGGTCTGGAGGGCCGCGACCCGCGCGTCGCTCTCGGGAATCGTCCGCCAGACGAGCGTCGCGAGCCGGGGCACGCCCGGCCGGTAGTAGCGCGGGTTGGCGCGGACGGTGACGTGATCGCCCCGCACCCATTCCCCGAACACGAACGGCCCGGTGCCCACCGGGCGCTGGGCGGCGGCCTCGTCTCCCCGCTCGGCGGCGTATCGCGGCGGGAAGATCGCCGCCGAGACGTTGGCCATCTTCTTGAGGAAGATCGGGTCCGGGCCCCCGGTCACGATCCGGATCGTGTGGTCGTCGAGGTGCTCCATCCGCGCCACCGGCGCGAACGGCTCCCGGTTCGCGCGGTGGGGCTCCTGGCTCCGGCGCCAGCTGAACTCGACCGCGCGGCCGGTGAAGGGCTCGCCGTCGTGGAAGGTCACCCCGCGACGGAGGCGGAAGAGGTAGGTCGTCGGGTCGAGCACCTGCCAGGACTCGGCCAGGAGCGGCTGGAGGCGGCCCTGGGGGTCGAGGTAGAGAAGCGGCTCCATGATCATGGCCGCCACGTTCTCGGCGTTCACCTCGGGGGTCATGGTGGGGTCGAGGGTGTGGACGTCGGGCGGGATGCCGATGGTCAGCGTGCCGCGAGGCGCGGCGGCCGCCGTCACGCCCACGAGCGAGAGGCCGACCGCGAGGACCCAGCGCCTCACGACAGGATGTCGCGCACGACCCGGCTCAGCGATGGCGGATCTGCGGGTTCACCCACCCGTAGACCAGGTCGGTGACGAGGTTCACGGTCAGCACCACCAGTGACCCGAAGAACGCGACCGCCTGCACCAGCGGGAAGTCGCGCTGGAACACGGCCTGGGCGGCCAGCCGCCCGATCCCCGGCCAGGCGAAGACGCTCTCGATGAGGACCGAGCCCCCGAGCATGTAGCCGAAGTTCACGCCGATCATCGTGATGAGCGGGATCGCGGCGTTCTTGAGCGCGTGCCGGTAGTAGACGGCGGCGGCGCCCAACCCTTTGCTGTGCGCCGTCCGGACGTAGTCCTGGCGGAGCGCGTCCCCCATGACCGAGCGGGCGAGCTGGGTGAGGCGACCGACGACCCCCATGGCCATCGTCAGCATCGGCATGACGAGCGAACCCCACCCCGACCGGCCGGCCACCGGCAGCAGGCCGAGCTGCACGGCCAGGAGCAGGATGAGGATGAGTCCCGCCCAGTAGGCCGGGATCGCCTGCCCGAGCAGGGCGACGGCCTGGGCCGCCGCGTCCCAGGCCGAGCCGGGCCGGGTGGCGGCCAGGATGCCCAGCGGCACGGCCACCGCCACCGCGAATCCGAGCGCCGCCACGGCGAGCTCCAGCGTCGCCGGCAGCCGCTCCATGACCAGGGCCCAGGCCGAGATCCGGTAGTGGAGCGACTTGCCGAAGTCGCCCACCGCCGCCCGACTCAGGAACTCCCAGAACTGGACGGCGAGCGGCCGGTCGAACCCCATCGCCTCCCGGAAGGCGGCCACCTCGGCCGCCGTCGCCTCCTGCGGCAGCATCACGACGGCCGGGTCCCCGGTCAGGCGGACCAGGAGAAAGACGAGGACCAGGACGCAGAGGATCGCGAGCGCGGAGTGGCCGAGCCGCGCGAGAAGGAACCGACCCACCCGACTACCCCGCGGCCGGTGTCGTGGCGCGATGGGGCTGAACGATGCCGGTACTGTCCCAGAGGGGGGCGCCGCCTGTCAAGGCGCCGCCGGTATCACGTTTGCGAGGGAGCCGGCCCTGAGGAGGCTGCCGATGCTCCGCCTCGACCTGACGGCCGACGAAGCCCGGATGCTGCGCGACGCCCTGACCGCCTACCTGGTCGATTTCCAGCGCCAGGTCGCAGCGACCGAGAAACCCGACCTCCAGGAGACCCTCGCCCGGCGCGAGGCCTTCCTGACGGAGCTCCTCGGGCGCCTGGCCGGCGCCCGCACCGTCGCCTAGAAACGATCGGGTCGGTCCTGGCGCCCCCTTTCCCCCCTTCTCCACCGGGGAGAGGGCGTGGGGTTGACGGGCCCCGCACTACGCGGGGCGCGCCCGCCAGAGCAGCACGGGGACCGCGACCTCCCGCAGCACCTGCTCCGCCGCGCTCCCGAGCAGACGCTCGAGGCCGGTCCGGCCGTGCGTCGTCATGGCGACCAGCCGGGTGCTGGCCTCCTCGACGTAGGCGCGGATCACCTCGACCACGGGGCCGACCCGGACGGCGTGTCGCACGCGCAACCCGTTGGCTTCGAGCGGCCCGCCGATCTTCAGGAGGTAGTCCTCGGCGGTCGCCCTTCGCTCGGCGAGCACCGCGTCCCGCTGGGCCGCGAGCTCCGCCGCGACAGAGGGAGAAGCCGGCTCGACGACGTGGAGCAGGTGGACCGCGAAGCCTCGCGGTCCGGCCAGGCGCTCGACCACGGGGAGGACGCCCTCGGAGAGCTCGGAGCCATCCAGCGGCACCAGGATGTCCCCGATGCCGCCGCCGAGCCACGCCGGCTCACCGCGAACCAGGAGCACGGGAACCGGCGCCTGCTGCACGACCCGGGCCGCCACGCTTCCGAGCAGGAGCCGAGTGAGACCCCCGCGACCGTGGGTGGCCATGGTGACCAGATCGGCGTCGTGCTGCGCCGCGGCGTCGGCGATGGCCCGATCCGCCACGCCCTCCTCGACGGCCCACCGCACGCGCTTCGGGCTGCTTGCTTCGAGCTGGCTCGCGATTCGGATGAGGTAGCTCTCCGCCTCACCCTTCACGTCGACTTCGAACTCCGGGTCCAGCGCGTCGATGCCGGCGATGCGCACAGCGCGGAAGAGGATCAGGTCAGCTTCGTAGTCGCGCGCCAGGGCGGCGGCCAGCGGCAGGGCGGATTCCGACAGCGGCGACCCGTCGAGCGACACCAGGATACGTTCCATGGCTCCCCCGAAACCCGACGAAGGGGGTGCAAAGTCGATACCGCCTCTACGTCGTCGTCACCGGCCAGAGGTCTGCGCGTTGGTCGCGGGCGGCTCGGGCAGCGCCTGCCGATGCCGCCAGAAATCGGCCCACGGATCCGGACCCGCGAGCCGGCGCTCGAAGGTCCGGAGGTTGTAGCGCGCCGGATCGAGCCGGGGATCGACTTCGTCCCAATCCAGTGGCGTGGAGATGGGCGCTCGGGGTCGGCGCCGGACCGAGTAGGGGGCGACGATCGTCTGGCCGAACGCGTTGCGAAGGACGTCGACGAAGACGCGGCCGCGCCGCTTGGGCTTCGCCATGGCGACGGTCACCAGTCCCGGCGACCGCTCGGCCATCGTGCGGCCGAGCGCCAGCGCGAACGCGCGCACCGCGTCCTGCTCGGGGCCGGGGCGGAGCGGCACCAGGACATGGAGGCCGCGGCCGCCCGACGTCTTGGGGTAGGAACGGAGCCCGACGGCGTCCAGGAGCTCGCGCAGGAGTCGGCCGGCCTTCGCCGCGTCGGCGAAGGCGCCGGAGCCCGGATCGAGGTCGAAGGCGAGCCAGTCCGGCTGCTCGAGCGACGGCGTCCGGCAGTTCATCACGTGGACGGCGATGCATCCCAGGTTGACCATCGCCAGGAGGGTCTTCCTGGCGCCCCCGACCACGTAGCGGACGGTCCGGCGGGTGCTCTCGGCCGCGATCGCCGCGGTGGGGACGTCGGGCGGGAGGCCCCGGGCGAAGTTCTTCTGGAAGAAGCATTCCCCCCGCATCCCATCCGGGCAGCGCTCGGCGGCGAGCGGCCGGTCCGACATCCAGGGGAGCAGCCGGGACGCGAGGTCGGCGTAGAACCGGGCGACGTCGAGCTTGGTAATCCCCTCGTCCGGCCACCATACCTTGTCGGGATGGGTGATCGTCACGCCGCCCACCCGGACCGCGTCCCGAGTCCGGGACGCCACTGCCGAGGCCCGCCGCTCAGACCTCGCGCGCGGCCCAGGTGCACTCGGACGGCGTCTTGTCATGGCGCAGGCCCAGGAAAGCGGGTTGGCGCAGCTTGCCATCGTTCGTCCACTCGGCGAAGGCGATCTGGGCCACGAGCTTCGGGCGGACCCAGGTTGCGCCCGGTTCGCGCGGCGGCGGCTGGAAGGGGGCCGACTCGGTGCGGAGCGCGCGCATCTGGGCACCCAGCTCCGCCAGCGTGCGGTTCGAGAACCCGGCGCCGACCTTGCCGACGTAGCGGAGGCCGGAACCCTCGGAGAGTCCGACGAGGAGCGCCCCGAAGTGGCGTCGTTGGCCAGCCGGCGCCGTGAACCCGCCGATCACGAACTCCGACTCCCTCCGGCACTTGACCTTCAGCCAGCTTCGCGAGCGCCGGCCCGGCTCGTAGGGCGAGCTGTCATCCTTGGCGATGATCCCCTCCCACCCCTTCCGCTGCGCCGTCCGGTAGGCGGCGAACCCGTCGGACGGCAATCGCCGCGAACGCATCAGCACGCCGCGCCGGCGTGGCACCACCGCCTCGAGCGCGCGCCGGCGCGTCGAGAGCGGCCGCGGTATCAGCCGTTCGCCGCCGCGCTCGAGACAGTCGAAGATCGCGAATACCGGCCGGATCGGCTCGCCGGTGGCCCGGCGCTGCAGGAGCTGGAAGCGTGAGACGTCGTGGCGATCGAAGGCGACGATCTCGCCGTCCAGAACCAGGTCTTCGCCAGGCAGCCGTTCCAGCGCCCGGGCGATCTCGCCGAAGGCCCCGGTGACGTCGATGAGGTTGCGCGAGAAGAGCCGGACCCGCTGGTTGCGGCGGTAAGCGATCGCGCGGTCGCCGTCGTATTTCTCCTCGTAGACCCACCCCGGCCGATCGAACGGCTCGGGTACCAGCGTGGCCAGCATGGGCCGGATGAGCCGTCCCGGGCCGATCCCCGTCGCATCCCGGCGTCCTCGGCCCTCGCCACGCCTCAACGTATGCAGCATACGCCTCGGCGTGGCTCGGGCCTGCGTCCTAGGGCTGCTCGGGGCTCGACCCGGTGCCACTGACGGCAACGCCGCGCGCGCTGATTCGAGGGTAGACCAGTGAGCCGCTTCATCGGCGGCGGACGCCCGTGGGCGGGTCACCGGTCGCGGCCTTCTCGACGTTGCCGCCCTCGTCCGCCGCGATCTGGCGGAGGGTCCGGCCGGTCAGCACCGACGCGGGCGCCGCCAGCGCGATGTCCTTGGCGGACGCGTAGCGGTCGCGGTGCTTCATCAGCAGCCACTGGCGCCCGCGCATCCGGACGAGCGCCCAGGAGCCCTTGAGCTTCCGGCCGCTCAGCGTGAACTTGAGCTGGCCCCGCCGGAGCGCCGCGACCACATCGCCCTCGCTCTCGGCTCGATACGTCCCGCGGTCCCACACCATGACCGTGCCCCCGCCGTACTCCCCTTCCGGGATGATGCCCTCGAAGTCGGCGTACTCGACGGGATGGTCTTCGACGGCGATGGCGAACCGCTTCACGGCCGGATCGAGAGAGGGGCCCTTGGGGACTGACCAGGACTTCAGGACGCCGTTCGCCTCGAGGCGGAAGTCGTAGTGGAGTTGGGTCGCGCGGTGTTTCTGGACAACGAAACGCTGCCCCGACTTCGACGCCGTGCGCCGGGGGGCGGGCTCCGGCGTCTTCCCGAAGCGCCGCTTCTTCCGGTATTCCTCGAGCGGGCTCATCGGGGACCTCGACGATCAAGGTACACCGTTCAGCAAGATGCGTGCCGCCGATGGGAAGACTGTCGGCACCTCGGTTGCACCTGCGCCAGCTCGAAGCCGTCGATCCGGAGTCGTCGTCCTGCTCGGTCGGGTCGCCGAGCAGGCGCTGCGAGGCGAGCCGGTGCTGAAGGACCGGCGCGTCCTCGTCACCGTCCATCCGGCCGCGGCTCGGCGATTCCCCTGGCTGCGCCGCCGATTCGCGCGCGACCTGCGCAAGTTGCGGCGACTCCTCGGGCGGACACGCTGAGCCGGCATTTCATTTGCTAGGATGCGAGACCCCGAGGACGAGGGCTCCGGCCGACCCGGACGAAGCCGGAGAAGATCATGAGTCCGTGCGATCCCCCCGGTGACCGCCTCGTCATCGATGGCACCTTTGCGAGCTTCGACGAGGCGCTGATGACCTGCGGCCGCGGCTCGGCTTCGGCCGAGCACCCGCGGCTGGAGCCGTCGGCGCTCCTCGCGGCTCTCCGCGAAGCCGGGACGGCGCACGTCTACGCCGACACGGCCGATCGAGAGGAGCTGAGGGCGGCGATCGGAACCCCGGCCGGCGGGATCCTCGCCGAGGTGGACGGGAACACCGTCAACCAACCGCTCGTGCGGCACGTCCTTGATCGCTACCTGGCCGGCGGTCGCCTGGCCGCGTGCGCGCGCGAGCTCCGGGGCCATCGTCCCGAACTCGATGGCGATGCGCTCCGCCCGTATCTCTACACCATGGTGTGCGGCTGGATCGGGAGCGACGTGGTGAGCGCGTTCGCCGCCGGGCGGCCGTGGGAAGTGAGTCTCCAGCTCCACATGGGCGCGACGAGCGACCCCGGGCTGGCCAAGGTCCTCGCCCGCTCACTCCGGCGCATGGTCCCCTCGTGCTTCGTAAAGGTGCCATTTCGACCGCAGGAGCCCCACGCGCTCCTGGTCGCGCGCGATCTCGAGGACGAGGGCATCCCGGTGAACTTCACCTCGACCTTCTCGGCCCGGCAGGGGGTCGCCGCCGCCCTCCTCGCCGACGTGACGCGCACCAACATCTTCATGGGGCGGCTGAACCAGGGACTCCGGGCAGCCGTGCTCGGCGAGCACGTGGTTCTGGAGACCCAGCGAGCCCTCCGGCGGCTGCGGCGGGACGCGGGCGTGAAAACCCACCTCATCGTCGCCAGCATGCGCGAGTGGCAGACGTTTCCGCGCGTGGCAGGCTCCGACGTCTTCACGGCCCCCTGCTCAGTCCTCCGCGATTTCCTCGCGCAGACCGAGGTGCCCCCGGCCGCGCTCCGGAGCCAGCTCGACACCTCCTACGAGGAACAGCTGGGGATCGCGGCGGAGGCGACGCAGGCGTTGGGCACGGAGCGAATCGCGCGGCTCTGGCGCGTCGAGCCCGAATTCGTCGAGTTCCTGCGCTCCTACCGGGCGACCGCGGAGTATCGCGGCCTCCGCGACGGCGAGCGGCTCTGGCGGCGCTTCGAGGAGGCCGGGTACGGCGACTTCTTCTGCGCGCCGGACCGCGCCGAGTGGGCGACGCTCCGGACGAGCAAGTTGCCCGATCTCGATTCGCCGCTCACCGCGCGCCTCGCGCTCGATACCCACTACAGCCTGCTCGCCGACGGCGACTTCGTGGGCCATCAGGACGCCATCGACGGCGAGCTCGGCGGGCAGGCCGGCCAGCCGTCGGCGGCGGAAGGTGACCGTTCGGCGCGTCGAACGGCCTGACGCCCGTGCCTCCTGCCCGATGAGGTCTTGCGCGGAAGGGACCGACGCGCCAGGCGGCGATGAGAGAGTGTCAGGCGGAGACTCGAAGATGAAAAATGAAGCCGCCCGGAGGCCGCCCAACGAGCCCGACGAGTGGCGGTCTCGGATGGGTCGCGGCGGGGAACGCAGAGCAGAGGGCGAACGGCAATGAGCAGGCAGGCCTTGCACGTGCGCGTGTATCAGACGGACGGCCGGATGATCGTGGCGGCGCCGATGCCGGGACTGGAACCGGACGATATCTCCGTCCACATCGGACCGCGTCGGGTCGTCATTCGCGGTAGGGAGCGGGGGCCGCACCAGCATCGACTGAGGCTCCTGCGCGCAGACTGGACGGTGGGCCCGTATTACGGGGAGGTCGAGTTGCCGGAGGCGGTGGACGGTGCCCTCACCAACGTGACCTATGGCAACGGCGTGCTGGTCATCGTCATGCCGAAGACGAAGGAGGACACCAGGGGACGAGTGGCAGAGATCCGTCCGGTGAAGGTGGGGCCGGGCCGGGGTGAGTGGGTAGGCCACGCCGGCCGTGTCGTCCGACCCGTCAGCAACGCCGAGCATCTGCGGAAGCATGGGATGGACGAATTGCCAAGCGCGCATGCGACCTGAGCGGCGGGCACGGCGGCGAGGGGCCAGGGCGGAAATCGATCAGGCGGCCGTTGACCTCTGAATCGAGGGCGGAGCGGAAGGGGATGGGGGAGCGTCGAACCTCGGCCAGGGCCGCCGGGTTGCCGCCGCTGGTCCGCGACCTCACGGATCCGTCGGCGTACCCGCACCGGCCGAGGTCGGTCCGGCTGATCCAGACCCACATCTCGTGGGTCTTCCTGGCCGGCGAGTACGCGTACAAGGTGAAGAAACCCGTCGAGTTGGGCTTTCTCGACTTCCGCACGCTCGGGCAGCGCCGTCGCTTCTGTGCGGAAGAGGTCCGCCTGAACCGCCGGCTGGCCCCCGACACCTATCTCGGCGTGGTGGAGATCAAGCGCGCGGACGGCGGCTATCGGCTCGCCGGACGGGGCCGGACGGCCGAGGTTGCGGTTTGGATGCGGCGCCTGCCGGCGAAGCGGATGCTGGACCGCCTCGTAGAGGCTGGCGAGGCCGACGGCGTGCTGCTCGAGCGGATCGGGCACGTCGTCGCCGACTTCCACGCCGTCGCCGCCCACGGTCCCGCCATCCACCGTTACGGCAGCGCGGCCGTAATCCGAGGAAACTGGCGGGAGAACTTCGCTCAGACCCGCCACCTGCCGGCCGACATCCTGCCACCGGAGTGGCGCCGGGCCATCGAGGCCTACGTCGCGCGCTTCCTAGCCGACGAGGCGAGGCGGCTTACGGCTCGCGCCCGGGCCGGCCGCATCCGCGACTGCCACGGCGATCTCCACGCCCAGCACGTCTGCTGCACGGATCCTATCCGGATCTTCGACTGCATCGAGTTCAACGCCCGGTTCCGCTATGGCGACACGGCCTCCGAGATCGCGTTCCTCGCCATGGACCTCGAGGCGCGCGGACGGCCCGATCTCGCGATCGACTTCCTCAACAGCTACCTCGACGGCAGCGGCGACTACGACGCGGTCCCCCTCCTCGACTTCTATCGGGCGTATCGGGCCTACGTCCGCGGCAAGGTTTACGGCATCCAGGCCTTCGAGCCGAATCGATCCGACACCCGGGCCCTCGCCGACCAGGCCCGGCGCTACTTCGAGCTCGCCGCCGCCTCCACCGAGCCCCGTCGCCGCGTGGAGCTGGTCGTCATGACCGGCCTCGTCGCGAGCGGCAAGACCACCGTCGCCCGAGCGCTGGCCCGGGCGGGGGCAGGCATCGTCGTGCGGACCGATGCTGTGCGGAAGCAGCTCGCCGGACTCCCGTGGTCCCGGCGAGCGCCGGCCGCGTTCGGGGAGGGCCTCTACACGGCTGCCATGACCCGCCACACGTACGCCACGTGCCTGCGTATCGCCGACGCCCTCCTGGGCGCCGGCTGGCCGGTGATCATCGACGGAACGTTCGGCCGCCGCGAAGAGCGCGATGCGGCCCGAGCCGTCGCACGGCGGCGGCGCGCCCCGTTTCGGATCGTCTGGTGCCAGGCGCCGGACGCCGAGCTGCGCGCGCGCCTGCGGGCCCGGGCGGCGGCCGGCGGGGACATCTCGGACGCGGGCGAGGCCGTCCTCCAGGCGCAGCGCCCGGTTTACCAGGCGCCCGAGGGCGAAGCGAACGTGGAACGACCTGGCTCGGAAGCGCGGCACGAGGCAGGCAGGGCTGCCGGCATCAAGCTCGCCGGCTGACGGCCTCGCCGGCGGATGATCCCGGCTTGCCCTGCCCTGGTGGCCCCGGCGGGCGCCTAGTCCGGTACGGTCTGGCCAGAACCGCGGCCGTGGGCTCGATCTCGACCACTCAGCGTGGAAGGAGGCTCTCGAATCGCTCCCATGGCAAGGCGGTCCATGTCTCCGTCGTGGCGTGACCAAACGACCGAATGATCATCACCACCTTGGCGACTGTGGCCTCGTCGGGGGCCTCGACGATGTCGAGGTAGTCGTGGGGGCCGAGGATTGCGTAGTTAGCGATCCACTTCACCTCCGGGCATTCCTTCCGAATGCGCTCGCTGACGGCTTTCTCCAGGCGCCTGAGGTCTCCGGGTGACTTGACGCTCTCAGGCGTCAATCGGGTCAGGACCACATACGTGGCCATCGTTCCACCTCCGTGTGACTCCATTGTCGACCTCTGGGACCATCGACGGACCCGGCCTGAATGACGCCAGTGTCCGACGTGAGCCTTCAACAATCGCGACCTCCGCTGAGCCGCGCCTGCTCCAGGATGTGATCTTCGATGGCTTTGAGCGCGTCGCCTTTCTGACGCGGTGGCAGGCCGAGCTCGGTGTCGACGCGTAGAACTCGAAGAAGTGAAGTAGCGGTAGGCCGGTCCGCGGGCGGACACAGGCCGCCGCAGCTGACCGTATCCCGGTAGTCAGACGATACGCCGGTGGCCGATCGCGTGCAAGGTGGCGCCACCAATCGGCCCGCGGAGGACTCCGGTAAAACCTGGAGATGGGCGTATTCCCGCGTTGGCCCGGGCCGACTCAGCGGAGAGCCGCCAGCGCGGCGCGCGCCGCGAGGTGGCCGCACATCCCGTGGACGCCCCCGCCGGGCGGCGTGGCCGACGAGCAGAGGTAGAGGCCGGGCGTCGGCGTCGCGTACGGGGTCGGCCGCAGCATCGGGCGGGCGAGGGTCTGCCAGAGGTCCTGGACCCCGCCGTTGATGTCGCCGCCGACGTAGTTCGGGTTCTCCCGCTCCACGTCGCGCGCCGTGTGGGCGCAGCGCGCCAGGATCCGGTCACGGAAGCCGGGCGCGAAGCGCTCGACCTGCCGCTCGATGGCGTCGGTGAGGTCGGCGTCGGAGCCGCTGGGGACGTGGCAGTAGGCCCAGACGGTGTGCCGGCCGGCGGGCGCCCGGCTCGGGTCGAACCGGGTCGGTTGGGCCAGGAGCACGAATGGCCGCGCCGGGTGCGCGCCACCGGCGACCGCGCGCTCGGCGTCCGCGATCTCGCCGAGCGTCCCGCCCACGTGCACCGTCCCCGCCTCGCTGCAGGCCGTATCGCGCCACGGGATCGGGCCGTCGAGGGCGAGGTCGAGCTTGAAGACGCCGGGGCCGTAGCGGTAGGCGGCCAGACGCCGGCGGTAGCGGTCCGGCAGCCGCGGTCCGGCCAGGGCCAGAAGCTGACGCGGCGTGACGTCGCAGAGCACGAGCCGGCTCGCCGGCAGCGCCGCCAGCGTCTCCACCTCCACGCCGGTCCGGATCTCGCCGCCGAGGCTCCGCAGATGGGCCGCCAGCGCGTCGGCGATCCGCTGGGCCCCGCCGCGCGGGAAAGGCCAGCCCACGGCGTGCCCGAGCGCGCCGAGCACCAGCGCGACCCCCGCGCCCCCCGGCGTTTCGAGCGGAAGCATCGAGTGCGCGGCCAGGCCGGCCAGGAGCGCCCGCGCCCGCGCGCCGGTGAAGAGCCGCTCGGCGAGCCCCCGCGCCGAGCGCAGCGCGCGGAGGCCGAAGCGCGCCAGTGCGAGCGGATGGCGAGGCACGCCGAGCAGCGGACGCAGGACGTCGCCGGCGAGCCGGGGCCAGGTCCGGACGAGCGGACCCATGAGCCGCCGGTAGGCGCCGGCGTCGACCCCCAGCGTGGCCGCGGTCGCCTCGACCGAGCGGACCAGCAGCGCGGGCGGCTCGTCGTCGAACGGATGCGCCAGGGCGACGGGCGGCTCGATCCAGGCGAGGCCGTCGGCGGCGAGGGGCAGCGTCCGGAAGAACGGCGAGGCGACCGCGAGCGGGTGGATCGCCGAGCAGACGTCGTGGACGAAGCCGGGGAGGGTCAGCGCGGCCGAGCGGGTGCCGCCGCCGACGGTGTCAGCCCGTTCGAGGAGGAGGACGGAGCGGCCGGCCGCGGCGACGGTGATGGCGGCGGCCAGCCCGTTGGGTCCCGCACCGACGACCACCGCGTCGTAGCTCGGCTCGCCCCTCACCCAGGCCCTCTCCCCGGTGGGGAGAGGGAACTGGGGCTCGGGCCGGGGCCCGGTCCTCCGGACAGTGTCGTCAGTGTTCCGTGCTCTGAGGTAGGCGTCATGTGCGACGGGCCGCGAGCCAGGCCCGCTTGAGGGTGTCGCCGCGGAGGCCGCATCGGAGCGCCTCCAGGGCCAGGATGTCCTCGGGGCCCACGTTGCCGAGGTTCACGTTGGGGCCGAAGCGGAGGACGAGGTAACGCTGCTGAGGTCCCAGCGGCGCCTCCCAGAGGACGCGGCCCGGGTCCTTGACGCCCTCGAGGAAGGCGTCGATCTCGGCTTCCTTGGGCAGGCCGGAGGCGTCGTAGATGCCGACCCCCTTCCCGGCCTCCCGGGCTTCCATGATGACCATGAAGGCGCCGTGCTCGAGATCGGCGTTGACGAGGTCGGCCAGGACCGCCATCGGCTGGGCGTCGGTCGGATCCTTCTTGCCGACCTCGGACAGGACGCGGAAGCCGGCCTTGACGGCCTTGGCGATGGCGTCGGCCCGGGTCCGGGCGTCCATCTCGATGGTGCCGTCGGAGACCTCGATCGCCGTGAACCCGAGCTCGCGGGCCCGCTCCAGGTAGCGGTCGTAGGCGCCCTGCCAGACCGCCACCTCCTGGAATGTGCCGCCCGGCATGCAGGCCACCCCGTGGGCGGTGATCGTGCGCACCTTCTCCTTGAGGACGTCGAAGCGGAAGAAGGCCGAGGTCCCGAAGGTGAGCTTGACCACGTCGATGCACGGCGCCGCCACCTGCATGAGGTCGTCGATCACGTGGAGACCGAGCCCCTTGTCGATCACCATCGTCCAGCCGCTCTCCCGCGGCTTCCGAAGCCGCTCGGGGACCGGCCACTCGATCACCCCTTCCCAGGCCGGACGCGCGCCGGGGTCAATCTTCAAGCAGGCCCTCCAGACAGTTCTTGGCGCCACACAGCGTCGTGCGGGCGCTCTTGACCGTAGCCCGGTCCAGGAGCCCGTGCATCGCGGCCAGGCGACGCGCCATCAGCGCGGGGGTGTCCAGGGAGGGCAGCGGCAGGCGATCGTAGAGGAGCACGGTGCCGCCGTGCTTCTCGGTCGCGTTGTCGAACAGCAGCTTGACCAGCTTCTCCCGGCGGTCGAGGCGGCCCACGATCGCCCGCTCTCGTCCCGACTCCACCTTGGGATTCACGATGCGGAGCGACGGGCTCACCAGCACGTCCGACGGCGTCTGGACGTGGCCGAGGTCGAGGGCGATCTTGCTGCCCCAGGGATCTTTCGAGTCGGGCAGCGTGAGGCCGAGTCGCTCGACGACCGCCGGGAAATCGTAGCGCAGCGACCCCAGCCGGACGTTGTCGAAGAGGGAGCCCTTGTAGAACTCGTAGCCGCCGTCGGTGAGGCGGACGTGGGTCATCTCCGTCGAGAAGATCGTCCAGCCCCGGGTCAGCCCCTCGAGGAGGAAGACCGTCTTGCCGGCTCCGGCGCCGCCCGGGATCAGCCAGAGGTCGCCCTTGTCGTCCACCATGGCGCTGGCGTGGAACGACCAGGTCTCGTGGTAGTGCTCGAGGGCGAAGATCGTGTAGCGGAAGAGAAAGCCCAGGTTGCCGAAGAGCGTGTAGCGGCGATCGGAGGCGGCCGCCTCGCAGGCGCTCCAGTCGCCGGCGGCGACGACCCGGTCGGGCGCCAGCGTGATGGCCGGCGTCACGCCGGGGAGGTCGAGGACGTCCATCTCGGCGTCGACCGCGCGGGGGCCCTCCCACGGAATGTCGTCCACCCGGTGGTAGTCGGTGAGGAGCGATTGCATCACGCGGTCACGGAAGTACTCCGCGCGGTGGAGGAGCGGTCCGTTGTTCGAGACGAGTCCGAGGCGGGCGTGGACGATCCGGATCGCGCGACGGTGAAGCTCCAAGAGGGCTCCGGCTGGCTCGATCGCTCCGGGCGCTTCGAGGCTGGAGGGTACTCTCCCAAATGTTGCCGGCACTGTCAAGACGGCGTCGATATACTGGACCGCATGTCGGAGGTCGCGCTCGGCCGGATCATCGCGCTCGCCGCCTTCATGTGGACCTATTTTGGGCTCTGCCTCGGGCGCATCCCCGGCTTCCGGGTGGACCGGACCGGCATCGCGATCATCGGGGCGGCCGCCATGGTGGTCACGGGCGTCATCCCCTGGGACCAGGCGGTGGCCGCGGTGGACGCGCACACGCTGGTGCTGCTCTTCGGCATGATGATCGTCTCGGCCTACCTCCGTCTCTCCGGCTTCTTCAAGCTGGTCACGGTGTGGGCGGTCCGGCAGGCGCGCGGGCCCCTCGGGCTGCTGGTGGCGGTGATCGGCGCCGCCGGCGTGCTGTCGGCGCTGTTCGTGAACGACGTGGTTTGCCTCGTGCTGGCTCCGTTGATCCTCGACGTCACCCGGCAGCTGCGCCTGCCGCCGGTCCCCTACCTGATCGCGCTCGCCACCGCCGCCAACGTGGGCAGCGTCGCCACGCTGACCGGCAACCCGCAGAACATGCTGGTGGGGAGCTTCTCGGGGATCGCTTACCGGAGCTTCCTCCTGCACGAGGCGCCGGTGGCGCTGATCGGGCTCGGCTGCGTCGCGCTCGTCGTCTGGCTCGTCTACCGGCGGCAGCTCGCCGCCGCCGCCTTCGATCCGGCCCGGCTCGACACCCACTTCCCGGTCCACTACTCTCTCATGATCAAGACCGTCGTGGTCGTGCTCGTCATGCTGGCCGGGTTCCTGGCCGGTGTCCCCATCGCGCTGGTCGCGGTCGGCGGTGCCGCCTACACGCTCCTCAACCGTCGCGTGAAGCCGGCCAAGGTCTACCGCGAGATCAACTGGGAGCTGCTCGTCCTGTTCACTGGCCTGTTCGTCCTGATCGGGGGGATGGAGGCGTCGGGGCTGACCCGCGAACTGTTGCGGTGGGCGGGGGCGGCCAGCCTCCACCGGCCGGCGGTGCTGACCGCGGTGAGCGCCGCGCTCTCCAACCTGGTCTCGAACGTTCCCGCCGTGCTCCTGTTCAAGTCGGTGATCCCGAGCTTCGGCGAGCCCGCCCGCGGCTGGCTGGTCCTGGCGATGGCCTCGACGCTGGCCGGGAACCTGACCATCCTCGGGTCGGTCGCCAACCTGATCGTCGTGGAGGCTGCCCGGGCCGCGCGGGTGGAAATCAGCTTCGTCGAGTACTGCCGGGTCGGCGTTCCCCTCACCTTGCTCACGCTGGCGATCGGCTGGCTGATCCTGAGCCTCGTCCCGGTCTAGTTTATCGGAGGGGGCCTCGACAGCCCCTTCCGAGGCCTCCCCCCTTTTAGGGTTGGGTGGGTGAGCCGGCGGCGAAGCCGCGGCTCGGAGCGACAGCAACGGAGGGCGCCGAGACCTCCCCACCAACGCCCGTCGAGCCCGATGACCTCGGGCTCGACGATCCGCACGGTTGCGCGGGTCCCAGTCGCGTCAGGCGGCGGCAGGCTTCTTGTTGTCCGGCTCCTGTTCCAGATGCTGCGTCATGTGCTGGACGACCCGCTGCAGCTGCTCCTGGTCCGCCTGCTTCATGTGCTGCCAGAGCTGCTGACACTGCTGGCAGCCCTGAGCATCCTTGGCGAACGTCTCGTAGCGGTGGAGCCCCTTTGAGATGACCGACGCCGTCTCCAGCAGGTTGTAGGTAGCGTTTTTCAGCATGCTCTCCTCCGTTCGGTGACTTGGCGCCCGGTCCGGAAGTGCAATCCGGCGGCCGGGTCGTCCACTCGTCGAGCACGGTTCCGACCGAATCACCACGACGGCACGCGGCTGGACATCCACCTCGCCTACACGCCGCCGGGCGGCGCGATCGGGCACGGCGTGGCCGCGCTCTTGGGCGCCGACGCCAAGAGTCGAATGGACGGCGACCTCGCGCGGATGAAGACGCTACCGGAGACGGGGCAGCCGGCTCATGACGCGGCGGCGCGCCAGGGGTCGGGAACGTAGCGGTCATCGGGCCGGCCGCAAAAAGCAAGCGAGCCCGGGAGCGCTCCCGGGCTCGCGTCGTCTTCGACGCCGGAGGAAGGTCGGGTCTCAGGCGGCTTCGGGCAGACCGACGGGGACGGGGCCGGCGTAGCGTCGGGCCCGCAGCTCGGCTCGGGACTGGCATGGGCTGCAGCGCGGGGCGAAGGGCATCGCGCGCAATCGGGGCAACCCGATGAACTCGCCGCAGTCGTGACAGATGCCGTACTCGCCCCGGGCCAGGCGGTCCAGCGCCGCCTGGATCTGGGCGACCTGCCGGCTGTGGCGATCCATCAGGGTGACCTCGATCTCGGTGTGCAGCGTCTCGGTCGCGCACGATGTGATGTCGGCGCTCCGGGTCGCCTCGGTCGTCCGGCGCTGGGTCACGCTGTTGCGGACCGACTCCTGGAGCTGGGTCTGCCGCGCTCTCAGGAACCGCTCGATCTCCGCGGCGGCCCGTTGGTCGAGCTTGCCATTGCCGTTGGTCGGTTTCATGTCGCCCTCCTTCTGCGGCGTGCTCCCCGGTGGTTTTGCACAGCGCGTGCCGAGTGCCGGGTTCGCCAATTTCTCCGTTCGATCAGGCCAGCCGGCGTCCGACTCGGGCGCCGGGCGGCCGGCGGTCGTTAGAGTGGTCACTCTAGGCTGAAAACCTTACACAGCGTCCGGCCTCCGACGGCAGCCGTGGTGCGCCCCCGGGCGACCCGCCTCAGGCAGCCCGCCGGGTCATTTTGGCCGGCGCCCGCCGGGCGAGCGGCGCGGCTCGGCGCTCGGCGCGAGCCTGGCAGGGGGCACAGCGCTGGGCGAAGGGGAGGGCGCGAAGTCGAGGCAGCCCGATGAAGGCGCCACAGTCGTGGCAGCGGCCGTAGTCGCCACGGCTCAACTGCTCCAGCGCGGCCTCGACCTGGGCGAGCTGCCGGCTCCGACGGTCCAGCAGGGCGCTGCGGATCTCGTCGTCCAGGCTCTCGGTGGCAGGGAGGACCTCCTCGGCGGGCCTGTCCCCGTTACCGTTGCGCTGCCGGGCAACGAGGCCGCGGATCGACTCGGTCAGCTCAGCGTGCCTGGTCCGGAGGAGCTGCTCGACCTCCCCCGCGATCTGGCGGTCCAGCTTTGGCCTGGTCTTCATGGCGCCCTCCTCTTGGGTCCTGCTCCGGGATGCACAGGCCGTGCCGGCGGGAGGGCGTCGTCGGATGGCGCGCCGCGGGCCAGCCAGGTCTGGAACGCGGGGACCGACCGGGCCAGCCGCCATTCGAAGAGCACCTCGATCGCCATCGCCCGCACCCGCCCACCGAGACTGCGGGATCGGGGTCGAGACAGCGCTCGAGCAGCCAGCCCTCGAAGGCCTCGGGATCGGGAGCCTCGCGGATGGCGCGCTCGAGGAGCCCGCGCTTGAGCGCGAGCCCGATGCGGCCCGGCGTCTGGTCACGCTGCCGGCGCTTGCCTCGCCCTTCCGAGGCCTCCAGCGCGGCCAGGAGCGCCGCGCAGATCTCGGCCGGTCGGCCCGGGGTCACGCTCGCCATGCGAAGAGGCGGCGACCGCGCCGCGGCGTCTCGACCACACGCAGGCCGAGTGGGTAGCCGGCGCCCTCCGGCCGCGTGAAGCCGTGCTCGAGCGCCACCACGTCGAGGTCCACGCTCGCGAGGTCGGCCACCGCGACGTCGGGGGCCGGCGTCGCCTGGAGGGTGGTCAGCCCCTTCACGTAGCCGCCGCAGGCCCGGCAGACGTCCACGCGGCGCCGCCCGGCGGCAAGCTCCGAGACCAAGGAGCCGAGCCGGTCGTGCTCGGCCATCCCGCAGTACGGACAGCGCAGCCAGTCGGCGTGCCAGTCGCTCCCACACCGCCCGCAGCGGAATCGCCGCACGCGCTCGACACCGCGTGTCTCGGCCAGCGTCGGCCAGGCCCCGCAGATCGGACAGTAGCCGCCGCGCCAGCTCGGCGGGATGCGGTGCGCCCACTGCTGTCCGCACGTCTGCAAGAGCGGCCACGCCAGCAGCCCGGCCACGGCCTCAAGCGCGCCCGATTGGACGCCGACGTCGGCGGCCAGCGCGGCCAGCCGCCGCCGGTCCTGGTCCAGCCCCGCCTCCAGCACCGCCAGGGCGTCGAGGCTGCCGGCGCGCGCCCGCAGCGATCCCGCGCTGGCGCTGCCGGCCTCGGCCGCGGCGCCGGCCAGCTCGGCGAGCCAGGTGGCGAGGAGCCGCGGCTCCACCGCGATCACGGCGCCGGCCAGGAGCGGAGGGGTCTCGTCGCCGGCCTCGAGCGCGGTGGTCGGCAGGCAGGTCTGCCAGACGGCGCTGCTCGCCGCGCGGCGAGCCCGCGCGAGGGGGAGCAGCCACGGCCGCCACTCCGGGTGCTCGGACTCGAGCCGGGCCAGACGGTCAGGACTGGAACGCGCCATGGCTCAGCGACGGCTCAGCCGGTCGGCCTGGTCGGCGGGGCCGAGGTCCGGCGCGGACGCGCGCGCGAGCAGGCGGGGCGTCTTGTGGAACTGGCGCGAGCCCTCGTGCATCTGGACCACGTGGCCCCGGTTCCCGACGTCGGCGCCCAGCCCGCCGCCACGCGTGCGGCTCGCTTCCGGACTCGTGCACGCCATCAGTCCCGACCCGATCAGCCCGACCAGGAAGATGACCCGCCCGTTTATCTCCCCCCTCTCACACTCCCTCGGACGAGAGCACGATGACCACCCGCAGCAGGAAGCCGCCACGATCAGCTCCAGCGCCACCACCCAGGCGTCGAAGCACTTCAGCGAGGCGAGCCCGGGGCTCATCGCGCCGCGCCGGTGGCCGAGGAGATAGATGTTGACGATCTGGCCATTCACGGTGTGGACCAGCGTCGCGCACCCGACCGAGCAGTACGGGCAGACGCTGGGGACGGCCCCGGCGTCCTTGATCCGGCCCGGGCCACGGTCGGCTGGAGGTCCGCGCCGAGGCCGACCAGCCCGCCGAGCGCAGTGCCGGTGACGGCGGCCGACGACGCTTTCAAGAAGTCGCGCCGAGACAACTCCATATCGTCGCTCCGGTTGGTAGGTCGCGGGTGGTCCGACTGCTGGGCAGGCCGGGCGGGGCCGGGGGAACGGCACCATCACGCAGGCGGGCTACCGATTCGCTTACCGTTCGCTGCTGCCGCTACCTCCTGCGCGCAGGCGCGCTCGCGGCGACCGAGCCGCTGCAATCCTGGTACCGCCGGGCAGTGACTCGGTTGCCGCGCTCCGGGGGGAACGAGATCCCGGTGAGCACCTAGGCCCGAACGTGGCGGACCCCCACCTCCGCGGCGCAGTGCGCGCAGCAGAACATCCGGTTATCGCTCTCCACGCCGTGGCCGACGATCCGGCAGCCGCAGTGCTCACAGCGGGGCGCCAAGGCGTGCATCGCGCACTCGAAGCTGTCGAACACGTGGCGGCGGCCCTGGTAGGTGATCTCCATGGTCTTGTCGTAGTCGTTTCCGCACGTTTCACACCGAGGCATGTTGCCTCCTCTCGCGCGATCTGGTTGTTGCGGGCGGCCGCCCGCTCGTTGTGCGCTCAGCCGGCTCGGCGAGGCGACCGACTCGCCGGCCTCCCCTCTGGCCGGGGCCGTCCCGATGCCGCCGGCGCCGGATGACAGCCGGTCAAGGCGCCGCCGGCGTGGGCCATCGGGAGGCCATCCTTGCCCAGTCGGATTTCGATCACCGACGTCCAGTGACGTACGCGCCAGGGGTGCAAAGGCAATACCGGTGCCCTAGGCTCGGCGCGGCGCGTGGCGGCAGGTTTGCAAGGTTGGGACGGACCCGGCCCCGGCCGGGTTCCTCGGCCACCCGAGGAGGTCCGATGCCAGATCTGAGGAGGTCCGATGCCAGATCTGAGGATCGCCAAGACAGCGGCGCGCGAGGACCACGCGCTCGACGCGGCGGAAAGCCGGGTCCGCGCATGGGTCGCTCGAGGGTTCACGCGGGTCGAAGACATCGTTTACGTGGGGCTGGGGATTCTCCTGGCCGGAACCGCGCTGGTTCTGCTCGGCGCCGGGGTCGTCGACTTCAGCGCGGCGCTGGTCGGGGGCACCCTGCCCGGCCACGTGGTCGAGCTGCTCGACCGGATCCTGCTGATCCTCATGATCGTGGAGATCCTCTATACCGTGCAGGTCTCCTTCCGCGAGCATGCGCTCGTGCCCGAGCCCTTCCTCATCGTCGGCCTCATTGCGGTGACGCGGCGGATCCTGGTCCTGACCGCCGAGTTCGGGAAGTTCCCGCAGTCGGGAGACGTCCCCCTCCGCAACGCGATGCTCGAGCTCGGGCTGCTGAGCCTGATGATGCTCGTCCTCGTCGCGTCCGTGGTGCTCCTGCGGAGGCGGGGGGAACCCGTGATGGCGGAAAAGGCCTGAGTCGGTGCCCCGTGGCCGGGCGCGCCTACGTCGGTGCGAGCGGTTACGTCTACCCGCACTGGCGGCGGCGCCTCTACCTGCCCGACTCCCATCGCGCGAGTGGCTCCGCTACCTACATGTACTTCAGATCGGGGACCGACGGTAATCGGCACGGTTCTTGCCCTGGACACCGCCTGAAAGGAGGCACCGACAATGCCTGAGAAGAAGACGCTCGAACGGGCCCGCCGCGCCAAACGGGAAGGCAAGGCGCCGACCACCCAGGCCGGGGAATTCGTCCGCGAGGAGATGGAGCACATCCGGAAGGGCAAGCACGGCGCCCGCTCGACCAAGCAGGCGATCGCCATCGGCCTCAGCAAGGCCCGGCGGTCCGGCGTGAAGCTGCCGCCGCCGGCCCCCGGGCGGACCTCCGAGCGCACCCGGCGGAGCGCCGAACAGGCCTACCGCGCGGGACGGCGGGGACGCCGGCGACCGTCACCCCGGCGGTCCCGGGCGGTGCGGGGCGCCCTCAAGCGCGAAGGCCGCCGGGCGGCGTCGCGGCGGGCGCTCGCCCGCCAGGCGCGGAGCCAGGCGCGCCGGCGCCGGGCGGCGTGAGCAGGACCCGCAACGAGTAGGAGGCCAGCCGGCCAATGGGTCAGAACGGGGGGTGCCAGTCCGTCGGGGAGTTGGGCCCGGAGACCCGCGCCTTCTATCAGCGGACGCTCTCGGCCCTCAACGCGGCCCAGGTGCCGTTCCTGGTCGGCGGCGCCTACGCCTTGGCTCGCTACACGGGAGTCGTGCGTCACACCAAGGACCTCGACGTCTTCGTGCGGCGGTCGGACTGTCCGCGCCTGCTGCGCGCGCTGACCCGGGCCGGCTGCCGGACCGACCTCGCCTTCCCCCATTGGCTGGCCAAGGCCTTCTGCGGCGACGACTACGTCGATGTGATCTTCAGTTCCGGGAACGGCGTGGCGGCGGTGGACGACGGCTGGTTCGTCCACGCCGTCCCCGACGAGGTCCTCGACATTCCGGTCCGCCTCTGCCCGGTCGAGGAGATGATCTGGTCGAAGGCCTTCATCATGGAGCGCGAGCGCTTCGACGGCGCCGATGTCGTCCATCTCCTCCGGGCCCGCGCCGAGGACCTCGACTGGCCGCGGCTGCTCGGGCGCTTCGACGCGCAGTGGCGCGTGCTGCTGACCCACCTGATCCTATTCGGCTTCGTGTACCCCGGCGAGCGGGCGCGGATCCCGACCGCCGTCCTGCGGGAGCTGCTCGGGCGGCTGGAGGGCGAGCTGGATCGCTCCGCGCCCGACGAGCGGATCTGTCAGGGCACCGTCCTCTCCCGCGCCCAGTACCGGCCGGACATCCAGCAGTGGGGCTACCGGGACGCCCGCCGGTGGCCGGAGGGGAACATGACCTCCGACGAGATCGCCCTCTGGACGGCGGCGATCGACGAGGAGTGACATGCGGGTCGGGGCGATCGGCGACATCCACTACGGTGCCCCCGGCCCCGGCGCGGGGACGCTGCAGCCGTTCCTCCCCCAGATCACGGAGCAGGCCGACGTTCTCCTCGTCTGCGGCGACCTCACCAACCATGGCCTCCCCGACGAGGCTCGGATGCTCGCTAAGGAGCTGGCGGCCGGGCTCAAGATTCCGATCGTGGCCGTGCTGGGCAACCACGAGTACGAGTCCGGCAAACAGGCCGAGATCCGGCAGATCCTCACCGACATCGGCGCCACCGTGCTCGACGGAGATGCCTGCGAGATCAACGGGGTCGGCTTCGCCGGCGTCAAGGGCTTCGGCGGTGGCTTCGGCGAGCGGGCCCTCCAGCCGTGGGGCGAGGAGGTGATCAAGCGCTTCGTCCACGAGGCGGTGGACGAGGCGCTCAAGCTGGAATCGGCCCTGGCCCGGCTACGGACGCCGCAACGGATCGCCCTCATGCACTACGCGCCGATCCAGGCCACCGTCGTGGGCGAGCCGCCCGAGATCTATCCGTTCCTGGGCTCGAGCCGGCTCGAGGAGCCCCTCACCCACTACCCGGTGACCGCGATCTTCCACGGCCACGCCCACCACGGCCGCCTGGAGGGGCGGACCCGGAGCGACGTTCCCGTCTACAACGTCGCCCTCCCGCTCCTCCAGCACACGTTCCCCGACCGCGCTCCCTTCCGCGTCATCGAGCTGCCGAAGCTCGAGGGAGATCCCTCAGCGCGCCAGATCGAGGGGTAGTCCCGCCTGGCCACTGCTGCGCACCTGGTCGAAGGTGCACCGGGCCGGCGCCTTGTCGGGGCGCCAGCGCAGAAACTTGGTGCCGTGCCGGAAGCGATCGCCCGAGAAGTGATCGTAGCGCACCTCGCCGACCAGGACCGGCTTGAGCGGCTGCCACTCGGTCGAGCGCTCGGTCGCCCACCGGCTGGGCCCCCCCGGCGCCTTCCCGGTGAACCCCGGCGGCTCGACGAGCGGCTCCACGATCGGCTTGAGCCGCGCCCGTTCCTCGGCCGTGAAGCTCGCGGCGAAGCCGACGTGATCGAGGAGCCCGGCCTCGTTGTAGAGCCCGAGCAGGAGCGAGCCGACCTCACCGCCGGCTTGGGCGTAGCGAAAGCCCCCGACGACGCAGTCCGCGGTCCGGATCCGCTTGACCTTGCGCATCGCCGTCCGGTCGCCGGCGCGGTACGGAGCGTCCAACCGCTTGGCGATCACTCCGTCGAGGCCGCTCGCCCTGCCCTCACGCATCCAGCGCTCAGCGAGGGCGCGGTCGGCGGTGGCCGGGGAGAGCCGGACGACGCCGCTTTCCGGCAGCGAGGCGAAGAAGCGCTCGAGGGCCTCGCGCCGGCCGGACAGGGGCAGGTCGAGCAGCGACCGGTCGGCGGCGTCCATCAGGAGATCGAACACGAGCAGCGTGGCCGGCGTTTCCCCAGCCAGCTTCCGGACGCGGCTCTCGGCCGGGTGGATCCGCTGGAGAAGGTCGTCGAAGGAGAGCTGCCCCTCCACGACGACGACGACCTCCCCGTCGAGGACGAAGCGCCCCGCCGGTAGCCGACCGAGCGCCTCCACCAGCTCGGGAAAATAGCGCCCGAGGGGCTGGCCGGCCTTGGACTGCAGCACGACGCGCGCCCCCTCGCGGAAGGCGAGGCAGCGGAAGCCGTCCCACTTGGGCTCGAAGAGCCAGCCGGCGCCGGTCGGCAGGCTCTCCACCGCGCGCGCCTCCATCGGCGCGAACGGCGGCCGGACGGGAAGATCGAGCTTCGGGAAGGGCTCGACGAGCGCCGCCGCCGGCACCGCGCCGCCGGTGACCGACGCGGCCGACTCGTCAGGCCGCGGACGCCCGCGCCTCACATCCTCACGATAGCATCACCCGCCAGCGCCTGTCGGTGAGACGGGCCGAGGCCCGACCTCAGGCGGCCATCGGGAAGCCGGACTGCTGCCAGGCCTCGACGCCGCCGCTCAACGCCCTGGCGTTGATGAAGCCTCGGGTCCGGTATGCCGCTGCCTGACCGGCAGCGCTGGCCTCCTGGGGTCAGGCGCAGTAGAAGATCAGCTCGCGGTCCTTGGCGAGCGTTTCCTGCCGCGCCTGGAGCGCGGCCAGCGAGATCGCGCCCTCCAGCTTCAGCTTCGCGCACTTCCCCTCGTCGGCGTAAGCGCAGACCAGCAGCGCCTCGCCCGCGACCGCCTTGCGCCGGGCCTCCTGGACGGAAATCCGGGGAACGTCGGCCATGATCGTCTCCTCCGATCCTATTCGGTCGCGGTGTCCGGTTGCGCCGCGCCCTCCTTGATCCAGACGGTCTTGATGTTGACGAACTCGCGCAGGCCGTAAACAGCCAGCTCCCGGCCGTAGCCCGAGCGCTTCACGCCGCCGAACGGCAGCCGGGGATCGGACGCGACCATCGCGTTGACGAAGACGAGGCCGACCTCCAGCTCGTCGATGAACCGCGCGCGCTCGCCGGCATCGGTCGTCCAGACGCTCGCTCCCAGACCGAACGTCGTGTCGTTGGCGAGGCGAATGGCCTCGTCGGCGCCGGGGACGCGGAACAGGGCGGCCACCGGCCCGAACAGCTCCTCGCGATAGGCCGGCGACTCCGGCGGGATGTCGGTGAGGACCGTCGGCGCGTAGTAGTAGCCGGGACCCTCGAGCCGTCGGCCGCCGGTGAGGACCCGGGCGCCGGCCGCCACTGACCTCCGCACCTGATCGTCGAGCCTGTCGAGGATCTCGCCGGTGGCGAGGGGGCCGACGTCCGTGGTCGGCGCCATGGGATCCCCGACCCGGAGGGCCTCCATGCCCCGGACGAACCGGCCCTCGAACTCGTCGGCGATCGCCGCGGCCACGATGAAGCGCTTGGCCGCGATGCACGACTGCCCGTTGTTGATCGCGCGCGCCCGCACGGCGGTCGCCACCGCGGCGTCGAGGTCGGCGCTCGGCATCACCACGAAGGGATCGCTGCCGCCCAGCTCGAGCACGGTCTTCTTGATCCGGGCCCCGGCCTGCCCGGCCACTGCGCTCCCGGCGCCCTCGCTACCGGTGAGCGTCACCCCCATCACGCGGGGATCGTCGATGACGCCCGCCACCCGGTCGGTCGGGATGAGGAGGGTCTGGAACACGCCGGCGGGGAAGCCGGCGCGGCGCATGATCTCCTCGATGGCGAGCGCGCACTGAGGGACGTTGGCGGCGTGCTTGAGGAGGCCGACGTTGCCGGCCACCAGCGCGGGCGCGGCGAAGCGGAAGACCTGCCAGAAGGGGAAGGTCCAGGGCATGATGGCGAGGATCGGTCCCAGCGGCTGGTAGCGGACGAAGGTCTCGGCCCCCTCGGTCGCGACCGGCTCGTCGGCCAGGAGCGCCGGGCCGTGCTCGACGTAGTACCGGCAGCCGCGCGCGCACTTGAGCGCCTCCTCGACGGCGGCCTGGAACGGCTTGCCCATCTCGGTCGTCATCAGGCGCGCGAGGGCCTGGTGTTCCTCTTCCAGGACGGTGGCGACCCGGGCCAGCAGCCGAGTCCGCTCGACGAGCGGCGTCCGGCGGTAGTCGTGGAAGGCCGCCGCGGCGCGGGCGAGCTTGGCCTCCAGCTCCGCCGGGCCGAGCGGCGGGAAGGTCCGGAGCGTCTCCCCGGTCGCGGGGTTGACGCTCGCGATCAGCGCCGGCCGCCGGGCCCCCGACGGGCGGGCCCGGCGCGGGGTGCGACGATCGCCCTGCCCGAACGCCCCGCCGACTGCTCGCGTCGCCGGCATCGAGGCCAGCCGGTGGCGCGAGGACGCGCCCTTCCGCGCCGAGGATCGGAGCCCACGCTTGTCCGAGGTCTGCCTGCCCATCGACGTACCCCCTGCCCTCCCGATTCAGCCGGCGCGCCGGGCCTCCGGACGCGCCGCCGGGAGATGTTCCTCGAACCACGCTCGGGCCAGGCGGGCCACTGCAGCCAGCGCGCCCGGTTCCTCGAAGAGGTGGGTCGCACCCGGCACGATCTCGAGCCGGGCCGGCCCGGCCAGCAGCGCCAGCGCCTGCCGGTTGAGTCCCAGGACCGGGTAGTCCCGGCCGCCCACGATCAGGAGCGTCGGCGCCCGGACCCGGGTCAGTGCCACTCCCGCCAGGTCCGGACGGCCGCCGCGCGAGACGATGGCGGCGACCCGGTCGGGCCGCTCGGCCGCCGCCACCAGGGCGGCCGCGGCCCCGGTGCTGGCGCCGAAATAGCCGACGCGCAAGCCGGCCAGCGACGGCTCGCCAGCGACCCAGTCCGTCGCGGCCGCGAGCCGCACCGCCAGCAAGCCGATGTCGAAGCGGAGCCGGCCGGTCACAGCGTCCATCCGCTCCTCGTCCGCCGTCAACAGGTCGAGCAGCAGCGTGGCGAAGCCGGCCTCGACGAGCGCCTCGGCGACGTAGCGATTCCGTGGGCTGTGGCGGCTGCTCCCGCTGCCGTGGGCGAAGAGGACCACGCCGCGCGGCTCCGCTGGGCGCCCGAGGGTCGCCTCGAGCGCGATCCCGCCGGCTGCGATGCGAACGCTCTCGTCCGTCACAGCGCGGACGGGAAGGTTTCCGGCACCTCCCCGGCCTCCCAGCCCGCCGACCGCTCCAGCGGTTCGACGGCCTGCGTCCAGTCGATGTGGATGACCGCATCGAACTGCTCGGCCAGACGGGCGTGGAAGTAATGACTCCGGCGCTCGGTCTCCGGGCGATAGATCACGCCGATCGCGCGCTCGAGGCGCGCCGGATCGCCCGTCATCGCCCCCGGGCGGTCGCGGAGGACGAGGAGGAAGGCCGGCAGGGTCGTCGCGTGGAAGACGGCTTCCCAGCTCCCCGGGAGGGCCGGGCGCACGTGCTTGCGCTCAGCCGGGCCGCCCCAGTCGGAGGCGGCCGTCACCGTCCCGGCGTAGGTGGTGAAGCCGACGAGGACGGCGCCGGAGCCGTGCCGCGCCCGCGCGAGCTGGCCGAGGTTCAGCTCTCCCTGGTCGCCCAGCTCGGTGGCCCGGGCGTCGCCGACGTGCGAGTTGTGCGCCCACACGACGACCCGAGCGCCGTCTCCGAGGTGGCCCAGGAGCGCGTCCAGGGTCTCCGCCATGTGGCGGTCGCGCAAGTTCCACGATGCCACCCCGCCCCGGAACATGGCCCGGTAGTACGCCTCGGCGTTCTGGACGAGCCGCGCGTTCTGCTCGGCGTAAAAGAGATCGTCGGCGGCCACCCGGCCGTCGCGGCGCGCGTACTCGGCTTTCCGCGCCCGCAGCTCCAGGAGCTGGGCCACGACCGCCTCTTCACAGGAGCCGTCGAGGCCGAACGTGGCGGCATAGCCGTAGGCGTCCGCATCACCGCCGAAGTGGTCGAAGCAGGCGTAGCGCTGGCGAGCCCGGACGGCGGCCACCGGGTCCACCGTGCCGAGGTAGCTCAACACGGCCTCGATCGAGGCGTGCAGGCTGTAGAGGTCGAGGCCGTAGAAGCCGACGCGCGTCGCCGGGTCGGCGATCCGGTCGTTGTGCGATCGGAGCCAGCCGACGAAGTCGAGCACCGCCGTGTTGCGCCACATCCAGGCCGGGAAGCGCTCGAAGCCGGCCAGGGCTTCCACCGGGGACGCGTCCGGGGGGCCACCGCCCCTGACGTACCGGTTCACGCGGTAGGCGGCCGGCCAGTCGGCCTCGACCGCCACCGCGCGGAAGCCGCGCTCCGTGATCAAGCGCCGCGTGATCCGCGCCCGCTCGCGGTAGAATTCGTCGCTGCCGTGCGAGGCCTCGCCCAGCAGGACCACTCGGGCATCGCCGATGGCCGCGAGCAGCGGATCCAGGTCCGCCACGCTCCTGCCCATCGGGCGGGCCAGGCGCCGGATCTCCTCCGCCGTCATGCCGCGCTCCCGAGCAGGCGCCGCACCTCTTCGTCGGTGGTCTCGCGGAAGTCCTCGTACCAGAGGCCCACCGCGTAGAAAGGTCGGGGCGTTTCGGCGCACACGATCTCGTCCACCTCTTCGGCGATCGCCGCGCAGGTCTCGGCTGCCGCCGCCGGCACCGCCACCACGATGCGGGCCGGCCCCTGCTGGCGAAGCGCGGCGACGGCCGCCCGCATGGTGGCGCCGGTGGCCAGCCCGTCATCCACCAGGATCACGGTCTGATTCCGCAGGTCGAGAGGCGGGCGGTCGCCGCGGTAGGCGCGCTCGCGTCGGGCCAGCTCCTGTTCCTCCAGAGCGGCGACCCGATCGATCACCTCGGGCGGGATCCCGAGCTGACCCACGATGTCACGGTTGAGCACGCGGACGTGCCCGCTGGCGATGGCCCCCATGGCCAATTCCCGGTGGCCGGGCACCCCCAGCTTGCGGACGAGGAAGACGTCGAGGGGTGCCCCGAGCGCCCGCGCCACCTCGTAGGCCACGGGGACGCCGCCGCGCGGCAGGGCGAGCACCCGGACGTCGGGGCGCCCGCCGTACTTGGTGAGCTTGCTGGCCAAGACCTGGCCGGCATGCACACGATCCCGGAAACGCGGGGGTTCCACGCGGGGTCTCCGGTGTCAGGCAGCCGGGGTCTTGATCTCGTCAGGTCGATCCACGATGTCTACCGCCTTCGTGTCTGCTTCGTAACGGCCCGCCATCGAGGCGGGACCCGAACCCAAGGAAGGGGTGCAAATCGAGTACCGGACAGAGCGCGGCCCTCGAAGGCGACGCCGGAGGAGCAGGAAGGCGGACGCCGGTCAGACCGGATAGCGGAGACGGGCCGCGATGCCCTCCGCGCGCTCGAGCCCGGGATGGGCGTCGAGGGTCTCGATGGTCCCCCCGGTGGCGATCACCCGGTCTACGATCGCGTCGATGAGCTCGGTAGGCTTGGTGTCCCCGCCGCAGGCCCGGCACGGCCCGCTCGCCCCGATCTCGAGCGTGCCGCACGCCAGGCACGTGCGCCCGGGCCGGCGGAGGCCGGCGAGGAGGTAGAGCCGATGGACGGCGCCGCGGAGCGTCGCGTCGAGCGTGGGCTCGAGGCCGGCAGCGGCCCGCCCGCCCTTGGCGGCCTCGGTGAGCACCGCCTCCAGCGCGGCCATCTCCGCGTCCCGCTCGTGCCGAACCAGCAGCTCGGCCGCCCGACCGACCAGGACGCTGGCGGGCTCGTAGCGGGTGCCGGTGACGCTGCCGGCGATTCGCCGCGCCAGCGGCTCCGGCAGGTGATCGCGGAAGGCGGCGAGTGTGCCCGGCTCGCCGGCCAGGACGAGGCGCTCGGCGCCGTGGCCTTCGGCGAGGTGGGCGAGGGTTTCCGCCACCGCCTCGAAATGGCGGTCGCGTTGGGCCTCGATGTGCCGCTGGTAACGCGACTGGGCCAGGAGCGCCCACCCGCCCCGCCGGTGCTGCCCGGGAACCGCCCCCTCCAGCGTCACCTCGTCGGCCGCGCCGTCGGGATGGAGCGGGATCAGCCGCGCGCGCTCCCGATCGACGAACACCACGAGGGCGTCCGGCGCCTCCTCCAGAAACGACGCCAGCGGGCGGAGGTAGGGCGTGTCGGCGACGACGAAGGCGTCCTCGAACGGCGCCCGCACCGGTATCAGCTCCCGGAGGCCGTCCGGGGAGGCGAAGAGCGCGACTCCGTCGGCGTCGGGAAAGCGTTCCTGGGCGACCAGTGCCTCCGCCTCGGCCTCGATCCAGGCCAGCTCGGCCTCCAGCCGGTCGCCGTGTTCGCCGCGTCGCGCGTCGCGGAGCGCGTTCTTCAAGAACAGGCGGACCCGGTCGCGCTGCTGCTCGTCGGCCCAGCGCGTGTTCAGATACACGCTCACCACGGGGACGCCCGCGCCCCCGAGCTTGGCCAGCTCTTTCAGTCGCATCCGCAGGTCCATCGGCCGAGGCCTCAGCTCGCCCGCCGACGCCGCGGCGGGCCGGGTTTGGCCGACGCGCCCTCGGCCGACGGTTCGAGCAGTCGCTTGGCGGTGTAGTACTTCTTCGGGCGGCGGCGGCGCTCCCGCTCCCGACCGCGGTCCTCGAGGAGCCGCCGTTCGAGCCGCGCCATCGTCTGGTCGAACGCCAGGCGCGGCGTCTCGGCCAGGTGCTCCACGTGTAGCGCCGGGCGACGCGGCAGCCGGACGGTCACCGAGCACCGGATCGCTATACCGCCCTTGGGGCCGTTCTCGTCCACGAAGCCGACCTCGGCGGCCACCGGCTTTACCCGGAGCGGCCGGGTTATCGCGGCGAGTTGGGCGGCCACGTGCGCGCGGAGCGCCTGGTCGCGGGGGAACCCTCGGATCTCGAGGACCATGGCGTCACCTCCTCGGCCCGAAGAGAGGCAATCAGGATGCCGACTGGCAGCGAGGCATGGCGGCCATGTTCGGTACCCCCTTTGCAGCTCCAACGACACGAATCCGACGTCGAGATCATGCCACCGAGGCGACGAAGGCCGGGCGACGACGCGGCGACGCCGGCCCGCCCGGCGGGCTACAGTCCGAGCTTGGCGTAGATGCCGGCCAGCCGGCTCTTCGCCTCGGCCAGGGCCGCCGCGTAGAGGTCGCCGCCGTGGGTGTCCATACCCACGATCAGGGGACCGAGGCCGCGGACCCGGAAGCGCCAGAGGCACTCGGGCATCAAGTCCTCCCACCAGACGGCCTCGATCGCCTCGATCTGCACCGTCTCCAGGGCCGCCGCCCCCCCGGTGATGGCCAGGTAGGCCCCGCCGTGGTCGCGGAACGCGGCCAGGCTCGCCGAGGACAGGCCACCCTTGCCGATGATCGCGCGGACCCCGTGACGCGCGAGGAGCGGCCGGGTGAAGCGGTCCATGCGCATGCTGGTGGTCGTGCCGACCGAGAGCGGAAGGTAGGTGCCGTCGGGCCCGCGCCGCACGTTGGGTGCGGTGTGAAGGACGACAGCGCCGGTGAGATCCGTCGGCGGCGCGATATCCTGGTCGAACATCCGGATCAGTGTCGCGTCACGGAGTCCGTAGACGATCCCGTCGAGAGTGACGCTGTCCCCGGCCCGCAGGCCGCGGACCTGGGGTTCTGTCAACGGTGCGGCGAGCCGGTGCTCAGTAGCCATGCCGAGGACGCAGAGATGCGAAGGTCATCGCCGTGGCTCAGTAGCCATACTCGACGCGGCCGTCCGCGCAGATCCGCGCCGACGCACGCTCGCCCCGCCAGCACTGGAGTGTCACCGCCACCGGGTTCTGCGTGATGTGGGTGTAAGCGGCCTCCACCATCACCGCCAGTGCCGTGGTGTCGCCGCCCAGGCCCATCGGGCCGAGCCCGGTCATGTTGACGGCCTCGAGCAGGTCGCTCTCCAGCTTGGCCAGATCGGGATCGGGGTTGGGGTCGCCCACCGGCCGCCAGATCGCCTCCTTGGCGAGCTTCATGCACAGGTCCGACGTCCCGCCGATCCCGACGCCGATGATCGTCGGCGGACACGGCTTCCCGGCCCCTTCCACCACGCACTCGACGACGAACCGCTTGATGCCGGCCACCCCCTCGGCCGGCAGCAACATGCGGAGGAAGGACATGTTCTCGGAGCCCGAGCCCTTCGGCATCATCGCCAGCTCGAGGGCATCCCCATCGGGCCGGAAGGTCCAGTCCACGACCGGGATGCGCCAGCCGGTGTTGGTGCCAGGGTTCTCCCGGGTGAGGGGATGGCAGATGCTCGAGCGGAGGGGATGCTCGGCGGTGGCGCGTCGTACCCCCGCGGCCAGCGCCTCGGCGATGGCGTGGCCGCCCAGGGCGGCGAAGGGAAAGTCCCGGCCGACCCGGACCTTGAACACCGGGGTCCCGGTGTCCTGGCAGACGAGC
>DASYUM010000245.1:0-6569 GCA_036001225.1 Candidatus Methylomirabilota bacterium | reverse complement strand
ACGGCGAGTTCATCAACGAGCTGGGCGGCAACCCCTCGATGGCGAGCACACTGGGTAGCCTGCTGATCCTCGTGAACACCACGGCGCTCCTCGCCCAGCGGCACTTCGCCTTCCGGCGCGCTTACCACGTGGTCTGTCTGTCGCCACTCCAGGTCCGGCGGGTATCACCAGGCGCCCGGGCCGCGGTGACCGTGCTCGTCTACCTGGTGGTCGGGGTGGCGCTGATCCCGGCTGCCACCATCTTCGTGTCCTCGGTGATGCCCACCCGGGGGCCGGTGATGTCGGCCGGCTTCAGCCTCGCCAGCTACGCTGCCGTCTTCCACCTGATCCCGCGGGCCATCGTCAACACGTTCGCCCTCACCGCGGCCGCGGTGGTCCTCGACGTGGGTCTGGGGATGCTGGTCGCCTACCTCCTCGTCCGGCGGCGATCCCGGGCCCACGCGCTGCTCGACGGGCTGATCATGCTCGCCTATGCCATCCCCGGCACCGTGGTCGGCGTCGGCCTCATCATCGTCTACAACCGCCCGCCGCTGGTCCTGACCGGGACCTGGGCCATCCTGCTCCTGTCGTACTTCATCCGACACCTGCCGTATCCGGTGCGATCCTGCGCGGCGATGCTGCAGCAGATCGACGTCCGGGTGGAGGAGGCCTCGGTGAGCCTGGGGGTGCCGCCGTTCCGGACGTTCTGGCGGGTGACGGTGCCGCTCATGTTCCCGGCCATCATCTCGGGCGCGACGCTGGCCTGGATCACGACGATCGGCGAGCTCAGCTCCTCGATCCTGCTCTACTCGGGGCCCTGGGCGACCATGTCGGTGGAGATCTTCACCCAGGTCTTCTCGAACCACTTCGGGACGGCATCCGCCCTGGGGACGATCCTGATCGCGGCGGCGTCCGTGCCCCTGTTGCTGACGTATCGGATGCTGGGGGAGCGGCTGACGCTGCGGGTCTGAGGTCGGGCGGCGGCTCAGGCCGCGCGCCGGTCGAGGTAGGCGGGATCGAGCGGCGGGAGGCCCGCCTGTTGAAGATGGGTCTCGATCGATACGACGGTGACGACGGCCTGGGTGTGGAGGAGATCGATGCCGGCCAGCCCGATCCGGTGGCTGGCGTCGAGGACGATGCCCTTGTCGAGCACGCGATCGAGTATCTCACGCGGGCTTGCGCTGGCTGTTCGCCTCTCGACGTGCAAATTTTTCTCTCGCGGGCGTGCCACGGGTCTCTTCTCCTAAAGCAAAAGAGAAGCCGGGCCTGCCAGACCTCCTGTCGGGTCAGTGACGGTATCGGGGACCGCCCGGCACGCGGGGGAACCCGCCGCCCGGCGCCACGATCAGGTGTGGGCGATCCGGTCGCCCAATCCTCGTGATGACGTCGACGCCGTCGCGGCGGAGTCAGATGGGGATGACCATCCACAGGCCTGCCGAGAGCAGCAACAGCCCGAGGCCGGCCGCCCCGGTCCCGGCAACGGTGTCCAGGCCGAGCCCGAGCCAGCCGTACCCGATGCCGGCCAGGCCGGCCAGCATGAGCACGGCCCCCACGACGGTCCAGTAGTTCCAGACCCACCGGGCCGTGCCCTTGCGGGTGATGACCCAGGTGACGACGTGGGCCACCACGCCGATGAGCACCACGAGGCCGGCGTAATAGGCGAGGAAGCTGGCCGCGTGGGCCGCCGTCTGGACGGCGCGCTCGAGCATCGGTCTGGCCCCGGCTACCCGTTCCGCCGAAACACGATCTCGCCGCCCACCATCGTCAGCACGGGGCGGATCGCCGGGATGCGCGTCTCGGGGCAGGTGAAGACGTCATCCGAGCAGACGACCAGATCGGCGCGCTTGCCCGGCTCCAGCGAGCCCAGCTCGGCTTCCTGGCGGGCGGCGTAGGCGGCCCAGGCTGTGAAGGCCCGCACGGCTTCCGCCCGCGTCATCCGCTGCTCGGGTTGCCACGGTCCGCCCACCCCGGTAGGCGACCGGCGTGTCACCGCCGCGTAGATGCCGTGGAAGGGATTCGGGCTCTCGACGGGAAAGTCCGAGCCGGCGGCGATGACGACACCGGTCGCGAGGAGCGAGCGCCAGGCGTAGGCCCCCGCCAGGCGAGCCGGCCCGAGGCGCTCGGCCGCCCACGGCATGTCGGAGGTGCAATGGGTCGGCTGCATGCTCGGCACCACGCCCAGCTCCCGGAAGCGGGGGATGTCCTCCGGACTCAAGACCTGGGCGTGCTCGACGCGGGGGCGGCTCCCGCGCCGGCCCGGGCGCGACGCCAGGCCTCGCTCGAAGGCGTCGAGGACGAGCGTGTTGGCGCGGTCGCCGATGGCGTGGACGCAGACCTGGAAGCCGCGCTCGGCGCCCTCGCGGGTGAGCCGCTCCAGCTCGTCGGCCGGGATCAGCGCGAGCCCGGCGTTGTCCGGGTCGTCGCAGTATGGCGCGTGGAGGAGGGCGCCCCGGGAGCCGAGCGCGCCGTCGGCCACCAGCTTGAGGGCGCCGATGACGAGCCGACCGTCGCCGAGGGTCTCTGGGCCGCGCTCGCGGTGAGCCGCCCAGGCGTCGGGGGCGCTGGCCCGGACCGCCACGTAGTTGCGGAACGGGAAGGCGCCACGTTCGAGGAGCCGGCGGTAGGCGGCGAGCGCGTAGAGATCGGCGCCCATCTCGTGGATTCCGGTCAGGCCGACCCCCAGGCACTCGGCGATCGCCTCGCCCACCGCCTGGTCGAAGCGGGTGTCGTCGGGTCGCGGCTCGACCACCTGCACGAGACGCTGCGCGGTGTCGATCAGGAGGCCGGTGGGCTCGCCGTCCGCGCCCTTGACGATCCGGCCGCCGGCCGGGTCGGGGGTGTGGCCGGTGATGCCGGCGGCGTGGAGGGCGGCGGAGTTCACCCACAGGGCGTGGCCGTCCACGCGGGTCAGGGCCACCGGGTTCCGGGGGGCGGCGTGGTCGAGCGAGCCGCGGGTCGGGAACGCGTGCCCCGGCCACCGGTTCTGGTCCCAGCCGCGGCCGCCGAGCCACGCCCCCGGGACCGCGCCCGCGGTGGCGTCGGCCACCCGTCGGGCGGCCGCCTCCTCGGACGCGAGCCCGCCCAGGTCGAGCGTCAAGCGCCGCCAGGCCAGGTGCATCAGGTGGGCATGGCAGTCCACCAGCCCGGGGAGCACGGCCTGGCCCCCGAGGTCCAGGACCGGCTCGTCCTCCGGCACGTTGGCGTCGCGCCGGCGGCCGGCGAAGCGCACGCGGCCGTCGCGGATGACCAGGGTGTCCGCGACGGTGTCGGCGGCGTCGAGCGTGTAGATCCGGCCGTTGGTCAGGAGCACGGAGTCGGCGCGCTCCTCGCGAGGGGGAGGGTTGGCTGTCGCTCCGAGCCCGCGTCAGGCGCCGCTGCCCGCGCCGCTGGCGCGCAGGAGCCACCCGCGGACCCGGGAGCGGACGTGAGCGATTCGGAACGGCTTGGTCAGGTAGTCGGTGGCCCCGGCCGCGAAGCCCGCCGCGATGTGCTCGGGCTCGGTCTGGGCGGTGATCAGCACGACCGGCACGTCGCGAAGCCGCGGGTCGGCCTCGGCGCGGAGGGTCCGGCAGACGTCGAGGCCGTCGCGGCCGGGCAGCAGCCAGTCGAGCAGGATCAGGTCCGGCCGCTCGGCCCGCGCGATCTTGAGCGCCGCCTCACCGTCGCTCGCCGACAGGAGCCGCAGGCCCTCCGCCCGCAGCGCCTGCGTCAGCAGGTTCACGATGTCGGGCGCGTCGTCGACGATGAGGACGGTCTTGATCACGGGCGCGACGCCGAGTCGGGCCGTTTCGCCGTCGCGGGCGACGGCCGGAGCCTCGGTGGCCGGCCCTTCCGGCAGCTCGATCACCTGGCCCTCGGCGGCGGCGAAGACCTGAAGGTCGAGACCGAGCTTGCGCACGCGCTCTCGGCAGTAGGCCACGAGGCGATCGAGGGCGTCGTCGTCGCGGAGCGGGGCGTGGTGGAAGAGCGCCAACCGGCGGGCCCGCGCGGCCAGCGCCATGTCCACCGCGTACTCGACGGTGCTGTGCCCCCAGCCGACCCGTTCGGGATACTCCTCGGAGGTGTAGGTCGCGTCGTGGATCACGAGGTCGGCGCCGCTCAGGAAGTCGACGTGCCGTCGATCCTCTTGATGCACCGGCAGGTCGGCGTGACCCGTGGCCGGGTCGGCGCCCTCGGCCTGATGGGTGGCGTGGGGCTCGTGGTCCACGGCGTAGACCAGCGACACCCCGCCGCACTCCAGCCGGTAGCCCAGGGTCAGGGCCGGGTGATTCAGGTAGCGAGCGACGACCCGCACCCGGCCGATCTCGAAGACACCTTCCACGAGATCGTGGTACCGGACGGTCGCGTCGAGCTGCTCGAGGGTAACCGGGAAGTAGGTGTATTCCATCTGGCCAGCCAGGGTCTCCTCCAGGCGTTTCCCGAAGCCGCCGGGCGCGTAGATGTCCCACTCGCTCGACGATTCGAAGAGCGGGGCGAAGAAAGGGAAACCCTGGATGTGGTCCCAGTGGGTGTGGGTGATGAGGAGGTGTCCACGGATGCCGCTCGCCCCGCCGACCCGGAGGGCCTGGCCCAGCTCGTGGGCCCCGGTCCCGCAGTCGAGGATGATCAGCGTCCCGTCGGCGGTCTCGACCTCGACGCAAGAGGTGTTGCCGCCGTAGCGCAGCGTGCTGTGTCCGGGTTTGGGCAGCGAGCCCCGCGTGCCCCAGAACCGAATCCGCAATCAGCCCTCCTCCCGCTCCGGCTCAGAGTGGGACGGGTCGGCCCACCTTAGCGGCTGAGACCCGGGCGGTCAAGAGCGTGCCACCGCCGGCGCTCACGGGGCGAGCAGAAAGCCCAGGGCGTCCCACGAGGCCGGCGATGGGCCTCGCCGGTCGTCCGCCGACAGGGCGGCCGGCGCCAGCTCGCCTCGGCGATCCCAGATGACCCGGCTCAGATTGAGGGCGGCCAGATGGTCGGCGAGCGTTCGGAACAGCTCCTCCTCGCCGCGGCGCACGATGGCCACGCGCGGCTCGGTGGCGCCCTCCGAGAGCGACACGCCGAGGCGCGCCGCCAGCCCGACCGCCCGCTCGACGTAGCTGGGGACGCCGAGGACCCGGAAGATCGCGTAGGCATCCTGGAGCCGGTGGGCCGCCGCGCCGCTGTCCCCGCGGGCCTCGGCCAGCTCGGCCAGGGCCAGATCGGTGCGGCCGAGCATGAAGCGCGCCTGGATGCGGGCGAACGTCTCCCGCGCCGCCGCGAGGTTGATCTCCGCCTCGGTGAGGTCACCGGCGGCCCGGGCCACGTTCCCCAACGCGTGCTGCGCCCAGCCGAGGCCGTACCAGTAGCGCACCTCGCTGGTGATCCGGAGGCCCTCGCTGACTCGCTCGCGCGCCTCGTCGAGCCGGCCGGCCAGCAGGTACGCCTCGCCGAGGAACGTGGTGAAGCGGCCCTCGAGACGCCGGAAGCCGAACTGCCGGATCTGGGCGACGGCCTGCTCGAGGAGCGGGATCGCCTGAGCGGCATCGCGCTTCTCGAGGTGCACATAGCCGAGGTGCCCGAGGGCCACCGCGGTGTTGACCGGATCCGGGGCGGTGCCCAGGGCGCGCCGGCACGCCTCGATCCCGGCGTCCCAGGCGCCGGTGAGGGCGTGGATCCAGCCCGTGCTCCAGGTGGCGTAGCTCTGGATCCGCGGATCCCCGAGCGCCTCTCCCACGGCCAGGGCGCGAGCTTCGGCGGCCAGGGCGGCCTCGAAGGCGCCGATGATGACGTAGTTGATCCCGACGATCCAGTGGGCGAGCCCCAGCCACCAGCGTTCGTCGGCCGGCTCCAGTAGCTCGACGGCCTGCCGGCCTCGGGCGATGCCGTGCAGCGGCTGTCCGGCCCAGTAGTGTTCCTGGGCGAGCACGACGAAGGCCTTGCCCATCGTGGCGGCATCCCGGGCCTGGCCGGCCGCCTCGAGCGCCCGGCCGGCGCTGACCCCCGCCTGCGCGTGGTTGCCGAGGTAGCTGTGGGTGTGGGCGAGCCAGAAGTGGTAGGGAGCGGCCAGTGCGGGCGAGGCGAGCCGGTCGAGCTCGGCCTGCTCCCGCGCCAGTAGCTCGAGGGTTTCCTGGAAGCGGCCGAGGAAGGACAACGAATGGGCCTGCCGGAGCACGAGGTCGAGGCGCCGGCCGATTCGCCCCTCGACCGGCAACCGCTCGACGTGGCCGAGCGCTTCGACGAGCGCGGTGACCGCCTCCACGTGGGCGTAGCTGCGGGCCGCCTTGTCGGCGACCCGGGTCAGGAACTCGACCGCCTTGTCGGCCTGCTTGGCCTTCGACCAGTGATAGGCGAGCCGGTCGGCCATCTCCTCGAGGCGGTCGGGGTAGAGGCGCTCGAGTGCTTGCCCGGCGGCGGCGTGGAGCGCCTGTCGGCGGGCCGGCGGGAGGGTTTCCCGGGCCACGTCCCGGGTGAGCGCGTGGGTGAACACGTACACGGGCTCGTCGGTCGCCGGCTTGTCGTAGAGGAATTCCAGCCGGGTGAGAACCCGCAAATGCGGGGTCGGGTCGCCGCCGCCGTCGGCGACCTCGCGCAGGAGGCGAAGCGGGACCTCGCGGCCGAGGATCGCCGCCGCC
>DASYUM010000244.1:0-1636 GCA_036001225.1 Candidatus Methylomirabilota bacterium | reverse complement strand
GGCCTGGCCCTTCAAGCTGCCCGTCCGGTTCATCCTGATCTCGGAGACCGTCCAGGCCTACAAGCCGCATCCCCTCCTGTTTCAGCGGGCGTTGGAGCAGCTCGGCGTGCGGCCCGACGAAGCGCTCCACGTCGGCGACAGCGAGGTGGACGACGTGCTGGGGGCGAAGGCGGCCGGCTTGCGGGCCGCCTGGGTCAACCGTGATCGGCGGGCGCGCCGGCCCGGGGTGCCCGAGCCGGACCACGAGATCGCCGACCTGACGGAGCTGCGCAAGCTTCTCTAGCGCAAACCCCCTCTCCCCTTTGGGGGGGTGCGGGGGCCCGCTTGGCGAGCCGCCGCCGAAGGCGGAGGCGCGCAATCCAATCAACTGGGCCCCCGCAGATGGAGATGGGCCAATCAGCCGATGGAGACGGCGACGCAGGTCGTCGTCCGAGTCACGCCGTCGATGGTGCCGATGGACTCGGTGACGAGGTTGCCGATGGCGTCGAGCGAGCCGCCGTCCACAACCGCGATGAAGTCGTACGGCCCGGTGACGGCGTCCATGGCCATCACGCTGGCCCGGCCACCCTTGATCTTCGTCAGCGACTTCTTCACACCCTTGGTCTTGCCGGCGGCGGTCTCGATGAGCACGTAGGCTTTCATCGCTTCCCTCCATTAATGGGGCGGGCACCCGGGCTATCGCCACGCCCGCCCACCAATTGGGCGGGCACCCGGGCTATCGCCACGCCCGCCCATTGTAAGGGCGGGCACCCGGGCTATCGCCACGCCCGCCCACGGTACCAGGTGACGGCGGCGAGCGCGCCCAGGGCCAGGGCGGCCGCGGGCCAGAAGTTGGTGCGGAAGAACGGCACGAAGAAGAAGGGCGACCGGCGCTGAGCGGGGCCGAGCCGCCCATCGAGGAGGCCGTCGACGAGCGTCATGGCCTCACGCATCAGCACCTCGACGATGGCCTTCGCGAAGGTCACGTCGGCGAGCGCCGGGTGGCCGTGGTAGCCCTGGCCCCCGTTCCGCAGCGGGTAGTCGCGGCGGAGCCGCTCCAGGATCGAGTAGCGGGCCGGAGGCAGCGCGCGGAAGTCCGGGTCCACCAGATCGGGACGCAGCCAGAGCATGAACGACGTCTCCCACAGCCCGCCATGAGAGTCCTCGGCCAGGGCGGTCCGCTCCTCGGCCGAGAGGGGGCGTCCCAGCTCGGCTTCGATCTGCGGCAGCAGTCCGCCGCGCAGGAACTCCCAGGCCAGGTGGCCGGACAGCGAGGCCATGGTGATGCGGTGCCGCCGGGACACGATGGCGGCGGCCTCATCGAGGGCCACCAGATGCCCGGGGCCGGCGTGCCCGTTGGCCACGAACACGTACCGGAAGCCGGCCCGGGCCAGCGAGTCGCCGTAGTCCACCAGCGTGTCCCGCACCACCCGCTGACGCACGGTGATGGTTCCGGGCGCGTCGAAGGCGAACGAGCCCGCGTAGATGGTGGGCGCCAGGACCACCGTGAAGCCCGGCCGCTCGGTGACGAGGCGCTCGGCGACGGATTCGGCGAAGTGTCGCGCGGCGAAGGCATCGACGCCGAGGGGAAGGTGGGGACCGTGCTCCTCGAGCGGGCTCACGGTGAGCATGATGACGGCGCGCGACCGGTCGAGCT
>DASYUM010000243.1:0-4877 GCA_036001225.1 Candidatus Methylomirabilota bacterium | reverse complement strand
TCCGCGCCTTCGACGCCGCCCTCGTCCTCTACGCCGAGCACGAGTTCAACGCCTCCACCTTCACCGCCCGCACCATCGCCTCGACGCTCGCCGATCTGCACTCGGCCGTCGCGGGGGCCCTCGGGGCGTTGAAGGGCGCGCTCCACGGCGGCGCCGGCGAGGCGGTCATGCGGACTCTCCAGGAGATCGGCCGTCCCGAGCGGGCCGAGCCCTTCGCCCGCCAGGCGCTCGCCGAGAAGCGGCGGCTGATGGGCTTCGGTCACCGCGTCTACAAGGCCGGCGACCCGCGAGCCCGCATCCTGCGCGCTCTCGCCGAGAAGGCGTGCCGGAAGTCGGGCGAGGGCGTGTGGTTCGACACGGCGGTGGGCCTCCACGAGGTGGTCCAGCGGGAAAAGGGCCTCATCCCCAACGTGGACTTTTACTCGGCGCCGCTCTTCTATGCGTTGGGGATCCCGGTCGACCTGTTCGTGCCGGTCATCGCGGTGTCCCGGATCGCCGGCTGGACCGCCAACGTTCTCGAACAGCACGCCGACAACCGCCTCATCCGGCCACGCGCCGAGTACGTCGGCTCGCCCCACCGGCCATTCCGGTCCCCGGCCGAGCGAGGCTGAGCGGCAGATGCCGGGACAAAACCTGGTTCAGAAACTCGTCGCCAGCCACCTGGCGGCCGGCGAGCCGGGCGTCGGCGCCGAGATCGGCCTCCGCGTGGATCAGGTGCTGCTCACCGACACCAACGGGACCATGGCGTGGCTCCAGTTCGAGGCCATGGGCTTCGGGCGGGTCCAGGCGCCCACCGTCGTCACCTACGTCGACCACAACGTCTATCAGTTCGACTCTCGCAACACCGACGACCACCGGTACCTCGCCACCGCCTCCCGGCGCTACGGCGGCTGGTACTCGAAGCCGGGCAACGGGATCTGCCACCAGGTCCACCTGGAGACCTTCGGCGCCCCCGGCCTCGTGCTGCTCGGCTCGGACAGCCATACCCCGCTGTGCGGGGCCCTCGGCATGCTGGCGATCGGCGCCGGCGGCCTGGACGTGGCCTGCGCCATGGGCGGCGCGCCCTACCACCTGGCGATGCCGCAGGTCGTCCGCGTCGTGCTCACCGGCCGCCTGCGGCCGTGGGTCAGCGCCAAGGACGTCATCCTCGAACTGCTCCGCCGCTTCACCGTCCGGGGCGGGTTCGGGAAGATCTTCGAGTACGCGGGCTCGGGCGTGGCCACGCTCACGGTGCCCCAGCGGGCGACCATCGCCAACATGGGCGCCGAGCTGGGACTGACCACGTCGCTCTTCCCGTCGGACGAGGGGACACGGACCTACCTGGCCCGCCTCGGCCGCGAGACCGAGTGGCGCCCGCTGGCCGCCGACTCCGAGGCGGCCTACGACGACACGCTGGAGGTGGACCTGAGCGCCCTCGAGCCGCTGGTCGCGCTGCCGGGCTCACCGGACAACGTGGTGCCGGTCGGCGAGATCGAGGGCACGCCGATCGAGCAGGTACTGGTCGGCTCCTGCACCAACGGGTCGTGGGAGGACATGTACGTGGTCGCCGAGATCCTGCGCGGCCGCCGCGTCCACCCCGACGTCTCGTTCGTGCTCTTCCCGGCCAGCCAGCAGATCCTGGAGACGATGGCCCGCCGAGGCCTGGTCGCCGATCTCCTCGCCGCCGGCGCCGTCGTCTCCGAGTCCACCTGTGGGGCCTGCCCGGGCATCGGCCACGTCCCGGCCTCCGGCTCGCGCAGCCTCCGCGCCTTCAATCGCAACTTTCCCGGCCGGAGTGGCCTCAAAGACGACCAGGTCTACCTCTCCTCCTCGCAGACCGCGTGTGTCTCCGCGCTCCGGGGTGTCATCACCGACCCCCGCAAGCTGGGCCGCGCGCCCGAGGTGGTCTTCCCGCCGCGCTTCACGCCCTCGACGGCCGGGCTCGTCGCCCCGTCTCCGAACGGAACCGACGCCCCGGTCGTCAAGGGCCCGAACATCCGGGAGGTGCCCATCGGCCGGCCGCCCGGGGACGAGGTCGGGGGGCCGGTCCTCATCAAGGTCGGGGACAAGGTCTCGACCGACGACATCTCGCCCTCCGGGGCTCAGGTGCTCGTGTTTCGCTCCAACATCCCGGCGATCGCCGAGTACAGCTTCCGGCACCTCGACCCCGAATTCGTGGCCCGGGCCCGGGCCGCCGGTGACGGCTTCATCGTGGCGGGGCAGACCTACGGGCAGGGCTCCTCGCGGGAGGCGGCGGCGATCGCGCCGATGTTCCTCGGCGTGCGGGGTGTCGTGGCCAAGACGTTCGCCCGCATCCACCGGGCGAACCTGATCAACTGGGGCGTGCTCCCGCTCGAGTTCGCCGATCCGGCCGACTACGACGCGATCGCCTCCGGCCACCGGCTGCGGGTCTCCGGGATCGCGGCCGGGCTCGCAGCCGGCGCCTTGATCGTCGAGGACGAAACCACGGGCCAGCGGATCGGCGTTCGCTGCGTCCTCACCCCCCGCGAGCGGGAGATCCTCCTGGCGGGCGGGCGACTCCGTCACACGCAGCTCTCATCCTCCTCTCCCCCGCCGGGGGAGAGGGCCGGGTGAGCGGCGGGTCGACGTTCGTCGGAAGCCTCATGCCGCAGCGTAGAATCCGCGCCGTCTACATGCGGGGGGGGACGAGCCGCGCGCTCTTTTTCCACGAGGCCGATCTGCCGCCAGCGGGGGAAGCTCGGGACCGCATCCTGCTGGCCGCCCTCGGGAGCCCCGACCCCTATGGCCGCCAGCTCGACGGGCTGGGCGGCGGCATCTCCTCGCTCTCCAAGGCCTGCATCATCGGCCCGCCGACCCACCCTGAGGCCGACGTGGACTACACCTTCGCCCAGGTGGACGTGCGCCGGCCGGCGGTGGACTACAGCGGCAACTGCGGCAACTGCTCGGCGGCGGTCGGCCCCTTCGCCATCGACGAGGGTCTCGTCACCGCCGTGGAGGGTGAGACCCGCGTGCGCATCCACAACACCAACACGAAGAAGCTCATCGCGGCGCGGGTGCCGGTCGCCGGCGGCGAAGCCGCCGTCGGCGGCGACTTCGAGCTGCCCGGCGTGGCGGGGCACGGCGCCCGGATCGCGCTGGACTTCCTCGACCCCGGCGGCGCCGGCAGCGGGCGGCTCCTGCCCAGCGGGCGCCCGCAGGACGCGGTCGAGGGCCTGGCCGCCTCGCTCGTCGACGCCACCAACCCCGTGGTCTTCGTCCGCGCCGCCGACCTCGGGCTGAGCGGGACCGAGCTGCCGGAGGGGCTCGACGGCGACCGCGCGCTGGCAGCCCGGCTGGAGGCGATCCGGGTGGCGGGGGCTACCCGGATGGGGATCCCCGGCAGCGCCGCCACGCCGAAGATTGCGCTGGTAGCGTCCGCCGCCGCCTTCACCGCGCTCGACGGGACGCGATACGGCCGCGAGCGCACCGACGTGGTGGCCCGCGTCATCTCGATGGGGAACTGTCATCGGGCCTTCGCCCTCACCGCCGCCATGTGCCTGGCGGTTGCCGCCCGCATCGAGGGCACCGTCGTTCGGGAGTGCGTGGGCGAGCCGGTCCGGGCCGGAGACCTCCGGCTGGGCCACCCGTCCGGTGTGCTGCCGATCGACGCCGCCGTCACCGTCCGACACGGCGAGCCCCACGTCGAGCAAGTGACCGTCTACCGTACCGCCCGGCGGCTGATGGAAGGTTTCGTTCGGATCCCCTGATGACCTTCAACGAGAGAACCCCGGGGAGGATGCGATGACGACGAGCAGGCGCGAGTTCCTCAAGGGCGTGGCGGTGGCGGCGATTGGTGGCGGCGTCGGCGCTCCGGCGGTGGCGCGGGCCCAGGCCCGGCCGGGCGTGCCGGCCGAGCCGCTGAAGATCGGAGTGCTGGCCATCCGGGCCGGCATCGCAGCCCCGGTGGGGACGGCGGGCTTGCGGGGGACCGAATGGTGGGCGGAGCGGGTCAACAAGGCCGGTGGCATCCTCGGCCGCCCGGTCCAGCTCGTCGTCGAGGAAGAGTCCACGCCCAAGGACACGGTGGAGCGATACCGAAAGCTCGTCCTTCAGGACAAGGTGGAGGTCGTGGTGGGCGGCATCTCCACCGGTGTCACCCTCGCCCTGGGGCCGGTGGCCGAGGACATGGGGACGCCGTGGCTGTCGTGGGACGGCACCACCCAGAAGGGCGTCGAGGAGACGATGCCCGGTCCCAAGTGGGCATTCAAGAGCGTGGACAACGAAGTGGAGGCGATCGTCGCCGGGATCTTGACCCCCAAGTACTTCAAAGGCATCAAGACCGTGACCGGCATCAACAACGACTACTCCTACGGCCACGACTGCTGGGAGACCTACCAGGCGGTGTTGAAGCGCTACCTGCCCGACGTCAAGTTCGTCCTCGAGCTGTTCCCCAAGCTCGGGGTGACCGACTTCACCTCCCACATCGTGTCCATCCAGCAATCGAAGGCCGACCTCCTGATGTGCTCCTTCTGGTCGGGCGACGCGACGATCATCATGAAGCAGGCGGCCGCGGTCGGGCTGTTCAAGACCATGAAGGGCGTGTTCACCACCGCCGGCGGCGTCCACGACTCCCTCAAGAAGGACTTCACCCCCGAAGGGCTGCTCCTCGGCTACAACTCGATGTACTTCGAGGATCCCAAGGCGAGCCCGCTCCTCAAGCAGTTCGTCCGGGAGCACAAGGGAAAGTACAACGAGTACCCGCCCTACGAGTGCGACCACGCGTACTTCTGCGCCGAGTCGTACCGGGTGGCGGTCGAGAAGGCCTACGCGGCCGCCCGCCAGTGGCCGAGCAAGGCCCAGATCGTGAAGGCTCTGGAGGGCATCGAGGTGGAGTCGCTGTCCGGTCGGCGAAGCTGGCGCGAGGACCACGTCCAGAT
>DASYUM010000242.1:0-4037 GCA_036001225.1 Candidatus Methylomirabilota bacterium | reverse complement strand
CCGAGGACGCAGAGATGCGACGGTCATTGGCCCGGCGGACGGTCGCGCCGGGCCCGGATGCGGAGCCGCAGCGCGTTGAGGCGGATGAACCCCTCGGCGTCCTTCTGGCGGTAGTCGCCGCCAGCTTCGAACGTCGCGATGTCTTCCCGGTAGAGCGAGCGCGGCGAGCGGCGGCCGGCCACGCCGACGTTGCCCTTGTAGAGCTTGAGGCGGACGGTGCCGGTGACGTCGCGCTGAGCCTCGTCCATGAACGTCTGGAGCGCCGTCCGCTCCGGCGCGTACCAGTAGCCGTAATAGACCATCTCGGCGTAGCGCGGTACCAACGAGTCGCGCAGGTGCAGGACCTCGCGGTCCAGGGTCAGCGACTCCAGGGCCCGATGCGCGACGTGGAGGATGGTCCCCCCCGGCGTCTCGTAGACCCCGCGCGACTTCATCCCCACGTAGCGGTTCTCCACCAGGTCCACCCGGCCCACGCCGTTCTCGCCGCCGATCCGGTTGAGCCGCTCAAGCAAGGCGGCCGGGCCGAGCCGCTTGCCGTCCACCGCCACCGGCGACCCCGCCTCGAAGTCGACCTCGACGTAGGTGGGGAAGTCGGGGGCCTGCTCGGGGGAGACGGTCAGGAGGAACATCTTCTCGGGCGGCTCGGCCCACGGGTCCTCGAGGATACCGCCCTCGTAGGAGATGTGGAAGAGGTTGCGGTCCATCGAGTACGGCCGCTCGGCCGTCGTGGGAACCGAGATGCCGTGGCGCTCGGCGTAGGCCATCATGTCGGTCCGGGAGCGGAGATCCCACTCGCGCCAGGGCGCCACCACCTGGAGGTCGGGGCCGAGGGCGGCGTACGTCAGCTCGAAGCGGACCTGGTCATTGCCCTTGCCGGTGGCCCCGTGGGCGACGGCGTCGGCGCCCTCGGCCCGCGCCACCTCGACCTGGCGGCGGGCGATGAGGGGGCGGGCGAAGGAGGTTCCCAGGAGGTAGCCCGACTCGTAGACGGCGTTGGCGCGCAGGACCGGGAACACGAAGTCGCGGACGAACTCCTCGCGGAGGTCGGCGATGTGGACGGTGCGCGCGCCCGTCTTGAGGGCCTTCTCCCGGATCGGAATCAGCTCCTCGCCCTGCCCGAGGTCGGCCGTGAACGCGATGACCTCGGCCCCATAGGTCTCGATGAGCCAGCGGAGGATGACCGAGGTGTCGAGACCTCCCGAGTAGGCCAGTACGATCTTCTTCGGCTTCGTCACGCCGGCGCCCCAGGGCCACCCAGCAGTGTGAGCAAGATGGCCTTCTGGACGTGGAGGCGATTCTCGGCCTGGTCGAAGACCACGCTCTGCGGCCCGTCGAGAGCCGCGTCGGTGATCTCCTCGCCGCGGTGGGCGGGCAGGCAGTGCATGACCAGCGCTCCCGGTTTGGCCAGGCCCAGCACGCGCTCGTTGAGCTGGTAGCGGCCGAAGGCCTCCAGCCGCCGCTCGCGCTCGGCCTCCTGTCCCATGCTCACCCACACGTCGGTGTAGACGGCATCGGTCCCCGCCACCGCCTCGCTGACGTCGGCGGTGACGGTCACCCGACCCCCGAGCGCCCGCGCGGTCTCGATCACGCTCGGTGCCGGCTCGTACCGGGGCGGGCAGGCCACGGCCATCTCGGTCCCGACCAGGGCCGCCGTCAGCACGACCGAGTGGCAGACGTTGTTGCCGTCGCCGACCCAGGCCACCTTGAGCCGCCCGAGGGGAAGTCCCCGCTCCCAGAGCGTGAAGAAGTCGGCCAGGGCCTGGCAGGGGTGCTCGTGGTCGGAGAGCCCGTTGATGACGGGGACGCCGGCATGACGGGCCAGCCGTTCGACGGTGGCCTGCTCGAACGTCCGGGCCACGATGCCGTTGACCCAGCGCCCCAGGTTTCGCGCCACGTCGCCCACCGACTCCCGGCGCCCGAACCCGATGTCCTGGGCGGCGAGGTAAACGGCGACACCACCGAGCTGGGCCATGCCCACCTCGAAGGTTACCCGGGTCCGCAGCGACGGCTTCTCGAAGATCAGGGCCAGCGACCGGCCGGCCAGAGGGGTCACCACCCGGCCGGCCTTGAGCTGCGCCTTGCCGTCGGCGGCCAGGCGGAAGAGCTCCTCGACGTCGCTCCGCGAGAGGTCCGCGATCGACAGCAGGTGCTTCACGCCGGGTTCCGCGCCAGGACGCGCTCGATGATCTCCACCGCCCGGTCCACGTCCGCCTCGTCCACGATCAAGGGCGGGGTGAGGCGGAGGATCGCGTCGCCGGAGGTCAGGACCAGCAGCCCCGCCTCCCGGCAGGCGGTGACCACGCCGCCGGCCGGTCGGTCGAGGTCGAGGCCGACCAGCAGGCCCTTCCCCCGCACCGCCTTGATGGCGGACACTCGCTTGGCCGCCGTCCGCAACCGGTCCATGAGGTAGCCGCCGACCCGCTCGGCCCGCTCGGGGAGCTTGTCCTCGAGCAGCGTGGTGAACGTCGCCACCGCGACCGTCGTCGCGAACGGGTTGCCGCCGAACGTGGTCCCGTGGCTCCCGGCCCCCATGGACCGCGCGCACGCCTCCCGGGCCAGCATGGCCCCGATGGGGATCCCGCTGGCCAGGGCCTTGGCGAGCGTCATGACGTCGGGCTCGACGCCCCAGTGCTCGTACGCCCACAACCGCCCGGTCCGCCCGAGCCCGGTCTGGACCTCGTCTAAGATCAAGAGCGCGCCGCTCTCGTCGCAGAGCCGCCGCAGCCCTGCCAGGTAGCCGTCCGGCGCCACGTTGACCCCGCCCTCTCCCTGGATCGGCTCGACCATGATGGCGGCCGTCCGGTTGTCCACCGCCCGCTCGGCCGCCCGCAGGTCACCGAAGGGGACGTACTTGAAGCCGGGGACCAGGGGCTCGAAGCCGTGTTGGTACTTCTCGTTCGGGGTCGCCGACAGCGCGCCCAGCGTCCGGCCGTGGAAGGCTCCCCGCATGGTGACGATCTCGACCCGGTCGGAGGCCAGGGTTTCCTTCGCGTACTTGCGGGCGAGCTTGATGGCGGCCTCGTTGGCCTCGGCGCCCGAGTTGCAGAAGAAGGCGCGGTCGGCGAACGAGTGCTCGCACAGCAGCTTGGCCAGGTGGATCTGGGAGGGGATCTGGTAGAGGTTGGAGACGTGGAGCAGCGTGGTCGCCTGCTCGCGGATCGCCCCCACGATCTTGGGGTGGCTGTGGCCGAGGGCGTCGACCGCGATCCCGCCGACGAAGTCGAGGTACTCCTTGCCGTCGGTGTCCCACAGGCGAACCCCCTCGCCCCGGACCAGGCAGAGCGGCGCCCGGGCGTAGTTGCCGAGGAGGTAGCGGTTGGCCCACTCGAGGAGCGTCTTCGTGTCCTGGCTCATGGCGTCCTCCGGAGCGCGGCGCCGTCGAAGCGCCGCGAGGGTGGTGTTCCGGTCAGTGGGGCCGCGCCGCGGTTAGGCGGGCGGCCCCTGTCCCTGGCCGTCCCCCGGACGCGCGGGGACGTGCGACGTCCACCGCGGCCCGGGGCCACGCCTCGTCCGGAGGCTGGCGGGGGTCATGGTCCGCCTATCTTACCTCAGGTTTGCCGGCCGGGGGGGGCGGGCGGGCCGGGGAGCGGCGGGGGCCGAGCCTTGGCGCCTGCCCGAACCGACGAAGGGGGCAGCGCCCCCCTCGGCCACCAGAGTCCTGTCGGGATGACCACGCGCCGCGTACAGGCTGACCCGCACCGCGTACGGTGGTCCGCTCCGAGCGCCGGCTTTGCCGGCGCAATCTTTGGGTTCGCGCACCTCGGACGGCGGGGCCCCAGCCCCGCGTCCTGCGGCGCGCCGTTCTGGGGGAGGCCTCGGAGGGGGCCGTCGAGGCCCCTCCGAAGAGCCTGTCGGAGATTCGGGCGCCGACCGTTGCAGTATCGCCGACCATCAGGTGGGTCCGCTCCGAGCGCGGGCTTTGCCCGCGCCTCTCTTTTCTCCTGGGGAGGCCTCGGTGGGGTGTTCCGACACCCCTCCGAAGTAACTACCCGGCCTGGCGGCGGTCGGCCGGCGCTTCGAGCTCCCCGGCGGCCTTG
>DASYUM010000241.1:0-14928 GCA_036001225.1 Candidatus Methylomirabilota bacterium | reverse complement strand
CCAGATCGGGCGATTGCTGGCCGGAGCGATCCTGACCGAGACGATCTTCTCGTGGCCCGGGATCGGGCTCTGGGTGTACGACGCGATCGAGTCGCGGGACTACGCCATCGTGCAGGGAGCCAGCCTGTTCATCGCGGTGATCTTCGTCACCGTGAACCTGGTGACGGACCTCCTGTACGCGGTGGCGGACCCCCGCATCAAATACGACTGATGGCAACTCCGGCCGCCGTCATCGAACCGATCGCCCTCCCAGCCGCGCGCGGCCAGAGCCCGGCCGCCGCCGCCTGGCGCCGTCTGCTGGCGAGCCCGGTCGCCCGGGCCGGTCTCGCCATCGTGTGCGGCTTCGTCCTGCTCGCGGTGCTGACCCCCGCCGTCCACCACTACGAGCCGAAGACCGACTCCGACCTCGGACTGCGTCTGAAGCCGCCGACCGCCGACCACCCGTTCGGGACCGACTCCCTGGGGCGCGACATCCTGGTCCGCGTCCTGCACGCCACCCGCGTCTCGCTGGGGCTCGGGGTGAGCGCGGTGGCGGTGGCTGCCACGCTCGGCTCGCTGCTCGGCCTCGTCGCCGGCTACGCTGGCCGTCGGGTCGACCTCGTCCTGATGTTCTGCATGGACATCCTCCTCGCCTTCCCCTCCACGCTGCTCGCCATCGCGATCGTGGCCATGATCGGACCCGGCCTCCGCAACTCGCTCCTGGCCATCAGCCTGGTCTCGATCCCGATCTACGCCCGGATCGCCCGGGGCGCGGTGCTCGAGCTGCGCGAGCAGGAGTTCGTCACCGCCGCCCGGGGCCTCGGGGGTGGCGGCCGCCGGATCCTCCTCCGCCACATCTTCCCCAACGCGCTGCCGCCCCTGATCGTCCAGACCACGCTGGCCATCGCGTTCGCGATCCTGGAGGCGGCCGCCCTCGGGTTCCTCGGCCTCGGCGCCCAGCCGCCCACTCCCGAGTGGGGCGCCATGCTGGCCGACTCCTACAAGTACTTCACGAGCGGCGCCTGGTGGGTCTTCTTCTTCCCGGGGGCCGCCATCATGCTGTCGGTGCTCGGCTTCAACCTCCTGGGCGACGGCCTCCGCGACGCGCTCGACCCGCGGCTGCGGACCGAGTGAGAGCGTTGAACCCCTGGGCGCCGCGGCGTATCATAAGGACGGAAGCCGCGGGGGGAGAGCCACTGAGAACCGGGCCGGCCCCGGGACCCCTCGAACCTGCTCTGGGTAATTCCAGCGAAGGGAACGCGGCGCGGATAGCTGGGCCCAGGGTCCCGGCCGGCCGCACCGTCTCCCGGTGCGGCCGTCGTGTTTATGAGGATCCTGGTTAACGGGCAACCGATGGACGTCGGCGACGGGGTCACGGTCGAGGACCTCCTGCGCGGGCTGGGCGTGCGCCGGGAGTACACGGCGGTGGCGCTCAACCGGGAGGTCACCGCCCGCTCGCGCTACGCGACGACCGTCCTCCACGATGGGGACCGGGTGGAGATCGTGCACCCCATGGCTGGCGGGTAGCGGCGTGCCGCTTTCTGAACCGAGGAGGTAGGACCGATGTGGGACGAGTCTTTGACGCTGGGCGGCCGCTCGTTCCGGTCGCGGCTCATCGTCGGGACCGGGAAGTATCCCTCGTTCGAGATCATGCGCCGGTGTCACGAGCTGTCGGGGACCGAGATGGTGACCGTCGCCGTGCGCCGGATCGACCTCTCCAAGCAGGGGCAGTCGCTTCTCGACTTCATCGACACCAGCCGGATCACGCTCTTGCCGAACACCGCGGGCTGCTACACGGCCGACGAGGCGGTGCGGACGGCCTACCTGGCCCGGGAAGCCGGGCTCGGCGACTTCGTCAAGCTCGAGGTGATCGGGGACGAGAAGACGCTGTTCCCCGACGTCCTGGGTCTGCTCGAGGCCACCAAGACCCTCACCCGGGAGGGGTTCATCGTCCTCCCTTACACGAACGACGATCCGGTCGTCGCCAAGCGGCTGGAGGAAGCCGGTGCCGCGGCCGTCATGCCACTCGGCGCGCCCATCGGCTCCGGGCTCGGGATCCGGAACCCGTACAACGTCCGGATCATCCTCGAAGCCGCTTCGGTGCCGGTCATCGTGGATGCAGGCGTGGGCACCGCGTCCGACGCGGCCATCGCCCTGGAGCTGGGCTGCCATGGCGTCCTCATGAACACGGCGATCGCCCAGGCCCGCGACCCGGAGGCGATGGCCGAAGCGATGAAGCTGGCGGTCGAGGCCGGGCGCCTCGCCTACCGGGCGGGCCGGATCGGGCGGAAGCTCTACGCCTCCGCCTCCAGCCCGCTCGAGGGGATCCCCGACTGGGCTCCCGTGCCGTAACCGTCGTTGCCGGCGCCGGACTTCCGGCTGTGCCTGGTCACTGACCGCGCGGGCACGCGGGGACGCCCCCTAGCCCGCGTGGTGCAGGAGTGCCTGGCGGCCGGCCTCCGTGCCGTCCAGCTCCGCGAGAAGGACCTGGCGCCCGCGGAGCTGTTTCAGCTCGCGGGCGAGCTGCGCGCGCTGACCTGGCGTCACGGCGCCCGGCTCTTCGTCAACGACCGGGCCGACGTCGCGCTGGCCGTCGGCGCCGACGGCCTGCATCTGCCCGCCGACGGTCTGCCGCCCGAGGCCGCCCGCCGGCTGATCGGCTTCGAGCGCTTCCTCGGAGTCTCGACGCACTCGGCTGCGGAAGCGGAGGCCGCCGGCCGCGGGGGCGCGGACTTCGTCTTCTTCGGTCCGGTCTACGACACGCCTTCCAAGCGCCAGCACGGAACCCCCCAGGGTCTCGCGGCCCTCGCGGCGGCTTGCCAGCGGTCGCCGGTGCCGGTTGTGGCCATCGGAGGGGTGACCGCCGCCCGCGTGGCGGAGGTGCAACGAGCCGGTGCCGCCGGGGTTGCCGTCATCCGGGCACTCCTGGAGCACGACGACCCGGCCCGGGCCACCAAGGAGCTGCTGGCGGCGTGCGAAGAGGCCTGGCGACGAGGGCCTCCAGTCTCATCCACGGGTGCCGGGGGTGAGGGGGGCCGGCCGAGTGCGGGGACCCGGGCCGACGCGCCCCGACCTTCGCGACCGCGAGGCAGCGCACCACCCCTCCCCCCCGGGGTGGGAGGGGCCGGGGGTGAGGGGCGTCCCGAATGACTCCGGCCGAGCGGCCTGACGTCGTCGTCGTCGGTGCCGGCGCGATCGGCGCCGCCTGTGCCTACGAGTTGGCCTGCGCGGGCGTCCGCGTCACCGTCATCGAGCGGGCCGAGCCGGGGGCCGAGGCCTCGGGTGCCTCGGCCGGCCTCCTCTCCGCGTTCACGACGGACCGCTCCGGCCCGCTCGCCGCGCTCTATCGTCTGAGCCGCGACCTCTACGAGCCGCTGGCCGGCATCCTGCGCAACGAGTCCGGCGTGGACGTCCAGCACGAGCGATCGGGACACCTCGAGCTGTGCATGGGGGACGAGGAGGCGCGCTGGGGCCAGGACGTCGCCGCCGAGCACCGCGGGGGACCGGAGCGGGTGGAGTACCTGACCGCCGAGGCCCTCCGGCAGCTGGAGCCCGAGGTGACGCGAGAGGCACGTGGGGCGCTCCTCCTGCCGCGCAACGAATGGGTGCACAACGGTCGCCTGGTAACGGCCCTCGTCCGGGCCGCCACCCGCCGCGGCGCACGCTTTCTCCTGGGACAGCCGGTCGAGGCGCTCCTCCAGGCGGACGGGCGCGTCACCGGTGTCCGGGCCCGTGGGGTCGGCACGGTCGAAGCTGGCGCGGTGGTCCTCGCGGCCGGAGCCTGGTCGGGGGAGATCGGGGGGGTACCGGCGGCGCTGCGCCTCCGTCCCGTCAAGGGGCAGATGCTCGCCCTCGCCAACGACCCCGCGCTCTTCCGGCATGCCGTGGTCCGCGAGCACATCTATCTGGTGCCGCGGGCGAGCGGGGAGTGTATCGTCGGCGCGACCGTGGAGGACGGGGTGGCCGACAAATCGGTCACGCCGGCTGGCCTCCACTGGCTCCTCACCGAGGCGGTGGTCACGGTGCCGGCCCTGGCCCGCGTGCCCTTCCTGCGGGCGTGGGCCGGGATACGGCCGGCGACTGCCGACGGCCTGCCCATCATCGGCCCCTGGCCCGACCTGCCCGGGCTCTACGTGGCGACCGGCCACTTCCGGAGCGGGATCCTCCTCACACCGATCACGGCTCAGATCATCGCGGAGTGGATCGTGAAGGGCCGCTCCACGCTCCCCGCCGAGGCCTTCCTGCCCGACCGACTGCTTCGCTGACGAGCCTTGCCGCCGTGTACGGCACGCCGCCGGCCCCCTATCCCCAGCGCATCGTCTGCCTGACGGCGGAGACGACCGAGATCGTCTTCGCCCTCGGCGCCGGGGCGCGGGTGGTCGGCGTGTCGGGGGCCGCGACCCGGCCGCCGGAAGCCCGGGAGAAGCCGCGCGTCGGCGGCTTCACGACCTTCCGCCTCGACCGCATCCTGGCCCTGGAGCCTGACCTCGTCCTCGCCTTCTCGGACCTCCAGGCCGAGGTCGTCCGGGACCTGGTTCGGGCGGGCACCCCCGTCCTGGCCCTCAACCAGCGCAGCCTGGCCGGCGTCTTTCAGGCCATCCTGCTGATCGGTGGTGTGCTCGGGCGCGAGGCGGCCGCGCGCGGGCTCGTCGCCGACATGGAGGACGAGATTCGCCAGGTGCGCGAGTTTTCTAGCGTCTGGCCGGATCGCCCGCGTGTCTACTTCGAGGAGTGGGGTGACCCGCTGATCGCCGGCATCCGGTGGGTCTCCGAGCTCATCGAGATCGCCGGGGGCGAGGACGTCTTCCCCGAGCTCCGGGACCGTCCCGACGCCCGAGGGCGGGTGGTGGACCCCGCCGAGGTGGTTCGGCGGGACCCCCAGATCATCGTCGCCTCCTGGTGCGGCAAGCGGGTTGACGTGGAGGCGATCCGGCGCCGCCCCGGGTGGGAGGTGACCGCGGCCGTGCGCGACGGGCGGGTCTGCGCGATCCCGTCGGAGGACGTTCTGGTCCCGGGCCCGTCCCTTCTCCATGGGCTCCAGCGCCTCCACGACATCGTCCAGGCCTGGGTGGCCGGGGAACCCTTCGCCGGCCCGGCCGGCCGCACTTCAAGCCCGGAGGGAGACCAGGAGGCGTAACTGCCGACCGTCTAAAGCAGAGATCGCGCACAGCCCAGGGCAGGAGCGCTATGGTACGATGGTGGTGATCCGGCCGACCGACCACGACCGCGGCCCCGGGAGACCCCCCATGGCAGTGACCCGCGACCTCGCCCGCCCCGAGCGCTTTTTCGCCGAGCGGTATGGGCTCACACCGAGCCGGCTGGAACACTTGCTCGGCTCGGCCGCAGGGGGACCGGTAGACCACGCCGACGTCTTCATCGAGCACCAGGTCAACGAGGAGCTTCTCCTCGAGGACGGCGTGGTCAAGAAGGCCTCGCGGACCATCAGCCAGGGGGCGGGGGTGCGGGCCCAGGCCGGGGTCCGGACCGGCTACGCCTACACCGACGACCTCGCCTTCGAGCACCTCGAGCTGGCCGCCCGCCAGGCCCAGGCCATCGCCGACCGGGCGGGGCGGTCGGCCACCGTCCCGGTGCCGGTGGAGCGGCGGTCCCACGACCTCTACAGTCTGGCCGAGCCGCCGATGGAGGCGGCGCTCGAGCGCAAGGTCGCGCTGCTCGGGCGGATCGACGCGCTCGCCCGGGACTACGACCCCCGCGTCCGCCAGGTCATCGCGAGCCTCTGGAGCGAGGAGCAGGTCGTCCTCATCGCCACCTCGAGCGGCTTCCAGGTCGGGGACGTCCGGCCGCTCACCCGGCTGAACGTCACCGTGGTGGTGGAGCAGGGAGGCCGTCGGGAGCTCGGCGCCTTCGGCGGCGGCGGCCGGATCGGGTTCGAGTTCTTCCTCGAGTCCGAGCGCTGGGCATTCTATGCCCGGGAGGCCGCGCGCCAGGCGGTCGTCAAGCTCACCGCGATCAACGCGCCGGCTGGCAGCATGACGGTGGTCCTGGGGCCCGGCTGGCCCGGCATCTTGCTCCACGAGGCGATCGGCCACGGATTGGAGGGCGACTTCAACCGCAAGGGGGTCTCGGCCTTCACGGGGCGAATCGGCCAGAAGGTCGCCTCCGAGCTGGTCACGGTGGTGGACGATGGCACCCTTCCCAACCGCCGCGGCTCGCTGAACGTGGACGACGAGGGGACACCGACCGGCCGAACGGTTCTGATCCAAGACGGCGTTCTACAGGGCTACATGCAGGACCGCCTGAACGCGCGCCTCCTCGGACTGCCCGTCACCGGCAACGGCCGGCGCGAGTCCTTCCAGCACCCGCCGATGCCACGGATGACGAACACCTTCATGCTGGCCGGGGAGGACGATCCCGAGGAGATCATCCGGTCGGTCGACCGTGGGCTCTACGCGGTGACGTTCGGCGGCGGCCAGGTTGACATCACCAGCGGGAAGTTCGTCTTCTCGGCCAGCGAAGCTTACATGATCGAGAACGGGCGGGTCACGGCGCCGGTGAAGGGAGCCACGCTGATCGGCTCCGGGCCGGACATCCTCACCCGTGTGAGCCGGGTCGGTCACGACCTCCGGCTCGACGAAGGGGTGGGGACCTGCGGCAAGGACGGCCAGTCGGTCCCAGTCGGGGTCGGGCTTCCGACGACTCGGGTGGACGGGATTACGGTGGGCGGGACCCAGGTGTAGCGGGATGCTCGATCGGCTCGAGACGCTCCTGGCCCGGGCCCGCACCCGCGGCGCCATCGACGCCGACGCCTTCCTGGTGGAAGAGGAGATCCAGACCATCCAGGTCCGGATGGGCGAGGTCGAGTCGCTCAAGCACGCCCGGGAGAACCGCTGCTCCCTTCGCATCTTCACGGCGACCGGCTCGGCCTCGGCGACCTCCTCCGACGTCTCGGCGGCGGCGCTCGAGCGGCTGATCGACGAGACGCTGGCCCTGGCCCGCGTCACCCGGCGCGACGAGCACTCGGGGCTGCCCGACCCGGCCGTCCTCGCCCGGGAGGTGGCCGAGCTCGACCTCTGGGATCGAGACGGGCACGCGCTCCCGGTCGAGGTCAAGACCGACTGGGCGCGGCGGGCCGAGTCGGCCGCGCTGGCCGCCGACCCGCGAATCCAGAACTCGGAGGGCGCCGAGTTCTACGACCGCCAGGGTCAGGTTGCCTACGCCTCCAGCGGCGGCTTCGCCGGAGGGTTCCGGGTCTCCTCGTTCGCGGTCTCGGTCACGCCGGTCGCGGTGGCCAACGGCCACATGGAGCGCGATTACTGGTACAGCGCGGCGCGGAAGCTGGGCGCGCTGGAGAGCCCGGAGGCGGTCGGTGGCGAGGCCGCGCGCCGGGCCTGCCGCCGACTGGGCGCCCGCAAGGTGGCCACCGTCGAGGTGCCCGTCGTGTTCGATCCCGAGACGGCGGCCAGCCTGGTGCGCGCGCTGGCCATCGCCGCCTCCGGCCCCAGCCTGTACCGGGGCACCTCCTTCCTGGTTGGCCGGCTCGGCGAGCGCCTGGCGCCGCCGACCGTGACAATCGTGGACGACCCGCTCCTGGCGGCCGGCCTCGGCTCCCGCCCGTTCGACGGCGAGGGGCTCCCCAGCCGGCGCACGACGGTGCTCGACCGCGGCGTCCTGGCCAGCTACCTCCTCGACACCTACAGCGCGCGGAAGCTCGGACTGGCCGCGACCGGACACGCGGCGCGCGAGAGCGGGGGCGGGGTCACGGTCGGCTACACCAACCTCTACCTCCAGCCCGGACCCCACGCGCCGGAAGAGATCGTGCGCTCGGTGGCGCGGGGCCTGTACGTGACGGAGCTGATCGGTTTCGGCGTGAACTTCGTGACCGGCGACTACTCCCGGGGTGCCGTCGGCTACTGGATCGAGGACGGCGAGCTCGCCTACCCGGTGGAGGAGATCACCATCGCCGGCAATCTGCGCCAGATGTACCAGGACATCGAGCTGATCGGCTCCGACCTCGCCTTCCGCGATCAGACCGCCGCGCCGACCCTGAAGATCTCCCGGATGACGGTCGCCGGCCACTGAGGCCGGAGGAAAAGCCCGGCCTCGACGGCTCGACGAGCGCCCCGGCCAGCGGTCAGTTGGCTCGGGCCAGGCGGCCCGGCCACCGGAAGGTCTGGAGGAGGGCGGTGAAGTTGTCGGTCCACACCGTCCCCGACACCGCCCGGGCCGCGCGCCAGCGGGCATCGCCGCCGAGCCGGGCGAAGTCCGACGGGCGCCGGGCCATCACCACCCATTCCGACGGCCGCTTCCCGCGTTCGTACTCCGCCTCGCTGATGAGCGGCTCGTCCTGGACGAGGGCGGTCAGGCCCGCGTCGCGGGCGAGGTTGCCGAGGACCGGCTCGAAATCCATGTGCCGGTTCGAGATGTTGAAGACGAGGATCCCGCCGGCGGCGAGCTTGTCGAGGTAGAGGCGGAGGGCCTCGCGGGTGATGAGGTGGAGCGGCGGAGCGTCGGAGCTGTAGGCGTCGAGGATGATGAGGCCGTACTGCCCGGCGGGCGCGCCGGCCAGTGACAGCCGCGCGTCTCCCAACACGACGCGGCTCGCGGGCGGGCAGTCCCGCAGGAATGTGAAATACCGGGGATCCCGCGCAATGCGCTCGACGGCGGGGTCGATCTCGTAGAACGTCCAGCTTTCGCCCGCGCGTCCATGACAGCCGATGGAACCGGTCCCCAGCCCGACGACGGCGACCGACTGCGTGGCCGGCGTGCCGCCGAAGGCGCGGAACACCTGACCGAGCGGGCCGGTGGCGTAGAAGTAGGCCAGCGGCTCCAGTCGGCGAGCGGGATCGAGACTCTGCATGCCGTGGAGCGTCGTGCCGTGCATGAGCAGGTGGTAGCGGGCCGAGTCGTCGAGCGTCACCCGATTGATGCCGAAGAAGCTCCGCTCGGCGTAGAGTAAGCGGCCCTCCTCCCCGCGGTAGAACGTCGCCGCCAGCAGGATCGCGCCGACTGCGAGACCGAACCGGATCGGGCGGCGGGCGAAGGCGAAGGCGACCAGGACCAGGAGCCCGAACACGAGCCCGATGTGGGCCTGGGCCCTCTCCGGGTCGCCGGCTTGCACCAGGCCGATCAGCGCGATCGCGCCGACGCCGAGCGCGAGCGGCAGCCCGATGTCGAGGACGGCAGCGCGTCCGCCTGCCGCCGGGGCCTCGGGTCGCCGGACGAGGAGGCAGGCCAGCACGAGCGTGAGCTGGTACTCCAGGACGGTGGTGAAGACGACCGGCGCCAGCAGCGCCGTGAAGACGCCGCCCAGCACCCCGCCCACGGACATCCAGAGATAGAACTCGGTCAGATGGTGGGTGGACGGGCGGTCCCGGGCCAACTCGCCGTGGCAGACCATCCCGATCACGAACAACGCCAGCGGATGCACGGGCAGCACCAGGGCCAGCGGGCCGGTCGCCCGCGAAGCCAGGACCAGCACCAGGGGCAGCATGACGATGGGAAGGGCCTCCACCACGAGCCAGTGGGGGATCGGCGGCCGCCGGGCGAAGACCAGGATGAAGGTGAGGAGGTAGATGGCCAGCGGGATCACCCACAGGAGTGGGATGGCCGCGATGTCGGTCGACAGATAGGTCGTCACGCCGAGCATCAAGCTGGAGGGGACGAAGGCCAGCAGCACCCACCGGAGCCGGCGGCCGGCCGTCGGCCGGCTGCCGGAGGGATTGCCGTCCGCGACGGCGGCGCCGACCGGCGCCGTCGCCAGCGGCGCCGGCACCGCCGCCGGAGCCCGCCAGACGCACGCGGCACAGCCAATGGCCAGGGCGACGAGGAGAAGGTACCCGGCCGCCCACAGGCGGCTCTGGTCGGGAAGCCGGAGATAGGGTTCCACCAGCACGGGGTATGAGAGGAGCGCCAGCATGCTGCCGAGGTTGCTGGCCGCGTAGAGGAAATAGGGGTCGACGGCGGCGCGGTGGCCGGTCACCGTGAGCCACTTCTGCAGGAGCGGCGTGCTGGTGGAAATCACGAAGAAGGGCAGGCCGACCGCCACCAGCATCAGCGCCAGCAGCCACGGGATCGGGTTGTCGTGGCTGGGTGGCGTCCAGCCGCGGGGAACCGCGATGGGCAGGACCAGGAGCGGCAGCAGCAGGACGCCGAGGTGGAGCGCGACCTGGCGGCGGACGCCCAGCCGCGCCGTCGTGAGGTGCGCGTAGGCGTAGCCGGCCAGGAGCACCGCCTGGTAGAAGACCATGGCCGTGTTCCAGACGGCGGGAGCGCCGCCGAGGAGGGGGAGCACCATCCGGGCGAACATCGGCTGCACCAGGAAGAGCAGCGTGGCGCTCAGGAAGATGGTGGCGCCGTAGAGCAGGAGCACGCGGGCCTCGCCTCCGCCGGGTCCAGTGGCACCCGAACAGGAGACAAGGGTAAGCTAGGACCGTCCCCGAATCCTAATTTCGCAACCCGTTCCGAACCCGTGAACGAGCGCCATCCTCGCGCCGATCCCCTGACGGTGCCCAAGACCGCGCTGGGGCGGGGATCGCCGCTTCCGCTCACGGTCCTTCCCGACAGCGATGCGGTGATTGCCCGCTTCGCCGACGACCTCCTGGCCCAATACCGCGCGGCCCGGGGAGCGGGCCGGTGCCCGGTCGTCTTCATCGTTCCGGTGGGACCGGTGGGCCAGTTCGACCTCCTGGCCCGCCGCTGCAACGCGGAAGGTGAAAGTCTCCGCGACCTCGTCCTCGTCAACATGGACGAGTACCTGACCGCCGACGGGCGCGACTGGATCCCGACCAGCGACCCGCTGAGCTTCCGCCGGCACATGGCCGCCCACTTCTACGACCTGCTCGAGCCCGGGCTGGCCCCGCCGCCCGATCAGCGAGTCTTCCCCCACCCCCGGGACCCGGACGCCATCGGGCGGCGGATCGCGGGCTGGGGCGGCGTGGACGTCTGCTTCGGTGGGGTCGGCATCACCGGCCACCTGGCCTTCAACGACCCGCCGGAGTCGGGAGAAGAAGTGTCGCTGTCCGAGTTCCGGGTCCGGCCGACCCGGGTCGTCCGCCTGGCCCGGGAGACCGTCGTGATCAACGCGGTGACGGGGGCTCGCGGCAACCTCGAGCGGATCCCGAAGCTGGCGGTCACGGTGGGAATGCAGGAGATCCTGGACAGCCGGAAGGTCCGGATCTACATGAACCGACCCTGGCAAGCGGCCATCGTGCGGAAGATCCTCCACGGCCCGGTAACGCCGGCAGTGCCGGCATCGCTGCTCCAGACCCATCCCGATGCCCACCTGACCATTGCCGATTACGTCGGCGAGCCGCCCGAGCCCGAGCTGCGCTGAGCGCGCCAGGCCGGCCTCGGCCCGGCTGGCGGCATGGCCAGGCGCGCTTTCCGCGTAAAATGGAAGGGAGACCCGATGATCGATCGCGACCGACTCGCCGGCCTGCTTCTCGACCTCGTGCGCATCTCGAGCCCGTCTCGGCGGGAGCACGAGGTCGCGGCTCGGCTCCGGCGGGAACTGGAAGGCTTGGGCGCCGAGGTGGAGGTGGATGACGCCGGCGACAAGGTCGGTGGCACCACCGGCAACCTGATCGGGCGCCTCGGGGGGACCGCGCCGGGGGCGCCGCCGCTCCTGCTCTCGGCCCACATGGACACGGTGGTCCCGTGCGAGAACATCCGGCCGGTGGTGGAGGGCACCGTGGTCCGGACCGACGGGACCACGATCCTGGGCGGGGACGACAAGTCGGGCTGCGCCATCATCATCGAGGTGCTGCGAAGCCTGCAAGCGGGCGGCGTCCCCCATGGGGACGTGGAGGTGGTCTTCACCATCTGCGAGGAGGTGGGGCTCGTGGGAGCCAAGCACCTCGACATCGGGCGGCTCCGGGCGCGGCACGGCCTGGTCCTCGACTGCGACGGCGTGGGGGAGCTCGTGACCCGGGGGCCCGCCGCCAACAAGATGACCTTCCGCGTGCACGGCAAGGAGGCCCACGCGGGAGTGGCGCCGGAGGAGGGCATCTCGGCCATCAAGGTCGCGGCCGAGGCGATCGCCGCGATGCGGCTCGGGCGGATCGACAGCGAGACGACGGCCAATCTCGGCGTGATCGAGGGGGGGCTGGCGACCAACATCATCCCGCCCTCGGTCCTCGTCCGGGGCGAGGCCCGTAGCCGCGACCTGGCCAAGCTGGAGGCGCAGACGGCACACATGCGGCAGTGCTTCGAGGACGCCGCCGGCCGCCATCGGGTACCAGACGGCCACGGAGACCACGCCGCCCGCGTGGAATCCCAGATTCACCGGGACTACGAGCTGATGGATCTGCCGTCCCACGCCCGCATCGTGCGCCTGGTGCAGGAGGCGGCCCGGCGGCGGGGCCGCGAGTTCGTCGTCCGCGCCACTGGCGGCGGCTGCGACGCCAACGTGTTCAACGGTCAGGGCCTCCAGGTGGCGAACCTCGGCACCGGCATGCGGGAGATCCACACCGTCAAGGAGTGGCTGGACCTGCGGGACGTCGAGACCGCGGCCGAGCTGGTGGCGGAAGTCGTCCGCCTCAACGCGCAAGTGCCGCCCTGAGCCGACGGAGCCTGCGTGCGGGTCCGAACCGAGCGCGACTACTACGGCATCCTCGGCGTGGGCCAGGGGGCCACCGAGGAGGAGATCAAGCACGCCTACCGCCGCCTGGCGCTGCGCCATCACCCCGACCGCAACCCGGGAGACAAACGCGCCGAGGAGCGCTTCAAGGAGATCAGCGAGGCGTACGCCGTGCTGATGGACCCGCGGCGGCGGCGCGAGTACGACGACCTCCGACGGGCCCGTGCCGAAGGCGCCCGCCCCCGCGCGCCGCGCTGGCGGCGCGAGGACCTGTACCGCGATCTCTTCACCGATCCCCGCACGGCGTCGGTGTTCGAGGAGCTGGCCCGGGAGTGGGCCCAGATGGGCCTTCGCGACAACGAGGCGTTCCTCCGCGACGTCCTCTTCCGCGGACGGGGCGCCATCGTGATCGGGCCGTTCGGGATCCGCTGGGTCGGGCGATTCGGCCCCCGCGCCTCGGCCGAGCGCGTGGGCGGGGCAGACGCCCGCCCGACCGCGGGCGGCGACGTCGTGGCCTCGATGCCGGGCTTTCTCGGGTGGCTGTGGGGCGAGCTCAGGCAGACAGTCGGCGCCCCGCTGCGGGCAATCTCGGGGAAGCGGGCGCGCGCGGCCGCCTCGCGGCGAGGAGACCTCCAGTACGAAATCGCCGTGACGGCCGCGGACCTCCACGGCGGCGGGCGCTACCGGGTGATGATCCAGCGCGCGAAGGGTAAGGAGGAGTTACTGGTGCGCGTCCCGCCCGGGCTCCGCCCGGGGGCGCGTCTGCGCTTGCGTGGCAAGGGCGATCCTGGCCCCGATGGGACGCCCGGCGATTTGTTCCTGCACGTGCGGGTGAAATCCTGAGCCGCCCCGGGCCGGCGGCGACGCTCCGGAGGCTCAGCTCGCCTGGCGGAGCCCCTCCCGAGCGTCCTCGTAGTCCGGCTTCAAGCCGAGGGCGCGCTGGAAGGCGGCCCGCGCCTCGGCCTTCTGGCCCAGCTTGAGGTAGCACCAGCCGAGGCCGTTGTAGAGCCCGTGCCAGTCGGGCGTGGCCCGGATCGCGCGCCCAAAGAGCGTGACGGCCTCCCGGTAGCGACCCAGATAGTAAAGGCACCAGGCCGTCTTCGAGCGGACCTCGGGGAGCTCGGCGGGATCGGACCCGACCAGCGGCTCGAGCCGGCGGACCGCGGCCTCGAGGTGAGGCAGCGCCAAGTCGTATCGGCCCAGCTCGAACTGCGCGGTCCCGAGGCCGATCGTGGCGTCCACGTAGTCGGAGTTGCGGTCCAGCGCGCCCTGGAAGGCCTCGGTGGCCAGGTGGTAGCGCTTGAGTCGCAGCCGGCTCCAGCCGAGCCCGTTGTAGAGCCCGTCCCACGTCGGCTGGCGCTGTATGGCCGTCTTGAAGGTGATGATGGCGGCCCGGTATTCGCCGAGCTGGTACTCGGCCCAGCCGAGAAACGCGCGGGCCTCGTCGTGGTCGGGGTCGAGGGCGAGGGCCTCCACCAGCCGCTCCCGCGCTCGCTCGTAGTCACGGGCCTCGTAGAGTGCCCGCCCCTGAGTGAAGGCCGCCTGGGAGCGGATGCCGCGCCGAATGCCCTCCACGACGCCCTGGGCGTGGGCCAGCCGCACAGTGGCGGCGGTGACGAGCAAGACCAGCCCCAGCGCGACGAGGTACGGCCGCGCCCCCGGGCTAGGGGCGGCCACGCTGCCGCTCCGGCCGGTCGGCCGCCTCCTCGGCCGCCTCCCGCGCGCGGGCGGCGGCGGTGCGGGCGGCCTCGGCCGCCCGGTTGGCCGCGGCGCGCGCATCGGGGGCGCGCCCTGAGGCCGCTTGCTCGGCCGCGCGGGCGGCTTCGTCGGCGGCCCGCGCGGCATCGCGGGCGGCCGTGGCCGCGCTGTGGGCCGCCCCGCGGGCGGCGTCGGCGATCGCCCGGGCGAGGTCACGCTGAGCGGGTCCGACCTCGACCGCCGCCTGGCCGGCGGCGCGCGCCGCTTCCGCAGCGGCCGTCGCGGCGTCGCGGGCGGCCGCTGCCGCGGCGCGGGCCGCGTCGCCGGGATCCAGGTCTGAGCGGCCCGAGTGCGGAGAATCGGGCGCGCCACCGGCGCCCGGGCCCGGGGCTCCGCCCGATGCGTCGGTGGCCGGCGCCGGGCTGCCGCCTCCGCGTCCGGCATCGTCCCGCCCGCCGCGACCGACGCTCGCGGGGCCGAGCCCGCCACCGCCCGGCCCCCCGCCGGCCCCGCCACCACCGGGCCCGCCACCACCGGGCTCGCCACCGCCTGGCCCGCCGCCGGCTCCGCCACCGCCGGGCCCGCCACCACCCGGGCCGCCACCAGATCCGCCACCGCCCGGGCCCCCCCCGCCGGCCCCGCCACCACCCGGGCCGCCACCGCCCGGCCCCCCACCGGATCCGCCACCGCCGGGCCCGCCACCGCCCGGCCCC
>DASYUM010000240.1:0-5700 GCA_036001225.1 Candidatus Methylomirabilota bacterium | reverse complement strand
CCGAGTGGATGGGGGGCCTCCTCCGCTTCAACTTCGGCACCTCCATGTGGACGGGGGCCCCCATCCTGGAGGAGATCCGGCTGCGCTTCGCGCTGAGCCTCCAGCTGGCGGTGATGGCCACCATCATCGCGATCCTCTTGGCCATCCCGCTCGGTGTGCTGGCCGCGCTCCGGCAGGATACGTGGGTGGACTACGCGGTCCGGATCTTCTCCATCGCCGGGCTGGCCACGCCGTCGTTCTGGCTCGGCATCCTGTTCATCCTCGCGCTCCTCATCCTCTTCCACTGGCTGCCTCCCATGGTCTACACGCCGTTCTGGGTCGACCCCTGGCAGAACCTCGCCCAGCTCGTGTGGCCGGCCCTCGCCGTCGGCTACCGCTACTCGGCGGTGGCGACCCGCATGACCCGCTCGGCCATGCTGGAGGTCCTCCGCGAGGACTACATCCGCACCGCCCGGGCCAAGGGGGTGTGGGAGAAGCTGATCCTGTCCCGGCACGCGCTCAAGAACGCGATGCTGCCGGTCCTGACCGTGATCGCCCTCGAGTTCGCGTTCCTGATGGGCGGGCTGGTCGTCACCGAGCAGGTCTTCAACCTGAACGGGCTCGGCATGCTGTTCGTGGAGGCCGTCGCCCACCGCGACTACACGCTCGTCCAGGCCCTGGTGATGCTCGTGGCCTTCGTGTTCATCTTCGTGAACTTCCTGGTCGATCTGACCTACGCCTGGATCGATCCGCGGATTCGCTTCAGATAATGGCCATCGGCCGGCCAATCGACTCCGTCGCCGAGATCCCGGCCGTCGAGGAGCGCCGGCGGTGGTGGCACGCCGCCCTCGAGTTCACCCGGGCCCGGCCGCTGGGGGCCATCGGGGCCGCCATCGTCGTCCTCAACCTGGTGGTCGCGCTGGGCGCCGACGTCCTGGCGCCCTATGATCCCATCACCACCGACTACGGGGCCATGCTGGCGGCGCCGACCCGCGCCCACTGGCTCGGCACCGACGCCTTCGGCCGCGACGTCCTCGCCCGCATCGTCTACGGCTCGCGCACCGCGATGCTGGTCGGCTTCGCCTGCGCCTTCTTCGGCGCCACCCTGGGCGCGGTCCTGGGCGTGACCAGCGCCTACTTCGGCGGGCGGGTGGACCTCTTGCTCCAGCGGGTCATGGACATCTTCCTCGCCTTCCCGCTGATCATCCTGGCCCTGGCCGTCGTCTCCATCCTCGGGACGGGCATCGTCAACGTGATCCTGGCCATCACGATTCCCATGATCCCGCGGGCGGCGCTGGTCGCGCGCTCGAGCGCGCTCGCCATCCGCGAGATGCCCTACGTGGACGCCGCCCGGGCCGCCGGCTTCCGCCACCGGCGGATCATCCTCCGCCACATGCTCCCCAACGTGATGGCCCCCTACCTCATCATGCTCACCGCCTACCTCGGGCAGGCCATCCTGCTCGAAGCCTCGCTGTCGTTCCTCGGCCTCGGGGTGGCCGAGCCGACGCCGGCCTGGGGGCTCATGCTCCGCGGGGCCGCCGTCCAGTTCGCCGAGGCGGCCCCCTGGATGGCGATCTTCCCCGGGCTGGCCATCAGCCTGGCCGTCTTCGCCTTCAACCTCTTCGGCGACTCGCTCCGCGACGCCCTCGACCCCCGCCTGCGGACCCAGTGAGTACGCAGCGACGGATTCATCCGCTCCCTCCGGGGGAGGGAGCGGGAGCGGGATGACGCTCCTGGCGGTCTCCGAGGTGACGATGCGTTTCGGCGGCATCGTCGCGCTCGACGGCGTCTCGTTCGAGATGGACGCCGGACGGATCGTCGGCCTCATCGGCCCCAACGGCGCCGGCAAGACGACGCTGTTCAACTGCCTGAGCCGCCTCTACACGCCCGATCGCGGGGAGATCCGCTTCCGGGGTCAGCCGCTGCTCGAGCTGCCTCCCCACCGGATCGCCGCCCTCGGGATCGGCCGCACGTTCCAGAACCTGGCGCTCTTTCCCACCCTGACCGTGCTCCAGAACGTGATGGTCGGCGCCCACGGCGGCACCCGCAGCGATTTCCTCTCCAACGCGCTCTGCCTGCCGTGGGTCGCCCAGGAAGAGCGCGCGCTCCGGCAGCTCGCCCGGGAGCTGATCGCCTTCCTCGACCTCGCCGCCGTCGCCAACCATCCGGCCGCCGGGCTGCCCTACGGCACCCTCAAGCGCGTCGAGCTGGCCCGAGCGCTGGCCAGCCGGCCGACGCTCCTCCTCCTCGACGAGCCGGCCAGCGGACTGAACCACGAGGAGGTCGGCGTGCTCGCCCACCTGATCCGGGCCATCCGCGACGACCGCCGGGTCACCGTCCTGCTGGTCGAGCACCACATGGGGCTGGTCATGCAGGTCTCCGATCGGGTCGTCGTGCTCAACTTCGGTCGGAAGATCGCCGAGGGCACCCCGGCCGAGGTGCAGCGCGACCCCGAAGTGGTCCGGGCCTACCTGGGCGCGGCCGCCTGATGCGCGTCGTTATGGGACCGCCTCCGTGTCGGCTTCCAGGCCACGCCGACGATCCCGGGTCGGCCGCCACGCTCGGGGCCGAAGCGCTCCGCGCGCGGGCTTTGCCCCCGCAACGCCGGGTCTCGGAGGGGGGCGCAGCCCCCCTCCGACTGTACCTGGGCGCGGCCGCCTGATGCCCGCGCTCCTGGAGGCCGAGCGCGTGGAAGCCCGCTACGGGTGGACCAAGGTCCTCCACGGCGTGGGCTTCACGGTCGAGGTGGGCGGCATCACCACGATCCTGGGCGCCAATGGCGCCGGCAAGACGACCACCCTCCGCGCCGTCTGCGGCATGGTCCGCACAGCCGGGGTGATCCGCTTCGATGGCCGGCGGATCGACGGCCAGGCCACCGAGGACATCGTGCGGCTCGGCATCGCCCACGTCCCCGAAGGCCGGGGGACCTTCGTCCAGCTAACGGTGGAGGAGAACCTCCGGCTGGGCGCCTACTGCCGGCGGGACCGCGCGCCGCGGGGCGCCGACCTCGACCGCGTCTACGGCTACTTCCCGGTTCTCCGCGAGCGGCGGCGGCAGGTGGCCGGCACGCTCTCGGGCGGCGAGCAGCAGATGCTCGCCCTCGCCCGCGCCCTGATGCTGCGCCCGCGCCTGCTCCTCCTCGACGAGCCGTCGCTGGGGCTGGCCCCCATGATCGTGCGGGAGATCCTCCGGATCGTGCGGGCCATCAACCAGGAGGAGCGGGCCAGCGTCCTCCTGGTCGAGCAGAACGCGGCCCTCGCCCTCGACCTGGCCGATTACGCGTACCTCCTGGAGACCGGGCGGGTCATCAGGTCCGGCCCGTCGGCCGTCATGCGGGAGGACGACGCCATCCGTCGCTCGTATCTCGGGTATTGACGCCCGCCGATGGACACCTTCCTCCAGCAGGTCGTGTCGGGACTGGCCACCGGCGGCATCTACGGCAGCCTGGCCCTGGCGCTGGTGATGATCTACCAGGCGACCGATGTCGTGAACTTCGCCCAGGGCGAGATGGCGATGTTCAGCACCTACCTCGCCTGGTCGATGCTCCAGGCCGGCCTCCCTTACTGGCTGGCCTTCGCCGGCACGCTGGCGATCGCCTTCGTCGGCGGGCTGCTGATCGAGCGGCTCGTCATCCGCCCGGTCGAGAACGCGCCCATCCTGGCCATCGTCATCGTGTGCATCGGCCTCCTGGTCATCTTCAACAGCCTGGCCGGCTGGATCTACAGCTACATCCAGAAGCCGTTTCCGAGTCCGTTCCCCGAGCGGCCGATCACCCTCGGCGCCGTCGTCTTCGGGGCCCACGACGTGGGCGCCATCGGCGTGACCCTGGTCGTCCTCGCCCTCCTCTACGTGTTCTTCCGCCACACCCCGCTCGGACTGGCCATGCGAGCCGCCGCCCAGAACCCGGTCTCCAGCCGCCTGTGCGGCGTGCGGGTCGGCTGGATGCTGGCCCTCGGCTGGGGGCTGGCCGCGCTGGTGGGCGCGGTGGCCGGGCTCATGGTCGCGCCCAAGGTCTTCCTCGACCCCAACATGATGAGCGGCATCCTCATCTACGCCTTCGCCTCGGCCACCCTCGGCGGTTTCACGAGCCCGTGCGGGGCGGTGCTGGGCGGACTGCTGGTCGGCGTGATCGAGAACCTGGTGGGGACGTACGTGTGGTTCATCGGCACCGAGCTGAAGCTCACCGTCGCCCTGGCGCTCATCCTGGTCGTGCTGCTGGTGAAGCCCAGCGGGCTGTTCGGCCGCGCGGTCGTCCACCGGGTGTAGCCCCGTGGCCGATCACGTCTCCACGCCGGCCGTCGCGCGGGCGGCCGAGATCCGCTGGGCCCGGGTGGCGCCGTGGCGGTGGACCCTGGCCGGCTGGCTGGCCGTGCTGGTGGTGGCCGGCGTGCTGCCGTTCACGCTGAGCGACTTCCGCCTCTTCCAGTTCACCCAGGTCTTCATCTACGCGATGGCGCTCCTCGGGCTCAACATCCTGACCGGCTACAACGGCCAGATCTCGCTCGGCCACGGCGCCTTCTACGCCGTCGGCGCCTACACGGCGGCCGTCATGATCGACCGGTGGTCGATCCCCTACGGCTGGACGATCCCCGCCGCCGCCCTCCTGTGCCTGGTGGTGGGCTTCCTCTTCGGCATCCCGGCCCTCCGTCTGGAAGGCCTCTACCTCGCGCTGGCCACCTTCGCGCTCGCCCTGGCCGTCCCCCAGATCCTCAAGTACTTCGAGCACTGGACCGGGGGCTCGCAGGGGATCGTCCTCAGCAAGCCGGCGGCCCCGCTCGGGCTCCCGCTGACCGCCGACCAGTGGCTGTATCTCGTCAGCCTGGCCGTGCTCCTCGCCCTGGTCGTCCTGGCCTGGAACCTCCTCCGCGGCCGCACCGGCCGCGCCCTGGTCGCCATCCGGGACAACCCGATCGCGGCCGAGGCCATGGGCATCAACAGCGCCCTCTACAAGTCGCTCACCTTCGGGGTGAGCGCCGCCTACACCGGGGTGGCGGGGGCGCTCTCCGCGCTCGCGATCGCCTTCGTCGCCCCCGACGCGTTCAACGTCTTCCTCTCCATCACCTTCCTGGTCGGGATCGTGATCGGCGGGCTGGCCTCGATCTCCGGCGCCATCTTCGGGGCCCTCTTCATCCAGTTCGTGCCCAACTGGGCCCAGGACATCTCCAAGGCGGCCCCCTGGGCCATCTACGGCGTCTTTCTCATCGTCTTCATGTACGCGATGCCGCGAGGGATCGCCGGCTCCCTCCGGCTCCTCTGGCGCCGGCTCACTCGCCCAAACAGGAGGTCCCCATGAGAAGAAGCCTCGTGCTCGCGCTCGCCGGGATGGTGGCGCTCGCGCTGACCGCGCCGGCCGCCGCCCAGGCCCCGACCGAGATCAAGGTCGGCAACACCAACCCCTACAGCGGCCCCGCCTCCGCCTACGGCACCATTGGCAAGGCGATCGGCGCCTACTTCACGAAGGTCAACGCCGAAGGCGGAATCAACGGCCGCAAGGTCAACTACATCACCTACGACGACAGCTACAGCCCGCCCAAGGCGGTCGAGATGGTGCGCCGGCTCGTCGAGCAGGACCAGGTCCTGCTGCTCTTCCAGACCCTCGGCACGCCCACCAACAGCGCCATCCACAAGTACGTCAACGCGTAGAAGGTGCCGCATCTGTTCGTGGCGACCGGTGCCACGAAGTGTAACGACCCCAAGAACTTCCCGTGGACGATGGGCTTC
>DASYUM010000239.1:0-7733 GCA_036001225.1 Candidatus Methylomirabilota bacterium | reverse complement strand
CCATGATGTCGGGGAGCTGGAGCGGCTGGCGGCTGGCGACCGCCCGGCCGACGGCGGTCTCGCCCGCCCGGATGCGTGCTTCCCGCACCGCCTCGATCAGCTCCTGGCTCATGCCATGCGTCGCCCGGAGCTGGAACTCCTGGGCTGCCTCGTCGAACTCGTAGATGGCGCCGCCTTCCGTGCCCGACAGCTCGACGGCGCGGCCCACGATCGTGCTCAGTACCGTCTCCAGCTCGAGGGTCGAGCTGACCGCTTGGCCGACCTCGCCGAGGGCTTTGAGCTCATCCACCGAGCGTGCCAGCTCGCGCGTCCGCGCCTGCAGCTCCTGGAACAGCCTCACGTTCTCGATCGCGATCACCGCCTGGTCAGCGAAGGTCGTAACCAGCTCGACCTGCTTGTCGGTGAACGGCCGAACCTCGTCGCGCCAGATGATGAAGACGCCAATGGGGGTGCCTTCTCTGAGCATAGGCACCCCCAACACCGTGCGGAAACTTCCGACCCTTTGGGCCTCGGTCCACTGGTACTCGGGGTCCTCCAGGACGTCCTCGATGTGAACGGTCCTCCGCTCGAGGGCGACCCGTCCGGTAACGCTCCCTCTCCCGAGTCGGGGTGGATTTCGCTCCAGGAACTCTTTGTACTCGGGTGAGGCACCGTAGACGACCGCGACGCGATACAGGTCACCGTCCGGTCTGGCGATGGCGCCCCGGTCGGCACCACAGAGCCTCGTCGCGTTCTCGACAAGCGCTTCCAGCACGGGCTGAAGGTCGAAGGTCGAGCGGCTGATCACCTTCAGGACTTCGCTGGTCGCCGTCTGCTGCTCGAGCGCTTCGGTGAGCTCGCGGTTGCGCGCCTGCAGCTCCTGGAGCAGCCGCACGTTCTCGATGGCGATCACGGCCTGGTCGGCGAACGTTTCGACCAGCTCGACCTGCTTGTCGGTGAAGGGCCTCATTTCCTGCTTCCATATCGCAATGACTCCGATGAGCGCGCCCTCTCGAAGCATGGGAACGCCGAGCATCGTTCGGTAGCCGCCTAGCCTCTGTCCTTCCGGGTTCTGGTAGTCGGGGTCGGCGAGAGCATCGGGAATATGGACGGTACGCCGCTCCAGTAGCACCCGTCCGGCGAGCCTCCCTCGTCCGGGGCGAACCGGATTTCGTTCCAGAAATGCCACCAGCTCGGGCGGAGCGTTATAGCCGACGGCGGCCCGGAACACCTCTCCGTCCTGCCGAAAGATGAAGCCCTGATGGGCTCCGCACAGCCGTGTCGCATTTTCGATCAACGTTTCCAGCACCGGCTGGAGATCGAACGTCGAACGGCTGATGACCTTGAGCACTTCACCCGTGGCCGTCTGCTGCTCGAGGGCCTCGGTCAGGTCGCGGTTCTTCGCCTGCAGCTCCTGGAATAGCCGGACGTTCTCCAGCGCGATGACGGCCTGGTTGGCGAAGGTCGTCAGGACGTCGATCTGGGCCTCAGTGAAGGAGCGGACCTGGCGCCGCCAAGTGACGAGCACTCCGATCGCCTTGTCCTCCTTGAGCATCGGAACCCAGACACCGGTGCGGGCTCCCAGGAGCTCCAGGGTCTGCAGCCGGGTCGGGTCGCGCTCGGCGTACGCGCGGTCGGCCAACATGTCTTCGATGTGAACCGGCCGGCGCTCGCGCAGGGCCCGGCCGAGGCCGGTGTGCGGTCCGGTTCGATGCCCTGCCCGTCGCGGCTCGACGAACGCCGCTGGCGCCCCCCGGTCGGCCACCAGCCGCACCGTCTCGCCTTCGACTAGGAAGAGCAACCCCACGTCCGCCTGGCAGAGCCGGAGGCCGTGGTCGAGGATCGCGTCGAAGACCGGCGCCACGCTGGTCGGTGAGCTGTTGATCACGCGGAGGATCTGCCCGGTGGCGGTCTCCCGGTCGAGGGCCTGAACCAGCTCGCGGTTGCGCGCCTGCAGCTCCTGGAACAGCCGGACGTTCTCGATCGCAATCACGGCCTGGTCGGCGAAAGTCCGAAGCAGCGCGATCTGCCGGTCGGCGAACGGCCGCGGCTCCTGGTCGGGACCGATCCGCGCCACCGAGATGGCCCCGATCGGGCGTCCCTCCCGAAGCATCGGCACCACCACACCGCTCCGATATCCCAACGCTCGGGCCATATCCAGGATCGCTGGGGACATCGTCCGGTCGGCCAAGACGTCCGGCACATGCACAACCGCGCATTCCAGCACCGCCCGGGCCGCCAGGGTCTCCCGGTCGGGACGCCGGGGATATGCCCGCTGGAACGCGCCCATGGCGTCCGGCGGGAAGTTGTGGTGCGCGACGAAGTGGATGAGCTCGCCGTCGAAGCGGAAGACGGCACAGAACAACGCCTCACAGAGGCGCACGGCATTCCTGGCGATGGCGTCGAATATCGGTTGAATGTCGGTCGGGGAGCTTGCGATCACCCTCAGGATCTCGCCGGTCGCCGTCTGCTGCTCCAGGGCCTCGGTCAGCTCGCGGTTGCGGGTCTGCAGCTCCTGGAACAGCCGGACGTTCTCGATGGCGATGACCGCCTGGTCGGCAAAGGTCTGGAGCAGGGCGATCTGCCGTTCGGTGAAGGGCTCGGGCTCCCGACGAGCGACTCCGATGGCGCCGATCGCCACGCCGTCCCGAAGGATCGGGACCGAGAGCTGCGAGCGGATCCCCGCCGCTCTCCGGAACTCACGTACCTCGGGGGGAATCGCAGCCTGCGTGTCGTGGACGACGTGGTCGACGGCTCGGTGGAGAATCGCGCGGCCAATAGACAATGTGTCGCTCAAAGGCCGCGGATAGAAGTGGCGAAAGGCCTCCTGCCCTTCCGAACTCATGTTGTCGAGGGCGACCGAGCGAAGCTGATCACCGTCAAGCAGAACGACCCCGCTGCCGGAACCGTCACACAGCCGTCGGGCGGCGCGAGCGATCGTGTCAAAGACCGGCTGCGGATCGCTCGGGGACGCGGAGATCACCCGCAAGATCTCCGCAGCAGCCGTCTGCTGCTCGAGCGCGTCGGCCAGCTCGCGGCGCAGGCGCGCGACCTCGCCGGCCGGGCGCGGAGGCTTACGGGGGGGAGGACGTCGGGGCTTGCGCCGCTCCACCATGCCGCCTGACCTCCGGGCGGCCGTCAGTCTTCGACCGGCATGGTGACCGGCTCGCCGGCGCCGTAGAAGTAGGCGCCCCGGCCCGCGGCCCCGCCGACCACCGCGATGTCGAAGCAGCCCGGCTCCTCGACGATCGGGAGCGGCAGATCCGGATGGTCGTCGAGCCAGGCCAGCTCGGGGTGGGCCCTCCGGAAGGCCTTGGGCTCCTTGTTCAGCATGAGCGTCCGGAACGGCAGGCGGGCTCGACGATGGAGCGCCTCCTGAATCTCCGCCCGTCCCCAGCCGGCGCGCGCGAAGATCTGGGCGTGCTCGGGGCAGACGAGGAGCGTGTTGTGCTCCTTCTCCTCGGTCTTGTAGCGGGGATCGGCGCGCCGGCCGATGAGCCAGAGCCCGGTACCGACCTGGGCGACGTTGGTGGCGGCGGTGGCGAAGACTTCGACCAGCCCCTCGGGCGTCGTGCTCCGGAAGTCGTGCAGCTCGCAGATCCCGTAGACGAACTGGACGGTGACGGTGCTGGCCTCCTTCGGATACCCGACGGTCACGTGGTAGGGCTCCCAGGGGCTCTCGGCCTCGTTCTCGGCGCAGGCCAGGCTGTACTTGAGCGGCGAGCCGATGGTGTCCATGTCGGAGACGCCCACGTAGGTGTGGCCGACATTCATCATGACGAGGCGCACGGCCCGGCCGAGCGCGGTGTTGACGGCCGACGGCGCCCCGGGGCCGAGGGCGCACATCCCGGCGTTGAGGCCGGCGGCCCGGCCCCGGGGACCGTTGACGAGGACGAGCGGGGCGTGCGGTCCCGTGGACATGGCTTTGTTGCGGAGGTACATCTTGGGCGCCGCCAGGCAGCGCACCGCCGCCATCAGGAGCGGCAACGCGTCGGGCCGGCCACCGGCCATCACCGCGTTGATGGCGAGCTTCTCGACCGTGGCGAGGCCGAAGCCGGGCTCGAGTGTCGCCACCACCTCCTCGGGCTCGCGGGTCGTCCCGGCCAGCATCGCGTCGACGGCGCGGGGCGTGGGCGGCATCAGCGGGAAGCCATCGCTCCAGCCCCGGCGGAGGAACTCCGCGTTCATCCGCTCCCAGGCCTCCAGCGCATCGTCGCCCTCGTAGACGAGTCGCTCGTCGAGGGCGGGGGCGGCTTCGGTCGCGGGCGCCTCCACGGCGTGGGTGAGGCCGGCCACGACCTGGTCGATGGCAGCGTCCACCATCCGGTGGACGGCCTCCGGGCGCTGGTTGGTGAACGGCAGCGGCACTACCGCCAGCGGGAGACCGGGGAGGCCGAAGCTGGCCGCGCTCCGCTCGGCGTCGTGGACGAAGGCCTGGGCGGTGAAGATCACGGTCGGCACGCCCCGCCGCTCCAGCTCCACCATGTCGTGGGTCCCCCACGACGTGCAGGAGCCTCAGTCGTTCGTGGTACCGACGACGGCGTGGACCTCGGCGGCGATGCGATCGGCGTCCTCCGTCGTGCAGTGGCGCATGAGCCAGCCGACCGAGCCGGTGTACCGCCGGAAGCGCAGGCCCGGATAGCGCTCGCCGAGGCGCTGCTCGACCCGGTCGAGGGCGGCGTCGCCACCGGCCTTCATATTCCAGTAGAGTCCGATGGTGGCGCCGTCGAGCTGGTGGAGCCGCGCCGCCGGCTTGACCGAGTGCTCGACGGTACGGGCGACCGGGTTGTGGACGATCAGGGTGGCCATGGCTTGCCTCCCCCACCGGGGCGAGACCCGAGCACCGGTAGGACGCAGGAATGCGCGCCGCCGGACGGCGCGGGGCGGGGGCCCCGCCGTCCGAGGCGCGCGAACCCGAAAGAGCCGGCCCGAGGACGGCCCGGGACGACAGGTAGCGGCCCGGGCACTGGGCTCGGCCAGTATAGCCTCAGGCCCCCACCTTGGCCAGCCAGCCCAGCAGCTCGCCGGCGCCGGCCTCCCAGCCAGCTTCCAGCATCGGCATGTGGGCGTGGCCCGGCCACTCCCGGTACTCGGCGCCGTACTTGGCGGCGATCCTCCGCTGGACCGCGGCCGGGGTCATGGCGTCGAGGCGGCCGCCCACCACCAGGGTGGGACACCGGACGCGCGCGGCGTCCACCGCGACGAGCCCGAGGGCCAGCTCGCGGGCGGCCCGACCGGATTCGGGAACGAGGCGGGCGTAGGCGTCGCGGCGGAGGTCGGCCGCCAGGTTGTTGAAGAGGAGGGCGTCGGCGTCGGCCGGGGACGGGAGAAACGGGCGACCGCGGAAGATCGGGCCCGCGTAGCGCACCAGCCGGGCGAGCACGGCCCAGCGCAGGACGACGATCCCGCGCGGGGCGGCGCTGGCGAGGAACACGGCGGCGCGCAGCGGCGTCTCGGCGGCGACCTGCTGGGCGACGAGCCCGCCCAGGCTGTGGCCGACGACGACGACGTCGCCGATGTGGGCCACGCAGGCGAGGACGTCGGCGACGTAGTCGCGCACGCCGACCCCGCCGACCTCGACGCTCGGGTGGCTGCCGTGGTGGCCGCGGAGGTTCACCGCCCAAGCCTCCCAGCCCGCCTCGGCAAAGCGACGGAGGTAGTTCGTCCAGTACCAGCTCCCGCCCCACATCCCGTGGACGAGCAGGAGGCGCGCTCGGAAGCGCGGCGCCGCCGGCGCCCGCCGCTCGAGCCACAGCTCCCCGATCCGTTCGTTCATACCGGCGCCGTCCGACCGCAGGGCGAGGATGGCCTGAGAAGCCCCCCCGGTCAACCGGGCCGAGAGCGGCCCGGAAAGGGGGGATGGCGGACCGCGCCGGGGGGTTGTATCGTTGTTCGCATCGCCCGACGGGGCTTGGTTCTGGCGGAGAGGACCGTCGCTGAAGGGAGGATTTCGATGAAGCACTGGGTGCGTCTCGCCTGTCTGCTCACCGTCCTGCTGACGGCGGGGGCCGTCCTCGCCGAAACCTGCCTCTCCCCTTACGTCAAGCGCCTGGCCGGCCCCGAGAAGTACCTCTACGTGTTCTCGGTGGACGCCGACGCCAAGGACAACGACTTCCTGGCCGTGATCGACGTGAACCTCGCCTCGCCGAGCTACGGCCGGCTGCTCGGCACCATGGATCTCGGCTCGGCGGGGAACGAGCCGCACCACATGGGGTTCAACGACGACCGGACCAAGATCTGGGCGGGGAGCCTGTTCGGCAAGCAGCTCTTCATCATCGATGTCGCGACCGATCCGGCCAAGCCCAGGATCGTCAAGACGATCGACGACATCACTGCGCAGACGGGCCTCCACGGCCCCCACACCTACTACGCGCTGCCCGGCCGGATGCTCCTCACGTTCCTCTCCTCGGCCGACGGCAACCCGCCCGGGGGCTTCGCCGAGTTCACGAACGACGGCCAGTTCATCCGGGCGTGGAAGAACCCGGCCGCCGGCCCCTACCAGTACGACGTGGCGGTGAAGCCGGAAATCAACCGCATGGTCAGCTCGAGCTTCACCGTCCTCCGCAACTACCGGAAGCCGCTCGCCCAGTGGGACATGAAGGACGGCGGCAACACGCTGCTGGTGTGGGACCTGAAGGAGCGCAAGGTCCTGCAGACGCTCACGACCGACCCCATCCCGCTGGAGGTGCGCTGGAGCCTCAAGCCGGGGGCGGCCCACGGCTGGACCAACTCCGCGCTCGGCGACTCCATCTGGTTCTTCAGCCAGGGCAAGGACGGGAGCTTCACCACCAAGAAGGTGGCCGATCTGGGCAAGGGGTGCTTGCCGGGTGACCTCCGCCAGTCCCCCGACGGCCGCTACCTCTACGTCTCCTGCTTCATGCGGAGCGAGATCCAGGCCTGGGACGTCTCCAAGCCCGACAAGCCCCGGCTCCACGACACGGTGGTGCCGGGTGTGTCGCCCAACATGATGCACGTCTCCGGCGACGGCAAGCGGATGTACATCAGCAACTCGCTCCTCTCGACCATGGACTACTCGGGGAACTTCTGGATTCGGCTCGCCCACATCAGCCCCGACGGCCGGCTCAAGATGGACCCGTTCTTCGACGTGGACTTCACCAAGCTCCCCACCGGGACGGCGCGGGCCCACGACATGCTGCTGAACTGAGGTGCCGGCGACCCGCTCGATCGTCCTCGCGGTCTGCCTAATGGCGGCGGCGCCGGCCGCCGCCCACCAGGGGGCGCGGCCGGGCGCGCCGGCGCGGGACACCACGCTCAGCGCCGCGCCGCCGCTGCCGGTCATCAAGCCGGCGCCCGACTTCAGCCTGCTCGACACCGGGGGCCGGCCGGTGCGGTTGGCGGACCTGCGCGGCCGCGTCGTCCTGCTGAGCTTCATCTACACCCGCTGCACCGACGCCTGCCCGCTGCTGACCGCGCGGATGGCCCGATTGCAGAAGCGGCTGGGACCGCGCGGCGCCGAGAGCGTCCGGCTCCTGACCGTCACCGTCGATCCCGAGCGGGATACCGGCGGCGTCCTGCTCGATTACGCGCGACGGTTCGGGGCCGAGCTCGGAGGCTGGCAGTTTCTCCGGGCCGAGGCCGCCGCCCTCGAGCCGATGCTGAGCGCCTACGACGAGTGGCGCCGGCCGGCGGCGGGGGGCGCCATCGACCACCCGGCCCGGCTCTACCTCATCGATCGAGCCGGGCGGATCCGGGAGATCTACGCGCTCGGGTTCTTCGACGAGCGCCAGGCGCTC
>DASYUM010000238.1:0-23181 GCA_036001225.1 Candidatus Methylomirabilota bacterium | reverse complement strand
GTGGCGCCGGGCCGAGACCCGAGCAGCCCTGGGACGCAGGTATGCGCGCCGCCGGACGTCGCGGGGCTGGGGCCCCGCCGTCCGGGGGGCGCGGTCCCGAAATGAGGCGTCCCGAGGGCCGAGGACGCCGAGATGCGACGGGTATCGGCCCGGTCACTCCGAGCGGTAGTTGGTGAACTGGGTCTCGATCCCCAGGTCCCGCTCGCGGAGCAGCTTGATCACCGCCTGGAGGTCGTCCTTGTTCTTGCCGAAGACGCGGACCTGATCGTCCATGATCTGGGCCTGGACCCTGAGCTTGGTGTCCTTGATGAGCCGGACGATCTCCTTGGCTTTCTCCATCGGGATTCCCTGCTGGATGGCGATCCGCTGGCGGGCGGCGCCTCCGGATGCCGCCTCCACCTTGCCGTAGTCGAGCGCCTTGAGCGGCACGCCGCGGCGGTGGAGCTTCGACTGGAGCAGGTCGATGACCTGCCGGAGAACGTAGTCGTTGTCGGCGAGGACGGTGATGGCGTCCTTGTCGACGCTCACCTGGCTCTTGGTCTGCTTGAGGTCGTAGCGGGTCTGGATCTCGCGGCTCGTCTGGTGGACCGCGTCGGCCACCGCCTGAGGGTCCACCTTGCAGGCCACGTCGAACGAGTTGTCGCCCTTCGCCATTATTGCTTGATCACCGCCACGCCCGGCGGCGGCGTGAACACGAACAGCTTGTCGGCCAGGCCGGGGTTCACCTTCATGTCGAGGAAGCGCACCGTGACCGTGTTTCCCAGCTCGTCGTAGACGACGGCCTTGCGGACCAGCCCGCTCGTCCGGTCCACCGAGAGCACGAGCCGGGCCAGCATGGGCTCCGACCGCTTGGGGGTGAGGTCGAGCACGAGCAACCCGTCGGGATCGGTGGGCTGGGCCGGGTTCAGGAAGCGGACCGCGAAGTGCTCGCGCACCTGGCCGAGTCCCTGGAGGAAGCTGCCCGCCGGCCCGGCCAGGGCGCTGGGAGCGTCGGTGACGTTGACCTGCTTCAGCTCCGGCGTGTAGACCCAGAGCTTCTTGCCGTCGGAGACGATCTCCTGCGGCGTCGGCGCCGTGTACTCCCAGCGCAGCTTCCCCGGCTTCTTCAGGTAGAGGGTCCCCTTCGCCTCCAGGGTCTGGTTCAGGGTGCGGTTGAAGCTCGCCTGCTGGAAGCTCGCCTGGAGGTCGCGGATCCCCTGGTAGGTCGCCTCCAGACGGTGAACGGCCTCGTCGAGCGCAGGGGGCGCGCCGGCAGCCGTGACCAGCCCGGGAACGGCGAGGAGGACGAGGAGACCGAGCCGCCGGGCGGCGGCGAGGGCCTCAGAGGCCCAGCTCTTCGAGTGCCTCGATGATGAGGTGCTTGGGCGCCAGGTGGGCATCGTTGAGGTGGATCAGGTAGCCGGACAGCTCGTCGGGGAGCTGAAACGGCAGGTGGCACTTCCGGCACGTCTCGCGCCGCGCCGGGATCTCCACCCGGTAGGCCCGCAGCACCGAGCGGAGGAGCTGGCTCTCCCGGGTGATCCCGACCCGATCCACGCCCACGCCGAACGCCTGCTCGAAGATCTGCGCGACCGCGCAGGCGCTGTCCCCGTCGGTGAGGGCACCGAACGCCTGCCGTCGCTCGTTGGTCCGCAGAAACTCGCTGAGCTTCATCACTGATCCGTCACGTGCCCCTTCATCATTCCCGAGACGACCCCTGGCTGTCAACCCGGCCGCCGCCCCCGGGTGCGCAACGTCGCCGACACGGCGGCCGCGTGCCAACGCTCACGGGGCGTCCCTCAGGGTGGGGGCCCGGCGGGTCGGCTGAGCCCGAACGCCCAGCGTCAGCGCATGGCCGATCGTGTACGACTGCAATGCGGTGTCGGCCCCTCAGGGCGGGAACAGTGCCCGCCAAACGTGCGCCGCTGCGACCCGAGTGCTGGCACTCGCATTGCTGCACCACCGCGGGAAGGAGGTGGCCCATGCCAATGAAGCGGACAGCCGTACTGCTCAGCCTGATCCTGACGCTGGCCCTCGCGCTGGGGGTGGCGGCGCAGACCAGCGCGCCCCCCGCGTCCGAGACCCAGCCCGGGGCCTCGTCGACCGCGCCCGGCTCGGACAGCGGCAGCGCCCCGAAGTCGTCCACCGACCAGCCCGCGTCGTCCTCGCCGGCGACCCCGCCGGCGGGAACCACTCTGCCGGCCCCGGGCGACAAGGCTCCGGGAACGACCGCCCAGGACCAGCCGGCGACGCCCGCGCCGCAGGATAAGCCCGGCGCGACCGTCACGCCGGCCCCGGAAACTCCCGGGAGCGTCGAGCGGACCGAACGCACGACGATCTTCGGCCTCAGCCCGACCGCAGCCGTGGTTCTCGGGGTCGTGCTGGTGGCGATCATCGTCGCGCTGATCGCGATGAGCGGGCGGCGCGAGCGCGAGGAGGTGGTCACCGACACGCGGGTCGAGACCCGGCGCGTGGGTGAGCCGCCCCTCGGGACCTACGAGTCGGAGATCGAGCGCGAGCGGCGCCGCCGGGCGTCCTAGCGCGAGCTCTTCAGACCGAGAACGACGCGCGGCCCCGATCGGGGTCGCGCGTCTCTTTCTTTCCGCTGGGCGCCTGCGAGCCTCTCGGAATAACCGCGCGCAACGCAGAGCCGTACGCCGCGCGATTGATGGTCCACTCCCAGCGGCGGCTTCGCCGCCGCATCCTTATCCTGGGGGAGGCCTCGGAGGGGGCCGTTGAGGCCCCCTCCGACAATCTAGCGAGGCGCGGAGCGCCGCGCCAGATACTCCGGCCCGACCAGGATCTGGCGAGGCTTGGCCCCATCACCGGGGCCGATGATCCGATCGTGCTCCATGAGGTCGATGAAGCGGGCCGCCTTCGGGTAGCCGAGGCCGAGCCGCCGCTGGATGTAGCTGATCGAGGCCTGCCGCTGGCTGACGACCAGCTCCACCGCCCGCCAGTAGATCTCGTCCCGCTCCGCCTCCGCGGTGGCCTCGCCCGCGACCGGCTCCTTCACCGGCTGGAGAAGCCCCTCCTCGTAGACGGCCTGCCCCTGCTTGCGGAGGAAGGCCACGATCTCCCGCACCTCGCCCTCGGCGACCCACGCCCCGTGGATCCGGACCGGCCGCGACGACCCGGGTGGCACGAAGAGCATGTCGCCCCGGCCGAGCAGCTGCTCGGCGCCGTTTTGGTCGAGGATCGTCCGGGAGTCCACTTTGGAGGCGACCTGGAAGGCGATGCGCGCTGGGAAGTTCGCCTTGATGAGGCCGGTGATGACGTCCACCGAGGGGCGCTGGGTCGCGATCATCAAGTGGATCCCGACCGCGCGAGCGATCTGGGCCAGGCGGGCCAGCGAGGTCTCCACCTCACCGGCCGACACCATCATGAGATCGGCCAGCTCGTCCACGATGACGATCCAGTAAGGGAGCCGCGCCTCGGGGGCGACCTCGCGGTTGTAGCCCTCGATGTTGCGGACCGACTTGGCGGCCAGCAGCTTGTAGCGCTCGTCCATCCGGCCGACGATCCAGCGAAGCCGGGCTGCCGCCTCCTTGGGATCGGTCACCACCGGGGCCAGCAGGTGCGGGATCCCGTCGTACATCCCCAGCTCCAGCCGCTTGGGGTCGATGAGGAGGAAGCGCACGTCGGCGGGCGGGCAGCGGTAGAGGATCGAGCAGATCATGGCGTTGATGCCGGCCGACTTGCCGGCCCCGGTCGCCCCGGCGATCAACAGGTGCGGCATCGCCGCCAGGTCGGCGACGTAGGGCTGGCCGATGGTGTCCTTGCCGAGCGCGAGGACGAGCGGGGCCTTGGACTCGGTGAACTCCCGGGCGACCAGGATCTCGCGGAGGTAGACAGTGGACGGCTCGGGGTTCGGGACCTCGATCGCCACCGTGCCCCGCCCCGGCACCGGGCCGAAGACGCGCACGGCGCCCGCTTTCATGGCCAACGCCAGGTCGTCGGCCAGGTTCACCACCTGGTTGACCTTGACCCCGGGCGCGGGCTCGAACTCGTAGCCGGTGATGACGGGCCCGGGGTTCACTTGCACGATGCGGCCGCTGACCCCGAATTCCTCCAGCCGTTTCCGCAACAGGTCCGCGTTCTGGGCGAGCTCCTCGCGCGTCCACCGCCGCTCGCTCGTCGGCAGGGCCTTGAGGAGCCCGATCGGCGGCAACTGAAAGGTCTGGCCGGCCCGGGCGAAGTCGAAGGTTTCCTGCCAGGCGAGCCCGCGCTCGCCCCCCCGGCTCTTGGGCCGCTCGGTCGGCCCCGGGGCGAGGACGGCGGCCGAGACGGGCGCCGCCCGGCGGGGCGGGGCCGACTCGAGGGCGAGCGCGATCGCCGGGGGTGGCGGCTCCTCGGCCCGGGCGGCCCCCGTCACGACGGGAGCCACCGTGGCGGCCGGACGCGTGCGACGGAACAGCCGCGCCAGCGGCCCGGCGAGTCGGCGTCCGAGGCCGGCATACGAGAGCTGGGTGAGGCAAAGCCCGGCGACGGCGAGGACGGTCAGGAGGACGAGGACGCTGCCGAGGTCGCCCAGGGTCTGGCGGAGGGCCGCGCTGACCGCGCGGCCGACGAGGCCGCCCCGGTGAAGCCAGACGCCGCCACTCGGCCCGGAGGCGCGCGCCAGCAGGCCGGTGAGGCCGACCAGGCCGAGGCCCAGCCCGGCCACGGCCGAGAGTCGCCCGGCCGCGGTCGGGCGGAGGATCGCGGAGAGCGCCCAGCCGGCGAGCGCCAGCGGGACCAGGTAGCCGGCGTAGCCGACGGCGGTGAAGACCGCCCAGCCGATCCAGAGGCCCACCACCCCGACCTGCCCTTCCTGGTCGAGCCAGTGGAGCGCGGGATCGTAGGAGACCAGCGCGGCCGCGGCGTAGGCGGCGATCCCGAGAACGACGACGCCCTCGGCCTCCCGCACCCAGTGGGGCGCGATCTTGGGGGGCGTCTTGGCTCGCGCCTTCGCCATCGACTACACGGGCTCAGGGCCGGGCCGAGACCCGAGCAGCCCTAGGACGCAGGGAGGAGGCGCGCCGCAGGACGTCGCGGGGCTGGGGCCCCGCCGTCCGAGGCGCGGTACCAGGAAAAGCGCGCCGAGGCGTATGCCGCGCCCGCGCGCCACCGGACGTCGCGGGGCTGGGGCCCCGCCGTTCGGGGCGCGCCACCCGAAGTTGAGGCGCGCCGACGACCGAGGACGCCGGGATGCGACGGGTATCGGCACGGCTCAGGCTTCCAGGATGATCGGGAGCACAATCGGTTTCCGGTCATAGCGCTGGGTGATGAAGCGCCGGAGCGTGCCGCGGAGGAGCGATTGGAGGACGTCGCGCGGCATCGGCTCCTCACCGACCCGCGCGGCCAGCGCCTCGCGGAGGACCGTCTTGGCTTCCTCGAGGACCGCCTCCGACTCCCGCTCGTAGACCCAGCCTCGGGAGGCGATCTCGGGCCCGGCGATGATCTCGCCGGTGCCGCGATCCACGGTCACCGCCACCACGACCATGCCGTCCTGGGCCAGCAGCTGGCGGTCGCGCAGCACCACCGTGCCGACGTCCCCGATCCCTTTGCCGTCCACCAGGACCCGCCCGACCGGGATGCCCTTGAGCAGGCGCCCGGCCGTCTTGGTGAACTCGACGCCCTGCCCGTCCTCGATCACGAAGACCCGGTCCTCGGAGACCCCGGCGTCGCGAGCGAGCCGGCCGTGCGCGAGCAGGTGCCGGTACTCGCCGTGGACCGGGATGAAGGACGTCGGGCGGACGAGGTTCAGCATGAGGCGGAGCTCTTCCTGGGAGGCGTGGCCGGAGACGTGGACGAAGGCCACCGGCTCCCACAGCACCTCCGCCCCCAGCCGCAGGAGCTGGTTCACGAGCCGGGTGATGGTGCGCTCGTGGCCGGGAATGATGCGGGCCGAGAGGATGACGAGGTCCCCGTCGGCGACCTGGACGTACTTGTGCTCCTCGGCCGCCAGCAGCGCCATCGCGGAGTTCGGCTCGCCCTGGCTCCCGGTCGACAGGAACACCTGGCGGTAGGCCGGCAGCGCCGCCAGCTCCTCGAGCGGGAGCAGCGTGCCCTCGGGGACCCGGAGGTAGCCCAGCTCGGCCGCGATGCGGACGCTCTGCTCCATGCTCCGGCCGAGGAGCGCGACCCGGCGCCCGGCCGCCGCCGACAGATCCAGCACCTGCTGGATCCGGTGGATGTGGGACGCGAAGGTCGCGATGATGATCCGCCCGCCGGCCTTCCGGAAGGGCTCGGCCAGGTGCCGGCCGACCTCCCGCTCCGAGGGCGTGGCGCCGGACCGGTCGACGTTCGTCGAGTCGGCCATGAGGCAGAGGACGCCCCGCTCGCCCAGCTCGGCCAGCCGATGGTAGTCGGAGCGTTCACCGTCGATCGGGCTCGGGTCGAACTTGAAGTCGCCGGTGTGGAGGAAGGTCCCCACCGGCGTGTCGATGGCGTAGCCGACGCCGTCCACGATCGAGTGGGTGACCCGGACCGGCTCGATCCGGAAGCTGCCGAGGTCGAACGGGCGTCGCGGCTCGATCGGCACCAGACGGGCTCGCTCGGCCAGCCCGTGCTCGCGCAGCCGCTCGGTGGCCAGCGCGAGCGCGATGCGGGGTCCGTAGACCGGGACGTCCACGTCCCGCAGCAGGTAGGGCAGGGCGCCGATGTGATCCTCGTGGCCGTGGGTGAGGATGACCCCGCGGAGCCGGGTGCGCTTGGCGAGAAGGTACGAGAAGTCCGGGATCACGTAGTCGATCCCGAGCATCTCGTCGTCCGGGAACATGAGCCCGCAGTCGATGGCCAGGAGGTCGTCCCCCGACTCGAGGAGGAGCATGTTGAGGCCGATCTCCCCGAGGCCCCCGAGGGGGGTGACGCGGACGGCGGGTTCGATGGCGTCCTCGGACAGCGGGGCGCCGACGGAATCGGCGGGATCCGACATCGCTGCCGGTATCCTATCACGCGCCCTCCGGGCCAGCGAAAGACTCAGCCAAGCGCGCGAATTCCTGAAGGTTCAGCGTTTCGGCCCGGCGGCGGCCGTCCAGACCCGCCCGCTCCAGCCGGGCGGCGATGCCCGCCGCGCCCAACCGGGGAAAGCCAGCCCGCAGGGCGTTGGCCAGAGTCTTCCGGCGCTGGGCGAAGCCCGCCTTCACCACCCGGACGAAGGTGGCCGGATCTTCGACTGGCACCCGGGGTGCGGGCCGAAAGGTGGCCTGGACCACCGCCGACTCGACGGCCGGGGGCGGGCGGAATGCGGTCGGTGGCACGCGAAAGAGCAGAACCACGTCGGCCCAGGTCTGCCAGAAGACCGAGAGGATCCCGTAGGCCTTGCCGCCGGGAGGGGCCACCAGCCGCTCGGCCACCTCCCACTGGAGCATGAGCGTGGCCTGGTCGAGGGCCGCCCGGGCCTCCCAGACGCGGAGCAGGATCGGCTTCGAGGCGCTGTAGGGGAGGTTGCCCACGATGAGGACCCCTCGGGCTGCCGGCCACCGCTCTCGGAGGCTCTCGTACGGGAAGGTCCGCGCATCGGCGAGCTGGACGTCGAGCTCGGGCCAGGCCGCCTTCAGTCGAAGGAGACGCGCGTACAGCGGCGGATCGATCTCCAGCGCGACCAGGTGGCCGGCTCGGGCGGCGAGGAACGTCGTCAGGATACCTTCCCCCGCCCCGATCTCGCAGACCAAGTCGGCCGGCGTGGAGGCGACGGCGTCGACGATCCGCTCGGCCACGACCGGGTCCGCGAGGAAGTGCTGGCCGAGGGCGCGGCGGCGGTCCGCGCGCGTCACCGGTGCCGCGCCCGCTGCTCGGCGAGCAGCGCCGCGTGCACCGCGCGAACCTGGGCCGCCGTCTCTTCGGGGCTGTCCGAGTTGTCGATCACGTAGTGCGCGAGGCGGGCCTTCGCGGCCAGCGGCATCTGGGTCGCCAGCCGGCGCTCGGCCTCGGCCGCGTCGAGGCGGTCCCGCCGCATGAGCCGCTCCCGCTGCACGGCCCGATCGGCGTAGACGACGACGAGCCGATCCACGTGGGCGGCGCCGCCGACCTCGATCAACAGAGCGGCGTCCTGGACGACGAGGCCATCGTAGCCCTCCGCCGCCAGCTCGGCCAGGGCCGCCTGCCGACGCGCCTGGATGGCAGGGTGCGTGATGGCCTCGAGCCGCTTCCGCTTCTCGGCGTCGGCGAAGACCAGGGCGCCCAGCCGCGCGCGATCGAGCGTGCCGTCGGGTCGGAGGACCGCCCGCCCGAACGCCTGGACGATCGTCTGGAGGGCCGGCTCCCCCGGCGCCACCACCGCCCGGGCCAGCATATCGGCGTCGATCACGTGGCAGCCGAGCTCGGCCAGCTGCCGGCTCACCGTGGACTTCCCCGACGCCAGCCCGCCGGTCAGGCCGACGAGGAAGAAGGAGCGCGATCGATTGGCCACCAGCGTGTTGCCCGCCACGTTGGGCGATGTTGGTCGGCCGAGAGTCCCCGGAATCAGGATTCCCGAGCGCGGCGGCTCGCCGGACTCGGTGCCCGCTCGACCCGCCGTCTCGTCCGCCGTCGTCTTCGCGTTTTGCTACGCTTCGTCACTCTCTTCCAGAACTCTCCGTGTTTGATACCGCCACCTTTCTCGATCCGGCGATCCGCCGCCTCGAGGATGGCGCGAAACCGCGGCGTATGCCAGAGAACGAGACGTTCCAGCTCGGCTTCGTCGCGAACCGCCACCAGCACGGCTGTCGGGCGGCCGTTTCTCGTCACGACTACCGGACTCTCCGCGCAGACGTCCAGGTACCGACTCAACCGGGCCTTGACCTCGGCAACCGGGGCAATCCTCATAGCTTCAACCTCTGGCCGGCGATGAAGAGCTGGTCTCGAATCTTCACGCCGACCGCCAGGATACGCACTTGGCGACGGCCCTGATCCATCCGATAGAACACCCGGAATCGATGGTCCGGTCCGCAACGCAGCTCCCAGGCGGAACCGAGGGGTGAAGGCCGCGTGAGTGGCTTTCGGTTCCTCGTCTCCCTGTTCGGTTGATACCTGAGTTGGGTCTCGATCTCTCGGCGAATCAGGGAGTGGTGTCTTTGGCCGATCTCGATCAGGTGGTCCATAGCCTCGTCATCGTAGACGACTTCGTAGGTCCTCGACCTCGGCATGCCTGACCATAATTATAGTCACCTAATGCCGCCGCCGGAAGTGGCGGTGCCCGTGCCGGGGGCGACACCCACGCGGGCCCAAAACCCGTGGGCGGGCACAGGAAGCGTGCCGGGAAGACGCGCGTTTGTGGGGACCGCAGGGTCCGTGCTAGCATCGCCGCCCGTCATGACCGAGGGGGCGGCGGACAAGACCCGGCCCGACCACACGCGGCGCAACTTCGTCGCGCTGGGGCTCGACTACGGCGGCTACCTGATCGGGATGTCGTTCGCGTCCCAGGCGACCATCCTCCCCGCCTTCGCCGCCCACCTGGGCGCCTCCAACCTGGTGATCGGCGCCATCCCCGCCGTGATGACGCTGGGCTGGTTCATGCCCTCGCTCTTCGCGGCCCGCCATACGGAAGCGCTGCCGCGCAAGCTGCCATTCATCCTCCGCTACACCATCTGGGAGCGCGTGTCCCTGCCGGCCCTGGCCGCGGTGGCCTTCTTCGTCGCCGAGCCCGCCCCGCGCCTCACCCTCGTCATCGTCCTGCTCCTCCTGCTCGGGATGACGGGCGTCAGCGGCGCCCTGATCCCGGCCTGGATGGACGTCATCGCCCGGACGATCCCGACGACCCTCCGGGGGCGGTTCTTCGGCGCCGCGAACCTGCTGGCGAGTGTCGGCGGCCTGCTGGGGAGCGCCGCGACGGCCTACCTCCTGGCCGCCTTCCCCCCGCCGGCGAGCTACGGCCTCTGCTTCCTCGCCGGCAGCGTGTTTCTCGCGCTCTCCTACTTCGCCCTGGCCAGCGCGCGCGAACCGGCGGCCGCGACGACCCGGACCCGGGTTCCCCTGGGGGCCTACCTCCGCCGGATCCCCGCGCTGCTGCGGCGCGACCGCAACCTGTTCTGGTTTCTGGTGGCGCGCGCGGTCACGACGCTGGGGGCGATGGGGAACGGGTTCTACACCGTGTACGCCCTCCGCGCGTACGCGGCGCCGGACTGGCAGGTGGGTGTCTTCACGAGCCTGTACCTGGCCGGCCAGATGATGGGCAACCTCGCGCTCGGGTGGCTGGCCGACCGGGTGGGGCACCGTATCGTGCTCGTCGTGGGGGTCGCCTCCCTGGCGGCGGGCAACGTCGCCGCGCTGGTGGCGCCGTCGGTCCAGGGACTGGGACCGGTCTTCCTGCTCTCGGGCGTGCACCTGGCCGCCATCCATCTCTCGGCCCGGACGATCCTGCTCGAGCTGGCGGACGACCCGGACGAGCGGCCGACCTACATCGGACTCGCGAACACGGCCCTCGCGCCGCTCAGCTTCGCGACGCCCCTGGCCGGCGGCCTGCTGGCCGACCGCTTCGGGTTCCCGACCGTCTTCGCCGTCGCGGCCTCGTTCGGGCTCGTCGCCCTGGTGCTGCTGCTCGGGCGCGTGCGCGAGCCTCGTCGGGCTCCCGCCACGCGGGAGCGCTGACGCCTCAGGCGAGCCGGAACTCGCCGCGGGCCACGACCACCGCCGACCCGCCGACCTCGACCCTCTCCGGGCGCTCGCGGGAGCCCATGACACGGGCGTAGAGCGTGCTCGGCCGGCCGATCTCCGCCCCCTGACGGATCTCGATCTCCTCGCCGAAGCCGATCCGCCCGTGGCGCGCGAGGTGCCAGGCCAGTGGCCCGGCCGGCGAGCCGCTGGCCGGGTCTTCGGCGATCCCCAGGGCCGGGGCGAACATCCGCGTCTTCCACCGTCGCCCGTCGCCGGCGAAGCAGTTGTTGGTGACCGGGCCCAGCTGCGCCAGCGCGGCGAAGTCCGGTCGCAGGCGCGCCACGTCGGCGTCGGTCGCGAGCGCGACGAAGACGTGCCGGGGCCCGTTGACGTAGAGCTCCACCGGGAGCTCCGAGCGCGCGACTCCGAGCGCGGCCAGGAGCGCGGCGGGCGCCGGATAGGGCTCGACGGACGGCAGCGGCTGGGTCATTCGGCCGAACACGATGCGGGGGCCGTCCCGCTCGAGCGCCACCGGGACCGGCCCGGCCCCGGTCTCGAGCACGATGGCCGGGAGCTGGAGCGGCCCGGCCAGGACGAAGGCGGTCCCCAGGACGGGGTGGCCGGCGAAGGGCAGCTCGCTGGCCGGCGTGAAGATGCGGATCCGGGCGTGGCCGCCGGAGGCCGGCGGGTAGACGAAGACGGTCTCGGCGAAGTTGATCTCGCGGGCCAGCGGCTGGAGCAGCCCCTCGGGAATCGCGCGGGCGTCGGTGAACACGGCAAGCTGATTCCCGGCCAGCGGGCGGTCGGTGAAGACGTCGCAGACGACGTAGCGGAAGTCGGCCATCAGACTTCCGCCCAGTCGCGGCCCTCCTTGACGTCCACCTTGAGCGGCACGTCGAGCCGCATCACCGACTCCATGACCTCCGGCACCAGGGCCCGCGCCGCCTCGCGCTCGCCCTCCGGCACCTCGAACAAGAGCTCGTCGTGGACCTGGAGCAGCATGCGCGTCCGCCGCCCACGCTCGGCCAGCACCGCGGCCAGGCGGACCATGGCCAGCTTGATGATGTCGGAGGCGGTCCCCTGGATGGGCGCGTTCGACGCCATCCGCTCGGCGGCCGCCCGCACTTGCGGGTTGCGGGCGGTGAGCTCGGGCAGGTACCGCCGGCGGCCGAGCAGGGTGGTGACGTAGCCGCGCTCGCGGCCCTCGGCCACCGTCCGGTCGATGTACGCACGCACCTTCGGATGCGCGGCGAAGTACGCCTCGATGTAGCGCTGGGCGTCGCGGCGGTCGATGCTGGCGGCCTGGGCGAGCCCGAAGCCGGAGATCCCGTAGAGGATGCCGAAGTTCACGACCTTGGCCAGCCGCCGCATCTCGGGGGTGACGTCGGCCGGGGCCACGTGGAGGATCTCGGCCGCGGTACGGGTGTGGATGTCCTCGTTCCGGCGGAAGGCGTCCAGCAGCGCCTCCTCGCCGGAGAGATGCGCGAAGATCCGCAGCTCGATCTGCGAGTAGTCGGCGGCCAGGAACCGCCAGCCGTCTTCGGGGATGAACGCTTGACGGATTCGCCGGCCCAGCTCGTTGCGGATCGGGATGTTCTGGAGGTTCGGCGACGAGGAGTTGTGTACGATGATGCCGCCCGCGATGTAGTGGCTGTCCTCGACCGCAATTTCGTACATGGGCACCGCTGCTTCGCGCTCGATCGCGGTGATCCTCACTTCGAAGTGCTGCCCTCGAACCGCGTCGGCCAGCGATGATGGAATCGCGGCGCCGCGTCGTTCAAGGGCCCCCACGATCTGCTCGATCCGGGGTAGTGTCACGGTACTTCGGCGGCCTCCGGCGTACTTGTGCATGAACACGTACAACGCCTGAGGCGGCTTGCCGGTCGGCGCCCGATGGGCATCGTAGAGATCCGTCTTGATGCTCAATATGTCGGCACTGCTGGTCACCGTGAGCAGCTCGGCTCGGCTCTTCACCGACTGCCGGACGAGGAGCTGCTCGAGCTGCGCGCGCTTCCTCGGAGAGATGAAGTTGATCCGATCGCGAAACGCTCGCTTCGACCGATCACCGAGAACATACAGTGTGTGACGCGGCGCATATCCACGCGGATCGGGACTGCCGACCTTGATGGACGACGGGATCCCGAAGAGGGTCAGCAGATGATGCACGCCTTCCAACATCTTCCGCGATACGGATCGCGCCGAGAGCCTCGATGAAGCGCTGCCATCTCCTTCGAAGTAGCCGCGGAGGAAGGCCGCCACGATCGGCTCCGGCGCCGAGAAAATGGAAGGCGGAACGCGAATTGTCTTCGACGACCCCCCGGCGCCCAGTTGTTCGAGCAATCCGCAGATATCAACCCCCGCGACTGTCAGGACCGGACAACTGCGCGTCGCCCGCCGGGTTGGCGCCTTCTCGAACAGCCTCTCGATGATCCTCGCGAAGTACTCGACGAGGTCGTCTTCGCCCCAATCGAATGCCAGGATGAGGGCAGCCGCCTTGTCGTTATAGTTGCTGCGCGCCATGTGCCCATCGGCCATGGCATAGCCGACGAGCTCGGCCAGCCCAGCGGACCACTCCGACGGCAGCGTCGGGCTCCTCCGAGTCATGTACGCCGCGACTCGCTGCACCTCGAAGTCCACACGTGAGCCGAACAATCCGTCTCGAAAACTCATGTACAGCGGATCACCCGCGCCGAGGCTCCCCGCCTCCACCCAACGTCCCTTGCTGAGCAGCCTGTGATCCGGGCTGCAACGGAGAACCATGCCGTTGGAGAGATGGAGTGCCACTACCGATTTGAGCCCGGTCGCTTCCCAAGCCAGCACGGGACGTGGTCGATCTGAGGTCCGGACCAGGTCTCCGGGACGCACGTCTTCGATCCCGACCAATCCTCGCTGCGTGTCGATGAGCGTACCGGCGGGAAGACAGGAAAGCCGCCCCGTCGCCGCCACCAGCTGGTTGAACGAGGTGTGAATGCGCCCGGTGCGGGGGTGGACCAACCCCGGCAGCGCGTCGGCGTAGGTACCCTTGAGCTTGGCCAGCTGCCGGTACTCGAGGATCCTCTGGGGCAGCGGGTGCCCGAGGGCCAGCTCCTCGAGGACGTCCACGTCGGTGGAGTAACCGGTCTTGGTCCGCCTGAGGGGCGGCAGCTTCAGCTTCTCGAAGAGGACGACCGCGAGCTGCCTCGGCGAGTTCGGGTTGACCGCTTCCCCGGCGAGGGTGTGGATCTCCCGGAGCAGCGCGTCGAGCTGGTACTCCAGCTCCTTGGCCAGCACGGCCAGCCGCTCGGGCGCCACCCGGATGCCGGCCAGCTCGAGCCCGGCCAGCACCGGCACCAGCGGCAGCTCGAGGTCCCGATAGAGCGCGGTCAGCCCGTCGCGCTCCAGCAGCGGCTGCTGGCACTCCCAGAGCCGCCACACCGCCTGGGCCCGGGCCCCGGCCCACGCCGCCAGCAGAGCGGGATCGGCCTCGGCCGGCGGCTTGCCCTCGAGCAGCGTCGCCAGGGGGCCGGGCACCGTCGGCCCGCCGGCCTCCAGGCAGAGCTGCTCGAGCGGGTAGCCGGCCCGGCCCGAGTTCAGGAGATAGGCGGCGACCGCGGTGTCCTCCAGCCGGTCGGGGCGCAGCGGGACCCCCCGCGCGAGCGCCCAGGTCACCAGGGCCTTCACGTCGTGGCCGACCACCCGCCGCTCGGCGAGGGCCGGCAGGTCGGGCAGGTAGCAGGCGCCCGGGCTCGGACTGTAGCAGGCGAGGCCGGCCAGTCGCAGCTCCGGCGGCGTGCCGATCAGCACCGGCTCCACGGCGAGGGCGTCGCCCGCCCGGGTGAGCCACTCGCGCCAGCCCGCCTCGTCCACGCGCGGGACCTCGCCCGAGGGGACCGTCACCGCGCGGCTGGGGAGCTGCTTGAGGAGGTTGGTGAACTCGAGCTCGCTCCAGAAAGCCCGGAGCCGCTCCCAGTCGGGATCGCGGACCCGGAAGCGCTCGAGCTCGATGGGCACGGGGACGGCGGCGTCGAGGACGGCGAGCTGGCGCGAGAAGAAGGCCTGGTCGCGGTACCGGCCGAGCGTCTCCCGGAGCTTCGGCCCCGTCACCACGGCGAGGTTCTCGTACAGCGCCTCCAGGCTGCCGAACTGGCGCATGAGCTTCTGGGCGGTGACCTCGCCGACCCCGGGGACGCCGGGGATGTTGTCGATCGAATCGCCCATGAGGCCGAGGACGTCCGGGATGCGCGCCGGGGGCACGCCCCACCGCTCGATCACCTTCGCCTCGTCGTAGACGATCCGCTCGCCGGTCCGGCCGAGCACGGAGAGCACGGTGACGCCCGGCCGGACGAGCTGGAGGGTGTCCTTGTCGCCGCTGACCAGGACCAGCTCGACCCGCTCCCCGAGCTGCGCGACGGCGGTGGCCAGGATGTCGTCGGCCTCGAAGCCGGGCACCTCGAGGACGGGAAGGCCGAGGACCTCGAGCGACCGGCGGATCCACGGGATCTGGTCGACCAGGTCTTTGGGCATTCCCGGGCGCTGGATCTTGTAGGCCTCGAACTGCTGGTGGCGGAAGGTGGGCCCGGGGGCATCCCAGGCGACGCCCATGTAACCGGGCCGCTCTTCGCGCAGGATCTTCCAGAGCATCATGGTCATCCCGAGGGTGGCGTTGGTCGGGATGCCGCGCGAGGTGGAGAGATGGCCGATCGCGTGGTAGGCGCGGTAGAAGTACGACGGCCCGTCGACCAGGTAGAACTTCGCGGGCATCAGTCGAGACCTCCCCCACCCCGACCCTCCCCACCCACCGGGGGGAGGGAGGCCGCCCCCGGCACGGGCCCCAGACCGCACGATGGCTTCACGAGCCCTCAGAGCCGCCCACGACGGTCAGGTAGTGCCGGCGCACCAGCTCGGCCGTCGCCCGATAGCGCTCGACGAGGGCGCGGCCACTCGGCAGCCCGGCCTCGCGAGCGAGGCGCGCCAGCAGGTGGCCGGCGGTGGGCAAGCAGTCGGCCGGACGAGCCTGCGCCAGCCGCAGCGACCGGAGCAGGCTCTTCTCGAAGTCGTAGGCTTCGACCAGCGCGCGAGCCGTGCCGGCCGGGAGAAAGCCGTGGTCGCCGAGCCGGCGGAGCGCCCGGCGGGTCGCCGGGGTCCGGAGGGCCCGGTGGCGCGCGCCGTGGGCGAGCTGGAGCACCTGAGCGAGGAACTCGATGTCCACCAGACCGCCGGCGCCGAACTTCACGTGAAGGCGCCCCGGCCCCTCGCGCCCCAGTTCCACCTCCATCCGCGTCCGCACCCGGTGGATCTCGGCCCGCTCGGCGTCGGCGAGGCCGGGGCCGAACACGCGCGCCCCCCGGAGCCTGGCAAAGCACCGGGCGAGCCGGGGGTCGCCGAGGGCCGGCCGCGCCTTCACCAGCGCTTGGCGCTCCCACAGGGCCGCCTCCCCGGCCAGGTAGGTGTCGAGCGCGGCCAGGGAGTGGGCGAGCGCCGTCCCCTTCCCGCCCGGCCGCAGTCGGTGGTCGACGCGGAAGGCCTGGCCGGTCCGGGTGATGGCGGCCAGCAGGGCGTGGACCTGCTCGACCAGCTGGTCGAAGTAGACGGCGGCCGGGACCACCGCCGGGCCGGTGGTCTGGCCGTCGGCGCCGTAGAGGACGACGACGTCGAGATCGGAGCCGTAGTCCAGCTCGCGCCCGCCGAGCTTGCCCATCCCGACCACCAGCGCGGGGACCGGCGCGCCGTCCGCACGCGGCGGGCCGAAGCGCCGCGTCACGGCCTCGGCCGCCCACGTCCAGGCGAGGCCGAGGCAGGCCTCGGCCAGCTCGGTGATCGCCCACGCCACCCGCGGGGCCGGCAGACGGCCGACCAAGTCCTGCCAGGCGATCCGAAGCTCCTCGGCGTGCTTGAAGAGCCGCAGACGGTCGGGTCCGTCCAGGCCCGTGGGCTCCAGCGCGCGGAAGGCGGCGCACAGGCGACTGGCCGAGCGCCGCTGGCCGAGGCTCTCGGGGTCGGCCAGCTGGTCGAGCAGCTCGGGGCGGGCGATCAGGGACTGGGCGAAGCGGTCGGAGCGGGCGAAGAGCGTGAGGACGCGCCCGAGCAGCGCCGGATCGCGGGCGAGCCGGGCGAGGTACGCGATCCGAGGACCAGCCGCCGCCACGAAGCGCTCGAGCGCATTGAGCGCGCCGTCGGGATCGGGCACCTCGCGGAGCGCGCGGAGCGTCGCGGGCAGGAGCGCGGCGAGCACGCTCCGGACGGCGCCGGGCGCGGGCACCAGGGGCGGGCCGTCCCAGAGCAGGCGGAGGTTCTGGTGCGCCCGCTCGGGGTCGGCGAAGCCGACGGCGGCCACCGCGGCGCCGTCCCACGGCAGCCGACCGGTGGCTTCGCCCGGTGGCGCCGCCGCGAAGAACCCCTCGAACGCGGCCCGCACGCGCCGGCGGGTGGCGTCGTAGTCGGCCAGGAAGCGGGCGGCGGCGCTCGGGAGGTCGCCGGGATAGCCGAGGCGGCGGGCGAGCTTGCCCAGCTCGGCGGGGTCAGCGGGGAGCGTGTGGGTCTGGAGCGCGTGGAGGATCTGGAGGCGGTGCTCCACCGTGCGGAGGAAGACGTAGGCGTGGGCGAGGGCGCGCGACTCCTCCCAGGAGAGATAGCCCCGCTCGGCCAGCCGGTGGAGCGCGCGCAGGCTGTTCCGCTCCTGCAGCCACGGGTCCTGGGCGCCGTAGAGGAGCTGGATGGCCTGGACGTGGAACTCGACCTCGCGGATCCCACCGACGCCGAGCTTGACGTGCCGCTCCTGGCGCCCGCGGGCCCGGAGCACCCGATCGATGCGCCCCTTGACCGCCTGGATCTCGCCGACGGCCTCCCGCTCCAGGCCCGCCCGGTAGGCGAACCGCCGGGCCAGATCGAGGAACGCGCGGCCGAGCCGCTCGTCGCCGGCGGCGACGCGGGCCTTGATCAGCGCCTGGCGCTCCCACAGCGCGGCCCGGGTCTCGTGGTACTGCCGGTAGGCGTCGAGCGGGAGCGCGAGCGCCCCCCCGCCGCCCTCCGGTCGGAGGCGGAGATCCACGCGGTAGACGGCGCCCTCCTCGGTCATCGTGGTGAGGATGGCCAGCAGCCGCTCGGCCGCCCGCGCGAAGTAGATGCGGTTGGGCACGACCTCGGGACCGTCGCTCTCTCCCTCCGCCTCGTAGACGAAGCAGAGGTCGATGTCGGAAGAGTAGTTGAGCTCCTCTCCGCCCAGCTTCCCGAGGGCGATCACCGCGAACGAGGTCGGGGTGCGGGCCGGCCCGTGCCGCGCGATCCCGTAGCGGGCGATGGCGCCCGCGCGCGCGATCTCCCAGGCCTGGGCGAGACAGGCGTCGGCCAGGTTCGCCAGCTCCTCGGTCGTCGTGACCAGGTCGGCGTCCCCCAGCACGTCGCGCAGCCCGATCCGGCAGAGCTCGCGCCGCTTGACCCGGCGGAGCGCGTTCTCCCGCGCCTCGTCGGTCCGGAACGGCCGGCCGGCGGCGGCGATCTCCTCGTGCATCGCCTCCCGGGGGCGCGGTCGCATCACGGTCGGGTCGAGGAGCCAGGGCAGGATCTGCGGGGAGCGGATCAGGGTGTCGGTCAGAAACTGGCTGGTGGCGGCGAGGGTCACCACGACGGTCATCGCCTCCGGGTGCTCCCCCAGCAGCCCGAAGAATCCCCCGCGGTCCAGGACGGCGGCGGCCAGCCGCTCCAGGTTGTTGAGCGCCATGTCGGGGTCGGCGGACGCCGCCAACTGGCGAAGCAGGCGGGGCAGCAGGGCCGCCAGCAGCTCCTGCTGGCGCGGGCTCTCGGTGAGGCGGCGGAGGTTGCTCAAGGCGCCGGGCGGATCGGCGAAGCCCAGCCCGGCCAGGGCGGGCAGGCAGGGGGCGGCGGGGACGGCGGGGTCGAGGAGGTCGGCGGCGGGCGGGAGCGCGAGGATGTCGCGAGCCAGCCTAGATGGCCTCCTCGCCGGCGTCGGCCACGACCAGTACCGTGCGGGGCCGAGTGACGAGCATCATAGGAATGCGCGCCGCAGGGCGTCGCGGGGCTGGGGCCCCGCCGTCCGAGGCGCGCGAACCCCAAAGATCGCGCCGCAGGACGTCGCGGGGCTGGGGCCCCGCCGTCCGAGGCGCGCGAACCCCAAAGATCGCGCCACCGGACGTCGCGGGGCCGGGGCCCCGCCGTCCCGGGGCGAGCCACCCAATGTTGAGGCGCGCCGACGACCGAGGACGACGCGAGGCGACGTCAATCGGGCCCGCACGCTAGATGGCCTCCTCGCCGCGTTCGCCGGTGCGGATCCGGACGGATTCCTCGACGGGGAGGACGAAGACCTTGCCGTCGCCGATGGAGCCGGTCTTCGCCGCCGCGATGATGGTCTCCACGACCTTGGCGACCAGGTGGTCCGGCACCACGATCTCCACCTTGACCTTGGGCAAGAAGTCGATGGTGTACTCGGAGCCGCGGTACAGTTCGGTGTGCCCCTTCTGGCGGCCGAACCCGCGCACTTCCATCACCGTCATCCCGATGACGCCGATCTCGGTCAGCGCCTCTTTGACGTCATCGAGCTTGAACGGCTTGATGATCGCCTCGACCTTTTTCATGCGTGCCTCCGCGCCTTCTTCACGGCCTTCCGGTAGCAGCTCACGTACTTCTCGGCCGACGCCTCCCAGGAGAAGTCCTCGGCCATCCCGTTCTTGACCAGCTGGGCCCAGGCCGCCGGCTGGCCGAAGGCACCGAGGGCGCGCGTCACCGCCGCCCGGCAGGCGGCCGGGGTGAGCGCGTCGAAGACGAAGCCGGTGCCCTGCCCGGTCGCCGGCTCCCACTCCCGGATGGTGTCGGCCAGGCCGCCGGTTCGTCGCACGATGGGGACGGTGCCGTAGCGGAGCGAGATCAGCTGGCCGAGCCCGCACGGCTCGTAGCGCGACGGCATGAGGAAGCAGTCGGTGCCCGCGTAGATGCGCCGGGCGAGGCCGGCGCTGAACCCGATCTTCACCGCCACCGCGCGGGGCCGAGCGCGGGCCAGCTCGGTGAACTCGCGCTCGTAGCGTTCGTCCCCCGTCCCCAGGAGGACGAACTGACCGCCGCCGGCGACGATGGTCGGCACGGCGGCGGCCACGAGGTCGAGTCCCTTCTGGTCGGCGAGCCGGCTCACCACGCCCACCAGCGGGGACGGGCGGCCGGGGTCGGCGAGCCCCATCTCCTCGCGCAGCGCCGCCTTGCACACCGCCTTGCCGTCGAGGTCGTCGGGGCCGAAGCGCTTCGGGATCTCGGGGTCGGTGGCGGGATTCCAGGTCTCGTAGTCGATGCCGTTCAGGATCCCGACCAGGTCGGCGCTCCGCTCGCGGAGGACCCCGTCCAACCCCTCACCGTACTCGGGCGTCTGGATCTCCATGGCGTAGGTCGGGCTCACCGTCGTCAGCAGGTCGGCGAAGACCAGCCCGCCCTTGAGGAAGTTGAGCTTGCCGTAGAACTCGATCCCGGCCGGGGTGAAGAGGTCCCAGCCGAGCCCCGTCATCGGCAGGTCATAGTGCCAGAACTGGCCCTGATAGGCGAGGTTGTGGACGGTGAAGACCGTGGCGACATCGCGGTAGCCCGGCGCATCGCGGTAGAGCGTCTCCAGGTAGACCGGGACCAGCCCGGTCTGCCAGTCGTGGGCATGGACGACGTGGGGCATCCAGTCGAGATGGGGCAAGGTCGCCAGCGCCGCTCGGGAGAAGAAGACGAAGCGCTCGCAGTTGTCCGGGTAGTCGCCGTCGGCCGTGCCGTAGAGCGCCGGCCGGTCGTAGTAGGGATCCTGGACCAGGAAGTAGACCGGCACCGCCGACCCCAGCCGGCCCTCCACCACCGCGCCCTCTACCGTGCGGTCCCCGAGCGGGACCTCCAGCCGCGGCACGACCGGGCGCAGGGTCCCCGCCGTGCGCTCGACGCCGCGGTACTTCGGCATGAAGACCCGCACGTCGTGCCCGAGGCCGGCCAGCGCCTTGGGGAGGGCGCCGGCCACGTCGGCCAGGCCGCCGGTCTTCGCGAACGGCTCGACCTCGGAGGCGACGAACAGGATCCGGAGTCGGTCGCGAGACATGAGGTGGGCTCCAGCGTTGGATTTGGAGCGGCCGAGGTCCGCCGCGCGACTTCGGCGCGCGGTTCATTATCGCCAGCAGCGCGAACGGTTGTCAACTGAGGCGGCGCGCGCCTGAGGACCGAGGACGCCGGGATGCGACGGTTATCGGCCCGGCGCCCGGTCACTGCTCGAGGATCGGATACACGATCGCCGTGATGTGGGAGTTGATCCGCTTGAGATTGGTCAGCACGTCCAGGTGGATCTCCGAGGTCTCGAGCGACTCCGCCAGGCCGGCCCGCAGACGGTCGAGGTGGGACTGCCGGAGGTCGCGCTCTCGCTGGCGGATCGTCGCCCGTTGCTCGAGCACCTCCTGGGCCAGGACGCGGTCGCCGGCGGCGAAGGCGACGATCGCGCGCTCGAGGTTCTTCGAGACCTGGGCGTGGAAGTCCATCAGCTCGGCCTCGCCGGGCTCCGAGAAGCGCCGGCCCTGGAAGAGCTTCTTGCGGGCCAGGTCCATCAGGTTCTTGTCGATGATGTCGCCGATGTTCTCCAGATTGCCGATGAAGCCGAGGAGCGCGATCTCGCGCTGGGCGAGGTCCTCGGTCATCATTTGCCGGCTCAGGCGGGTCAGGTAGAGCTTGATCTCGCGCTCGAGGTAGTCCGCCTGGTCGTCCCGGTGCTCGACGTCTTCCAGCAGCTCCTGGCTCCCCGACCGGAAGACCTGGGCGGCGTCCCGGAACATGCCCTGCACGATGTCGGCCATCCGGAGCGCCTCCCGCTGGGCCTGGCCGAGAGCCAGGCTCGGCTGATCGGCGAAGCGCTCGTCGAGGTAGCGGGTCCGGAAGCGCGCCTCCTCCTCCGGCCGATCGGGCACCGCCGCCACGATCAGGCGAGCGGCCAGGCCCTGGAACGGCAAGAAGAGGAGGGAGATGCCGACGTTGAAGAAGGTGTGGGCGTTGGCGATCTGCCGGGGGAGATCGTGGGCGCTGCGGGCGGCCAGCTCCACGAAGCCGCCGAGGAACGGCAGGATCGCCGCCACGCCGAGCAGCTTGAAGCCGATGTGGGCGACCGCCACTCGCCGGGCTTCGGTGGTCGAGCCCAGGGAGGCAGTGAGTGCGGTCGCGCAGGTCCCGACGTTGGCGCCGAGGACCAGCGACACCGCGCCCGCCAGCGGCAGGAGGCCGTGGGCGGCCAGCGCGATGGCCAGCCCGATCGTCGCCGCCGAAGAGGCGACGACGGCGGTGAAGACGGCGGCGGCGGCGATGCCGAGGATCGGGCTCTCGGCAAAGGCGAGCAGCACCTGGGCAGTCAGCGGGCTGTCCTTGAGCGGCTCCATCCCCTCGATCATCAGCTTGAGGCCGAGGAAGATCAGCCCGAAGCCGAAGGCGGCCTGCCCGAGGTCCTTGAACAGCCGGCGCTTGGCGAAGAAGAAGGCGCTGAAGCCGAGGCCGACCATGAGCGGGGCGTAGTCGTAGAGGTGGAAGGCGAGGAGCTGAACGGTGAAGGTGGTCCCGACGTCGGCGCCGAGGATGATGCCCATCGCCTGGTGGAGGCTGAGGAGCCCGGCCTGGACGAAGCCGATCAGCATGATGGTGGTCGCCGTGGACGACTGGATCAGCGCGGTGACCCCGGCCCCGGTCAGCGCGGCCATGACGCGGTTCGACGTCAGGTGGGTGAGGATCTGGCGGAGGCGGGCTCCGGCCGCCCGCTGGAGCCCCTCGCCGGTGAGCTGCATGCCGTAGAGGAGCAGCGCCATCCCGCCGAAGAGGATGAGGAGGAGTTTGGTGGTCATGGCCGGTCGGTGGCGGGGATCCTGGCCAGCGCGGCCCGGAGCCGAGCGAGCGTCTCCTCGCGGCCCAGATCGGCCATGATGCCGAACACCGGGGGGCTGGCGATGCGCCCGGTCAGGCCGAGCCGCGCCGGCTGGGCGAGATCGACGAGCTTGACCCCCAGCTCGGCCGCCAGCTGGCGGCAGGCGCCCTCGATCGTCGCCTCGTCCCACGGCTCGAGGGTGCCGAGGCGCCGGATCAGCCGCTCCAGCCGGGGCCGCGCGGCCGCGGTCAGGAACTTCCCCGCCGCCTCCCGGTCATAGCGGGCGGGCGGTTTGAAGTAGAACTCGCCCTGCTCTGCGATCTCGGCCAGGGTGTTCGCTCGCGTGCTCAGGTTCCGGACGGCGCTCACCAGCAGCGGGCCGGGCGGCGCCGCGATGCCGCGGCGCTCGACGAACGGGCGCAGGCTCTCCTGGCTCTCGGCCGGCGACAGCTTCCGCAGCCACTGGGCATTGAGCCACTCCAGCTTGGTCCGGTCGAAGATGGCTCCCGAGCTGCCCACCTGCCGGATGTCGAACAGGCGGACCAGCTCCTCCCGGGTGAACACCTCCTGGTCCCCGTGGGCCCAGCCGAGCCGGGCCAGGTAGTTGACCATGGCCTCGGGCAGGAAGCCCTCGTCCCGGAAGGCGAGGACCGAGGCGGCGCCGTGGCGCTTGGAGAGCCGGCTCCGGTCGGGGCCGAGGATCATCGGGATATGGGCAAAGACCGGCCGCGGGTAGCCGAGCGCCTCGTAGCAGAGGATCTGCTTGGGGGTGTTGGAGAGATGGTCGTTGCCGCGGATGACGTGGGTGA
>DASYUM010000237.1:0-2727 GCA_036001225.1 Candidatus Methylomirabilota bacterium | reverse complement strand
GGACCGGGAGGGCATCGAGATGATGACCCAGGAGGAGTTCATGGATGTTCTGGCCTTGCATCGCCAAGGCTTCACCATCACCGACATCGCCCGCGCGGTCGGCCATCACCCGGCGACGGTGAGCGCCTGGATCAAGCGCGGCGGCCCACCGGCCGGAAGGAGGCTCGACCCGGCGGATCGGGTGGTCAGCGACCACTGGGCCGGCCGGATCGTCGAGTTGCTCGAGGGCAATGCCAACCTGCTCGGGACCTCCGTCGAACGGCTGCTGCGGGCGGAGGGGTTCGAGGGCAGCTATCCGACCCTGATCCGCAACCTGCGGGAGATACGAGGTGTCCGCACGCGGCGTTCCCCTGCGGTAAGCGTTCCGATCGAGACCGCCGCCGCCGAGGAGTTCCAGTTCGACTGGTCCGACTGCAACCCCTGGGGCCAGCTGTGGGGTCTCGGGGAGCTCCACTGCTTCGGAGCGATCCTGTGCTTCAGCCGCCGTCGGCACTGGTGGTTCGCCCCCTCGATCGACCGCTCCCACACCTTCGAGGGCCTGGTGCGCTTCTTCGAGGACGTGGGCGGGGTGGCGGGCATCGGGCGATGCGACCGCATGGGCGCGCTCGGCACGTCGAGGGGAAAGACCTTCCGCTTCTGCCCCGAGGCGCTCGAGTTCGCCGCCTACCACGGCTTCGCCTTCAAGGCCTGCGCCGCCGGCGACGCCAAACGGAAGGGGAAGTGCGAGCGCCCCTTCCGGGAGCTCAAGGAGGCCTTCTTCCAGGAGCTGGTCGTGGAGGGCCCTCCAATATCGATCGGCGAGCTCAATCGGCGAGCCCAGGCCTGGCTCGAGCGGGAGGTTCACCCGCGCCCCCACCGGGCGACCGGCGCCGCCCCCGCCGAGCGGCTACAGGCTGAGCTGCCCCTGCTCGCCCCCGTGCCCCGGGTCCGCTTCGACACCGCGCGCCGGGAGCCCCGGGTGGTCGGGATCCCGGTCCCGCTCGTCGAGGTGGACGGCGTGGCCTACTCGGCGCCGCCGGCGCTGGTCGGGGCCGCGGTCGAGGTTCGCCTGCCGGTGGACCAGGGAATCGTCGAGATCCGAGCCTACGGCGCGGTGGTGGCGACCCACCGCATCGCGCCTCGGGGATCGCCGCCGGTGTGGGATCCCGCCCACCGCCGGGAGGCGGAGGCGATGGCCCTGGCGCCCCACGGCCGCCGGCACCTGGTGGCGCTGCCCGACCCCGAGGTGGTCCAGACCCGCCTCGATCTCGGGCCCGGCGACTACGACGTCGACGAGCCCGATCTGGGCCGCTACGACGTCGAGGTCTTCGGTCCCGGCTGCGGATGCGGGGGTGGGCGGTGACCGGCCCGTCGGTCTACGAGCGCATCAAGGACGACCTCGGCTACCTCCGGCTCTCCCGGGCGGCGGAGCGCTTCGCCCCCCTGGTCGACGAGGCGCGTGCGCAGGGCTGGGACCACCTCGAGCTGCTCGCCCGGCTGGTGGGCGAGGAGGCCCAGGCCACCCGCGAACGCCGACTGGCATCGAGACTGCGCTTCGCCCACCTCCCCGGCCGCAAGACCATCGAGGACTTCGACTTCGCCTTCCAGCCCTCTGTCGACCGCAAGCTGGTCGAGGACCTGGCGACGCTGCGCTTCGTCGCCGACGGCATCCCGATCCTGTTCCTCGGCCAACCGGGGTGTGGGAAGACCCACCTCGCGGTCGCATTGGCCACGCTCGCGGTCGAGGCCGGGTACCGGGGCTACTTCACCTCAGGGGCCGACATGTGCGCCACCATCGCCACCGCATATGCCGAGGGGAGCTTCGCCACCCGGATGCGGACCTACACCGGCCCCTCGGTCCTGGTGATCGACGACGTGGGCCTGGTTCCTTTGGACCGCGCGGCCGGCAACGCCTTCTACCAGGTCGTCAACCGGCGCTACGAGCTCGGGTCGAGCACGATTGTCACGACCAACAGGGGCCTGCCCTCGTGGGCCGAGGTGTTCGGGGATCCGGTCGTAGCGGCGGCGATCCTGGACCGGTTGCTGCACCGGGCGGTGGTGTTCAACATCCGCGGCCCTTCGTGGCGGATGCGCGAGCACGCCGCTCTCGCGGAGGCGGTCAAGCGATGAAGAGCTCCTCTCCACGACCGACGGCGATTCTGGCCCAGGTCGCGAAAAAGGGAGGCCCTCAGAAGCCCGTAGCGCCGCGATCTCGAGGCGGGGAGACATAGATGGTCAGGAGATTCGAAGCTGCTGGAGGAGGAAGGAGGCGCCCCTGGTAGGGTGACGGGCGGAGGAGCGGCACGCTCCGTCACCGCGAATTCTGGTGATCAGAAAACGCGAATCTCGGTGATCGCCGACACGCCGCTGGAGGGGCCGGACGGAGGGACCGCGTTGGTCAAGCCGGGGCAGCCGAACCGGACTTGACCTGTCCTGACGCAACTCGACGGCACTCTGCGGCACGGCCTCGCCACGTAGAGAACCGGGCTTCCAGAGGGCGTTCGCTGAAACTTGACACAAGCTTCGGCCGCCGCTCAGGACCCATTCATTCTGACGTCACCTTCACTGGGGAACATTCTGCCGTGTCTCACACGGCTGGATCCCGGCTCATCACCTCCATCGTCGGACTGATCACCCTCGTCGCGCCGGTCGGTGTTTCGGCCGGCACGCTCGACAGCTCAGCCAAGCCGCTGACGCTCGCAGTGATCGGCGACACCCATACGGGGCCGCACGGCTCGCCGCCTTCCC
>DASYUM010000236.1:0-4991 GCA_036001225.1 Candidatus Methylomirabilota bacterium | reverse complement strand
CCCGCCTCGCGGCGGCGGCGGCCCGCCGACCTCGAACTGGAGCGCGAGCGCGTCCAGCCGCCGCCGCAGCTCGTCCACCCGGCCCTGGAGCTGGGCGCCGTCCCGCCCGAGGTCGTCGAGGCGGGCCCCGAGCTGGGCGAGGCTGCGCTGCAGCTCGGCGAAGCTCTGGGTGGACTGCCGGTCGGCCCGCTGGAGGTCGGCCTTGAGCTCGGCCTGGTTCCGCTGGATCGCCTGCTCGACCCGGGCCAGGTCGGTCCGGAGCCGGGCGACGTCGTCGCGCAGGAGGGGAGCGGGCTCGGACGCGGCGCAGCCGGCCAGTCCGAACGCGGCGACCGCGCCGAGAGCCCGAGCCCACCCCCTCACGGCGGCGGGCTTACTGCTTGACGAGGAAGTGGGCGCGGCGGTTCTGGGCCCAGCAGGCCTCGGTCCGCTCGGTGCAGAGCGGGCGCTCCTCACCGTAGCTGATGACGGTGATCCGTCCCCCGTCGACCCCGAGCGAGACCAGGTGATCGCGCGTCGCCTTGGCGCGCCGCTCGCCGAGCGCCAGGTTGTACTCGTTGGTGCCGCGCTCGTCGGCGTGCCCCTCGATGAGGAGCTGGGCGCCGGCGTTCTGCTTCAGCCACTGGACGTTCTCGTCGAGGACCGGCTTGTCCTGGGCCCGGATCTCGTACTTGTCGAAGTCGAAGTGGACGTCGCGCAAGGCCGAGGTCTCGACGAAGTCCTTGGGCGACGGCAGCGCCGGGATCGTGGTCCCGGTCGCCCCCGCGACCCCCGGCCCGGCCGCGCCGGGGCCGCCCGCACCTGCGCCACCGCCGACACCACCCGCGCCCCCGCCGCCCCCCAGGGTCCCGCCGGGGCCGCTGCCGATGGAGCCGCTGCCGAGACCGCCCGCGCCGGCGCCACCACCGGCACCACCCGCGCCGGGGCCGCCGCCCGTGGTCCCGCCCGCGGACGTGCCGGCGCCACCGGGCCCGGTGCCGGCCGTCGTGGCCGGCTTCTTCGGGCAGCCGGTCAGGAGCACCGCCGCCGTGAGGAGGACGACTACCGTTGAAGTCAACTGCCAGACCCTCCCGCTCATATCACGCTCCTTTCCCAACCCGCGCTGCACCATCACCTCACTGCGGTCGTGGCGACCAGGTGGGGCTGGACGCCTCGCCCCGATCCCGCGTGAGGGGCTGCTGCTCCGATCCGTCCATTAGCATAGTGTAAAGTTGCGGCCGCCCGCTGCGCGAGGAAGAAAACACGATGTGCCGCCCGTTGGGCGCCCACGACGCGCTCTCGTTGCTGCCCTGGCCCTGGGTGAGCGGGCGCTCCTTGCCGCCGTCCGGCGCGATCGCCCACAGGTCGAAGCCACCGGCGGTGCGGCGGGTGAAGACGATGGTGTCGCCCCGCGGCGACCACCGCGGCTGGGTGTCGTAGTTGCCGGTGGTCAGCCGGCGGGGGTTGGCCCCCTCGGCGTCCATGACCCAGATCTGGGGTGCCCCCATGCGGTCGGAGGAGAAGGCGATCTCGCGACCGGTCGGCGACCAGGTCGGGTCGGTGTCGATGGCCCGATTGTTGGTGAGCCGCCGGAACGTCAACGTGCCGACCTGGAGCGCGTAGATCTCGGGGTTGCCGTCCTTGGACAGCGTGATCGCCACGCTCCGCCCGTCGGGGGACCAGGCGGCGGCCGAATTGATCCCCGGCCAGGCCGACAGGAGCTCGGGCTGCTGCCGGCGGGGGTTGAACGGGTAGAGGCGGAACAGATAGGGATACCCCTTGAAGAAGGAGGTGAAGGCCACCGACGAGTCCACCGGGCTCCACACCGGCGAGATCGAGATGCTCTGCAGGTTCGTCAGGACGACCTGGTTGAACCCGTCGTAGTCCATCATCGCGATCTCTTTGTTCTGACCCGACCGCGTCACATAGGCGATCTTGGTCTCGGCGATCCCCCGCTCGCCGGTGAACTGGTAGACGATCTCGTCGGCGATGCGGTGAGCCAACCCCCGGTGATGGCGCAGGGGCTCCGCCCAGAAGCTCTTCGACGCGATCAGCCGGAACTCGGGGTTGGTCAGGTCGTACAGCCGGAAGTCCACGGTCACCCGCTGACCGGTCACGGCCAGGAACCCCTGCATGGCGGCGTGCGCCCCGGCCGCCGCCAGCTCGGTGAACCGCTGCCTCAGAGGATCGCCGTCACGCGGCAGGGGTGGGTCGTTGGCCACGACCGCGAAGAGCGCCGAGAAGCGCAGGTCGTTGCCGATGATCTCGGGGATGACGTGGCCGAAGTTTCCCTCGTCGGCCCCACCGACCCGTGTGAACTCGGGGATGGCGATCCCCAGCTTCTTGCTCCCCCCCTGGGTGACATTGAGGAAGACGTCCACCCCCTGCGAATGGGAGGGCGGGGTCAGCACCGCCGACGGGAAGAGGAGCAGCACCACGACGAGGGCGACGATCAGACCACCGACCACCCGCTTCACGACCTCACCCCTGCTCGGGCCGGAACTCGAACCCGAAGTGGACCTTCAGCGACGCGGCCTTGAACTCCGGCGGCAGCGGAGGGAAGGGGCTGGCGTCCATCACCGCCCGCACCGCCGACTGGTCATAGATGGCGTTGCCCGAGCTCTTCTCGACCGCCGGCTCCTTGATCTGCCCGTCGCGGCCGATCTCGAAGAGGACGATGACCCGCTCGCCCCCCGCCACCGCGCCGCGCGGCGGCGCCCACCGCTCGCTGATCTTCGCCTGGATCTGCCGCAGGTAGTAGGTGAAGGGAAAATCGCTGACGTCGAGGCTGATGCTGCCGGTGGTCGGCACCGCCGAGTCCGGCCGGCCCAGCCGCATCGGGTCCACCGGCCGGGCCGTCGCCACCACCGGCGGCGGCGGCGCCGGGGCGGTCACCCGGGGCAGCGGCTCGGGCGCGCGGCTCGCCGAGGGGGGGACCGGCGGCGGGAACGGCGGATTGGCGATCAGCTTCTCCCGAGCGGCCGGAGTCTCGAGCGCCGGCGTCTCCTTCTCGACCTTCTTGGGGAGCGCCAGCTCGGAGCGCGGCACCTCGCGCGCCACCTCGCGGGTCCGCGGCGGAGGCAGCTCGTCCACCGGCTTCGCCTTGGGCGGCGGCGTCTCCTTGGGGCGGGGGGTGGCCGCCGGCTCGGACTTGGGCGGCGTCCGCTCTTCCACCTTCGGTGCCGGCGGCGCCGGCGGCTCGACGCGCGGTCTGGGGCTACCGAGGGGCGCGGCGGCCGGGACCAGGTTCACGATGTAGATCTTCGACTGGTCGGCCTGGGCCTGGACGTACGCCGACAGGCCGCCGGCGCTCAGGATGAAGACGGCGTGGACCACGAACGACAGCGCGAACAGTCCGTAGGGCGGCGGCTCCTGCGGCGGAACGATGAACCGGCGAGGCACTCGGTAGGCCATCGCGGGTGGGCCCTCGCCTCATTCCCGCTTGAGGAGCGGCTCGGTGACCATCCCCACGCGGTCGACGCCGGCCCGCCGGACGCGGTCCATCGTCTCCACGACGTAGCCGTAGGCCAGCTCCTTGTCGGCTTTGATGAAGATGGTCTTGTCGGTCCGGTCCCGCAAGAGTTCCCGGAGCCGAGCCTCCAGCGTGGTCAGTGGCAGGGCGCGTTCGTTGAGGAAGAGGAGCCGGTCCTTGGTGATGGTGAGGACCAGCCGCTCCTCGATCGCGGTGGGTCGGCCGGAGGTCCTGGGCAGGTTCACGTCGATCCCCCGGTACATCATCGGCGCCGTGAGCATGAAGATCAGGAGCAGCACCAGCACCACATCGACCAGCGGGATGACGTTGATCTCGGCCAGCGAGCCCCGGAGGCGAGCGCCGCTCTCCGTTCCCGCATCGACCTTAATAGCCATTCTTCAGCGATTTCACCGTGGTGGACCGGACCAGCCGGCGCTCGAGCAGGTTGGCCAGCTCCAGCGCGAAGCCCTCCGTTTCGGTCGCCCAGTGGCGGACCTTGCCGACGAAGTAGTTGTAGCCGACGACGGCCGGGATGGCGGCCGCCAGGCCGGCGGCGGTCGCGATCAGGGCCTCGGCGATGCCGGGGGCGACGACGGCCAGGCTGGCCGAGCCCTGGGTCCCGATCGAGTGGAACGAGGTCATGATGCCCCACACCGTGCCGAACAGCCCGATGAAGGGGCCGGAGCTGGCGGTGGTGGCCAGAAACGGCAGGTAGGCCTCCATGCGTTCGATCTCGGAAGCCTGGACCCGGCGCATGGCGCGCTGGATCGACTCCAGGCGCTCGGGCGCGATCCCCTCCTCGCCCTCCTCGGCCGGCCCGTCCATCAGATCGGGAAGGGCGGTGCCGGTACCGCCCAGCTCCTGGTACGCCGCCGAGTAGACGCGGGCCAGCGGGCTCTGGCGGAGCCGCTTGGCGCCGCCGGCCACCACCGAAAACCGCCGCGATTCCCGGTAGACCTTCAGGAAGCGCTGGGTCTCCCGGGTGAGGGCGCGGAAGTGGAGCGCCTTGTGGAAGATGATCGCCCAGCAGACCACCGACAGGAGGAAGAGGACCAGGAGGACGAACTTGGCGACCAGCCCAGCATTGGCGATCAGCTCGCCGAAGCCGCCGAGGTTACTGTAACTCAGGAGGCCGCTCAACCCTCACTCACTCCACCCGGCCAGTTAGCAGACGAAGGCGTGGGAAAGGCGCGTTGGTGCTCACCGTCATCATATGCACGGGTCGCGCCGGTGTCAACATTTTTGCGCCTTCTCGCGCAGTTCGCGCGACCCGGCGAGGCTTTTTGACCGGCTTTTCGTTTGACAGTGCGAAGCGCGCTCCGGTATAAGGAGCCCAACGTCCGGAGGTCGTACAGGGTGGCGCAGTACCTCGATACTGTCCTGAAGATGCCGTGACGAGTGGTCCGGCTCGGCACGCACGTCGGAGCGGTTGGAGCGCGCTTGGCTGGCGCCACCCCGCTGCTGCCGAGGGCGGCGGAGCCCCCCGCCGATGATCCTCCGCTCTCCGGGGCCGATCGCCCTTTCGTTCCGGTTTCCCGCC
>DASYUM010000235.1:0-3720 GCA_036001225.1 Candidatus Methylomirabilota bacterium | reverse complement strand
CACGCCCGAGCACTTCGTCGCCGTGCGCACGCTGCCCGGCGGGCCGGCGCCGGGCCCGCTGGCCGCCAGCCTCGCCCGCTATCGCCGCGAGCTCGACGAGGCGCGCGCCTGGCTCGGCGGCTACCGGGCGCGGATCGACGGCATCGACCGGCGGCTCGCCGAGCGCGCCCGGGGGCTCCTTCAGGGCTGAGCAGAACCGGTGAAGGCACGATCTGACGCCTCGCGCCTCCTGTAGGCGTTCGTCCTGGGGCTCGGCGGCCGCGGCGCCGGTCTCTTGTTTTGGGCATCAGGGCCGGAGAGTGGCTCGCCATGGAGAAGTACCGCGTGTCCGGCGACCCCGGCCTCGCCCGCTGGCTCGTGAACGAAGGGGCCCGGCGGGGCCTCATGCTCGCCTTCCTGCGCGAAATGCAGTTCGACGACGGCATCTCGGTGCCGGTCCACTACCTGAACCCCGACGGGCGGTTCCGCCTGGTGCCCGTCACGATGAACTGCACGGTGCCGCCCTTGCCCACCTCCGAGCGCGCGTACCAGGTCGGCACCGTCCTGCGCGAGGCGCTGCGCGCCTACCCGGGCCCGGAGCGGATCGCGATCATCGCCACCGGCGGGCTCTCCCACGAGCCCGGCGGCCCACGGTACTTCCGGGTGGACGAGGAGTTCGACCGCTGGTTCCTCGACCTGCTCGTGAAGGCCGACCACCGGGACCTGGTGCGCGAGTGCACCATCGAGCGCATGGAGGCCGCCGGCTCCGGCGGCACCGCGGAGTTGCTGGCCTGGATCCTCGTCCTCGCCTTCACCGCCGGGCCAGCCGAGGTGCTCGCCTACATGCCCGCCGTCGCCTGGCGCACGGGCACCGGCATGGTCGCCTGGAACGAGCTCGCCCGTTGAACCGGCCGATCACCCTGGCCCACACGCTCGATCTGAACCTCCAGGGAGATCTCAGGGCCGCAGGCCGGTAGGTCGTCACCACCGCCGTCCTCGGCGGCCACGCGCACCTCTGACGCCCATCCCTCGGACGGCCTGACTCGGCACGCCGCTCGCCCTCGGCGAGATGGCGTTTCGCCGTAATGGGCCATCCGCGCGACCCACCTCGGTATTTTTCTGTATGCGCCCGCCGGTCGCCACCGGCCCGGTGCCGGCACCTTGCACCAAAGGCCCGAGATTCGGGTCTCCCGACCTTACTCGAGCGGGGCACGCACGCACCTGACGTAGGCCGTTCACTCCGAACCAATTGTTTTTAAGGCTCGACTCGCCGAGCTCTCCTCCTGGCCACCTGGCACGTTTTGTGCCGTCTTGCGCACCGGCTTTGAATGCGCTGCGCTGCCGGTTTGTCCCTAGAGGCGATTCCTTAAGGGATAGTCCAGGAACAGTCCCAATCGATCACCCTCGACCGACGACAGGAGAAGACAGCGTGCAGAGACGCGACCTCGCCACGGGCCTCCGTCGGGTACTCTTCGCCATCGGGATCGGCTGGGCCGGAGTCTCGAGCCTCGCGCCGAGCCCGGCCAGCGCCGCGAACAGCGGGTTCGTCACCACCCAAGGCGACCGGTTCGTCCTCAACGGCGATCCCTTTTACTTCGTCGGGACCAACGCCTATTTCATGATGTCCGCGGCAACCTACGGCGATACCCGACTGACCGACGACATGATGACGCTCGCCAACGCGCTCGGCTTCACGGTCTTACGCACCTGGGGGTTCAAGGACGGCGACTTCGGCAGCGAGCCGTCGCTCCAGCCCGCCCCGGGCGCGTACAACGAGACCGCCTTCAAGGCCATGGACTACGTGCTCTGGAAGGCGGACCAGGCCGGAATGCGCCTCAGCATCGCCCTCGTCAACCACTGGGCCGACTACGGCGGCATGCCTCAGTACATCAAGTGGTGCGCGCCGGGCTCCAGCATCGAAGCGTTCTACACGAACCCGACGTGCACACAGCTCTACCAGGACTACGTCCGGTACTTCCTGAACCGTCCGAACAGCTATGGCCCCATCACGGAGCCCCCGAGCGCCGACAACCCGGAGGGCCGGCGCCGCTACAAAGACGACCCCACGGTCTTCGCCTGGGAGCTTGCCAACGAGCCGCGCTGCCGCGGCTGCGCCCCGGGCGTCGTGCGGACCTGGGTCGGCCTGATGGCGGCCTACGTCCGCTCCATCGACCCGAACCACATGGTCGCGAGCGGCGAGGAAGGGTTCGACGACACCACGGTGGGCTACAGCCCGCTCTCCAGTTACAACAACCAGGGTTGGCTCTTCAATGGCTCCGAGGGCGTCGCCTTCACGGCGAACACCGCCGACCCCAACATCGCCTTCGGGTCGTTCCACCTGTACCCCGAATACTGGAGCCTTCCGGCCTCGGCCGGCAACACGTGGATCACCGATCACATCCTCATCGCCCGGGGGCTGGGCAAGCCCGTGCTATTCGGCGAGTTCAACGTGAGTCGCGACTCCGCGACCGTCTTCGACGAGTGGCTCCGTACGGCGGAAGCCCAGAATGGCGGCGGTTCCCTCGTCTGGCAGCTCATCTGCCAGGCGTGCTCGGGCTATGGGGGCTACGTCTACCCGCCGGCGACCGCCGTCTCCAACGTGGTGGCGCAGGCCGCCAGCCGGGCCAACAGCAAGAGCGGGCCGCCGGCGCCGCTCGGCTTCACCGTAGGGCAGACCACCGCGACGCCGAACCTCGTCACGGTCGGGCAGATGCTGGCCGTCAACACGAGCGTGACCGCCTCCGCGCCCGCCTCGGGCATCATCGTGGACATCGAGATCCACGACACGGCCGGAAAGGTCGCGCAGGAGGCGTATCCCGCGCAGGACTTCGCCGCGGGCCAGACCCGGCCCTATACGTGGAACTGGTCCGTGCCCACGTCCCTCCCCCCGGGGACCTACACGGTCAAGGTCGGCGTCTTCGACGCGACCTGGACCACGCTCTATACGTGGGTGAATGACGCCGCGACCTTCACCGTCCAGGCCGCCCCGACCCTCGGCTTCACCGTCGGCCCGACCACCCTCAGCCCGAACCCGCTCGGCCCCGGGTGGAAGCTCTCCATCAACACGAAGGTCACGGCCAGCGCCGCGGCCACCGGCGTGAAGGTGGACCTCGAGATCTACACCGCGGGCGGCGCGAAGATCGCTCAGCAGGTCTTCAGCGATCAGGCCTTCGCCGCCGGCCAGACCCGCTCGTACAACTGGAAATGGCGTGTGCCCTCGACACTCGCCCCGGGGATCTACACGGTCAAGATCGGCGTCTTCAACGCCGATTGGAGCGTTCTCTACACCTGGGTGAATGAGGCGGCGACGTTCACTGTCAAGTGAGGGGTAGTAGAACCCGGAGACCCGCAGTCCCCCCGCGGCGGAGGGTCGGTCATCGGCGGTCACGACCCGCCGACGGCCCCCGGCCGCGGGGACTGATGGGCCCGACTGAGCCGCCGACCGCCCGTCCGTCCTCCGCCCGCCGATCCACGCCCGGCCTGCCGGGCTTGACGCCTCCCGCCACAGATGCTTTAGTGCTCCCACGCTCCGGGAGGGCCGTCCACTCGGCTTGGAGGTGTCTATGATCCGGGCAGGCTCCGTCCTCATGCTGGCTCTGACTGTCCTCGCCGGCTCGGCCTTCGCGGACGAGCCCTTCCCGACGCGCCCGGTCACCATGGTGAACCCGTTCCCGCCCGGGGGCCTCGCCGACCTGACCGGCCGCCCGCTGGCCTCGGCCATGGAGAAGGTCCTCAAGCAGC
>DASYUM010000234.1:0-35326 GCA_036001225.1 Candidatus Methylomirabilota bacterium | reverse complement strand
CGGTTGACACTCGGTGTCGGCTCGGATAAGGTATCGTGTTGCTTGAAAGTTGCCCAGGGACACCCCCGGGATTGGAGACGGATACGCATGCCCACGCCGATGCCGAAAAGGGAGACCATCGCCCGCAAGTGGTACGTCGTGGACGCCGAGGGCAAGGTGCTCGGGCGGCTGGCGGCGCGGGTGGCGACACTCCTCATCGGTAAGCACAAGCCGAACTACGCGCGCCACCTGGACGTCGGGGATCACGTGGTGGTGATCAACGCCGCCAAGGTCCACCTCACCGGCCAGAAGCTCACCGACAAGCTCTACCGCTGGCACACCGGGTACATCGGCGCCCTGCGCGAGGTGCGGGCCGAGACGATGCTGCGGACACATCCGGAGCGGATGATCGAGTGGGCGGTAGCCGGCATGCTGCCGAAGACCAAGCTCGGTCGCGCCATGGTCAAGAAGCTCAAGGTCTACCGGGGCCGCGAGCACCCGCACGCCGCGCAGCACCCGGAGGCGCTCGACCTGACCGGCAAATCGGCCAAGGAGTCATGATGGCGGAGGTGCAGCAGTTCTACGGCACCGGCCGGCGAAAGACGTCGATCGCCCGCGTCTATCTCCGCCCCGGCCAGGGCCAGATCACGGTCAACAAGCGACCCTTCGTGGACTATTTCCCGCGGGAGAGCCTGCGCCTGTTGGTCGGCCAGCCGCTGGAGCTGACCGGAACGGCCACCCAGCTCGACGTCAAGGTGAACGTGCGCGGGGGTGGCCTCTCAGGCCAGGCGGGGGCGGTGCGGCACGGCATCGCTCGCGCGCTGCTCGCCTTCGACGAGAAGCTCAGGTCCCAGCTCAAGCGGGCGGGGTTCCTGACCCGCGACCCCCGGATGAAGGAGCGGAAGAAGTACGGGCAGCCGGGCGCGCGCAAGCGCTTCCAGTTCTCGAAGCGGTAGCCGAGATCGATCCGAAACCTCCCGGGGGAAGGTCGAAGCGACCTTCCCTCTTTTTTTAGGAGCGCGGCCATGAGAGCGACAGTCCCCAAGGTGAATGTCGCGGTAGCCGGCGCCACCGGATACATGGGGGCGGAGCTGCTCCGCCTCCTCCTCGTGCACCCCCAGGTGCGGCTCGTCACCGTGATGGCCTCCGAGCGCTCGGCCGGCCAGCCGGTCGGTCGTCTCATTCCCAGCCTGCGGGGGCGGCTCGATCTCACCGTGGAGGCACTCGACGCCGAGCGCCTGGCCGCCGCCGACTGCGTGATGCTCGCCTTGCCGTACGGCGAAACGCACCGGGTCGTCTCCGTGCTCCGGCACCACGGCCGGCGCGTCGTCGACCTCTCCTCGGACTACCGTCTGCGGAGCGCCGCCGAGTTCGAGGCCTGGTACAAGACGCCCCACACCGACCCCGAGGGACTCGCCGAGGCGGTCTACGGCGTTCCCGAACTGTACCGGAAGGAGATCGCGGCGACCCGGCTGGTCGCCAACCCGGGCTGCTATCCGGTCGGCGCGCTCCTGGCCGTCTTCCCACTCCTCAAGTACGGGCTCGGGCGAGCGGACGGGATCGTCATCGACGCCAAGTCGGGGGTCACTGGCGCCGGCTCCATGAGCCAGAAGCCTGACCCGATGTACCTCTACGCCGAGCAGAACGAGAATGTGCTCGCCTACGGGGTCGGCAAGCACCGGCACACCCCGGAGATCGAGCAGGCGCTGACCGGCCTGGTCGGCTCGCCGGTCCAGGTCGCCTTCACGCCCCATCTGGTACCGATGAACCGGGGCATCTTCACCACCGCCTACGTCTCCCTCACCCGCGACGTCTCGACGGCAGACTGCCTGGCCGTCTACCGCGAGGCGTACGACGCCGAGCCCTTCGTCCGCGTCCTCGACGAAGGCGACCTGCCGAAGACCCGGGCCGTCCTCGCCTCGAACTACTGCGACGTCGCGGTCGTGGTCGACCGCCGGATCGGGCGGGCCATCTGTTTGTCGGCGATCGACAATCTCGGAAAGGGCGGGGCGGGCCAGGCGGTCCAGAACCTCAACATCATGCTCGGCTGGGACGAGCGGACGGGGCTCGAGGCCCCGCCGGTCTACCCGTGAGTCCCATGGCTCGCGGGGAAAGTCGAGGAGGGGGAGCGGCTGGGCCTCCCCCCGCGGTGGGAAAGTCCGACCTCGAATGGATCGAGGGCGGGATCACGGCGGTCCCCGGAATGCTGGCCGCCGGCCTCCACTGCGGGATCAAGCCGACCCCGGCCCGCGACCTCGCTCTGGTGTATTCCTCGGTGGCGGCGACGGTGGCCGGCGTCTTCACCACCAACCAGATCCCGGGCGCCCCGGTCAAGGTCTCGCGCGAGCGGGTCCGGGCGGGGATCGCCCAGGCCATCGTCGCCTCCAGCGGCTGCTCCAACGTCGCGACCGGCGAGCAGGGTGTCCGCGACGCCCGCGAGATGACCGAGGTCGTCGCCCGTGAGCTGCGGATCCCCGAGACCCGGGTACTGGTGGCCTCCACCGGCATCATCGGGCGCTACCTCCCGATGGAGCGGATCCGGCCGGCCCTGCCCAAGCTGGTCAAGGCTCTTTCGCCCCAGCCCCCGGGCAGTCGCCACGCCGCTGAAGGCATCATGACGACCGACACCCACCCCAAGGAGGCGGCTCTCCGGGTCGAACTGGGCGGGCGCCCGATCACGATCGGTGCCATCTCGAAGGGCACCGGCATGATCCACCCGATGATGGCCACCATGTTCTGTTTCGTGGCCACCGACCTCGCCCTCACCCGCGACGCGCTACAGGCCGCGATCCGGCGCGCCGTCAACGGTTCGTTCAACCGGATCAGCGTGGACGGCGATCGGAGCACGAGCGACACCGTGCTGATCCTCGCCAATGGCCTGGCCGAGAACCGCCCGCTGGCCCGCGGGGACCGGCGCCTCCGGAACTTCCAGCAGGCGCTCGATGCCTTGACCCAGCGGCTCGCCGTCATGCAGGTGCGGGACGGCGAAGGCGCCACCCTCGTCCTCGACGTCCAGGTCCGGGGGGCCAAGACGCGCCGGGATGCCGAGGTGGCGGCGCGGGCCATCGCCAACTCGCCCCTGTTCAAGACCGCACTGGCCGGGCGAGATCCGAACTGGGGTCGCGTGATGGCGGCCCTCGGCGCCTCCGGCGTCGCGGTCCAGGAGGAGCGCGTCGCGATCTGGTATGGCGACGAGCAGGTGGCGGTCAACGGGCGGCCGAAGGAAAACGTGCGGTGGGAGCGGGTCAAGGCCGAGCTGGCCAAGGCGGAAGCGACGCTGGCCGTGGACCTCGGACTCGGCGCCGGCCACGACCACATCTGGACCTGCGACCTCACCCAGGACTACGTTAAGATAAACATGGGTACCAGCTAGTGTCACCGCGGCAGGTGGTCATCCCTGCCGATTCCGCACGCGTCCCGGCTTCGGTGGCGGTGCCCGCCGACCGGCGGACCGCAGGGGACGCGGAGGCGAAAACCGAGCGAGGAGGCTCAATGTCCCAGATCACCATGAAGGAATTGCTGGAGGCCGGCGTCCACTTCGGCCACCAGACCAAGCGGTGGAACCCGAAGATGGCCAAGTACATCTTCGGCGAGCGGAACGGCATCTACATCATCGACCTCCAGAAGACGCTCAAGAAGTTCCGCGACGCATACCTGTTCGCGCGCGACTTGGCCGCCAATGGCGGGTCGCTGCTGTTCGTCGGCACCAAGAAGCAGGCCCAGGAGACGGTCGCCGAGGAGGCCGGCCGCTGCGGCATGTTCTACGTCAACCAGCGCTGGCTGGGCGGCACCCTCACCAACTTCGCCACCATCCGCAAGTCGATCGCCCATCTCAAGCGGCTGGACGAGATGCGGGAGACCGGCGAGATGGAGCGCCTGCCCAAGAAGGAGGCCCTCGGCCTCGAGCGCGAGCGGGCGAAGCTCGAAAAGGCGCTGTTCGGCATCAAGCAGATGGACCATCTGCCCTCCGCGGTTTACATCATCGATCCCCGCAAGGAGCGGATCGCGGTCGCCGAGGCCCAGAAGCTCGCCATCCCGATCATCGCCATCGTGGACACCAACTGCGATCCCACCGGCATCGACCATCCGATTCCGGGGAACGACGACGCGATCCGCGCGATTCGGCTGATCACCTCCCGGGTCGCCGACGCGGTGGTCGAAGGGCGCGGGGTCGTGAGCAAGATGACGGTCGAGGGGGCGGCGCCGGCGGCTCCCGAGCCGGTGGCGGCGGCGGAAGTGGCGGAGGCCGCGGCCGAGGCGATGCCGGCCGGCTCCTAGCCGGCCGACCGCGACGATCCAGGAGGCATCGGACCACCATGGCCACCACGGCAGAAAGGGTGCGCGAGCTCCGGGAAAAAACCGGCGCCGGCGTGATGGACTGCAAGGAGGCGCTTGCCGCGTCCCAGGACGACCTGGAGAAGGCCGTTGATTATCTCCGGAAGAAGGGCCTGGCCTCGGCGGCCAAGCGCGCCCACCGGGAGGCGCGCGAAGGCATCGTCGGCACCTACGTCCACCACACCGGAAAGCTCGGCGTGCTGGTCGAGGTCATCTGCGAGACCGATTTCGTGGCCCGTAACGAGCAATTCCAGGAGCTGGTGCGGAACCTCGCGATGCAGGTTGCGTCGGCGAATCCCATCTACCTCTCCCGGGAGGACGTGCCCCCGGCGGTGATCGAGCGGGAGAAGGAGATCTACCGACAGCAGCTCGCCGACCAGAAGAAGCCACCTCAGGTGTTGGAGAAGATCATCGAGGGGAAGCTCACCAAGTTCTACGAGGAGACCTGCCTGCTGGACCAGGTGTTCCAGCGCGACCCCAGCGGCAAGACGCGGGTCAAGGACCTGGTGGCGGAGGTGAGCGCGAAGACCCACGAGAAGATCGCCGTGCGGCGCTTCGTCCGGTTCCAGGTCGGCGAGTAGGCCGCCCCGGCGGCCGTCCGCGCGCCCACCGGCGGGTCAGGAGCGGGAGTGGCGGAGCCCCAGGCGATTTACAAGCGGATCCTGTTGAAGCTCTCCGGCGAGGCGCTGGCCGGGGGCCAGGGCTACGGGATCGAGCCGGCGGTGCTCGACCGCGTCGTCGAGGAGGTCCGCAGCGTCCTCGGCCTCGGCGTCGAGGTGGCGATCGTCATCGGCGGCGGCAACATCTTCCGCGGCCTCGAGGCCGCCGCCGCGGGGATGGACCGGGCCTCGGCCGATTACATGGGGATGCTGGCGACCGTGCTGAACGGTCTCGCCCTCCAGAATGCTCTCGAGAAGGCGGGGCTGTTGACCCGGGTGCAGTCGGCTATCAACATGCCGGCGGTGGCCGAGCCCTACATCCGGCGCCGGGCGATTCGCCACCTGGAGAAGGGCCGGATCGTGATCTTCGCCGCCGGCACCGGCAACCCCTTCTTCACCACCGACACCGCCGCCGCCCTCCGGGCGGCCGAAATCGGGGCCGAGATCATCCTCAAGGCCACCAAGGTGGACGGGATCTACTCGGCCGATCCTGTCCTCGACCCCCAGGCCGTTCGCCTGCCACGGGTGACCTACATCGAGGTCCTGAACCGCGGGCTCCGCGTCATGGACACCACCGCCATCTCGCTCTGCATGGACAACAAGCTCCCCATCGGGGTGTTCAACCTCAACACGCCCGGCAACCTCCGGCGGATCGTGCTGGGCGAGCCGGGGGTCGGTTCCTTCGTCGGCGCCTTCGAAGGGTCGAGTGTCCCGGGCCGATGACCGTCGCATCCCCTCGTCCTCGGCCCGGTGCTTCGAGGTGACGAGTGCGTGCCTTCGCCCGAGAAACGCCGTCAGCGAGGTGAAACCATGAACGCCACCCAGCCGGTCCACAAGGATGCCGAGGGTCGGATGCAGGGCGCGATCGACACGCTGAGCCGGGAGTTCGCGGGCGTGCGGACGGGCCGGGCCACGGCCGCCCTCCTGGAGGGCGTCCGGGTCGATTACTACAACACGCTGACACCGGTGGCCCAGGTGGCGAGCATCTCGGTGCCGGATCCCCGGACCCTCATCATCCAGCCTTGGGACGCCAGCGTGCTCCCCAAGATCGAGAAGGCGATCCAGAAGTCCGACCTCGGTCTCACCCCCGCCAACGACGGGAAGGTCATCCGCCTCAGCATGCCCCCCCTCAACGAGGAGCGCCGCAAGCAGCTGGCCAAGGCGGTCGGCAAGCAGGCCGAGGAGGCCCGGGTCGCTGTGCGCAACATCCGCCGGGAGGCCAAGGAAAGGCTCCGGGCCCTGGCCAAGGACAAGAAGATCTCCGAGGACGACGAAAAGCGCAGTGAGGGGGAGCTCCAGAAGCTGACCGATCGCTTCGTCCAGCGGGTGGACGAGCTGCTGAAGAAGAAGGAGCAGGAGATCCTCGAGTTTTGACCTCCCGACGGCCGGGAGCCGACCGGGCCGAGGGCGCCGACCGGCCGGTCGCCGGCGCCGCCGACCCCGAGGGCGCCCTCCTCGACGCCATCCGGGCCCACCCGCTTCCCCGCCACGTGGCCATCATCATGGATGGCAACGGCCGGTGGGCGCGGGCCCGGAACCTGCCGCGAGTGGCCGGCCACCGGGAGGGGGTGCAGGCAGCCCGGAGCACGGTGCGGGCCGCCGCCCGCCTCGGCATCGAGTACCTGACGCTCTTCGCGTTCTCTTCCGAGAACTGGACGCGCCCCGCTCCCGAGGTCGAGTTCCTGATGCGGCTCCTGGAGAGCTCGGTCGAGCAGGAGCTGCCCGAGCTCTGTGGCAACAACGTGCGGCTGCGGCTGCTCGGCGAGACGGCTGCCCTCGGCTCCGGCGTTCGCCAGAGCATCCAGCGGGCGGTGGCCGCGACGGCTGGCAACACCGGGCTCGTGCTCTCGATCGCGCTGAACTACGGGGGCCGTCGCGAGCTGGTGCGCACCATTCGGGCCATCGCGGTCCGGGTGCAGCGCGGCGAGCTGAGCCCGGAAGCGATCGAGGAGGCGGACGTGACGGCCGCCCTCGATACCGCCGGCGTTCCCGACCCCGACCTCCTCATCCGGACCAGCGGCGAGTTCCGGCTGTCGAACTTCCTGCTCTGGCAGGTCGCCTACACCGAGCTGCTCGTTCTCCCCACGCTCTGGCCCGACTTCTCGTCCCGGGATCTCTACCTCGCCATCGCCGATTATCAGGGACGGACGCGCCGCTTCGGCGGAGTCTAGTGCGCAACGGTTGGCGGCTTCGCGGCAGTGACGTCGAGGCCCCGTAGGTGCCGGGCCGATATCCGTCGCCGCTCGGCATCCTCGCCCCGCGTCCGTGACGACTCAGGTCTGGGGCCGGGCCGAGTAACCGGCGCCTGACCGGTCGGGCCGGCCGCGTGCTCGCGCAGCGCATCCTGACCGCCGTCGTGGCACTGCCGGTCCTGGTGGCGTTCATCGCGCTCGCCCCCCCCTGGCTGTTCGCCGCCTTCATCCTCGCCCTGGTGCTGATCGCGCAGTGGGAGCTCTATCGAATGTTCGGCCGGGTCGGCGTGATCGCGGCCGCCGGCCCCGGCTTGCTCTTCGGCGGTGCCGTCGTCGTCGCCTTCGCCGGCGGCGGCGAGCGCGCCTGGCTCGTCTCGCTGGCCCTGTCGCTGGCGGTCGCCGGTTGCCTGGCGGCGGGCCTCCGGCATCGGAGCGGCCCCGGCCTCGACTGGACGGGCAGCGCGCTGACCCTCCTCGGGGTCTGCTACTGCGCCTGGCTCCTCGGTCACGCGATCTGGCTGCGGACGCTCCCCCACGGGGTGGCCCTCATCTTTCTCACCCTCGGCGTCACCTGGTGCGGCGAGACCGCCGCCTACTTCGTCGGTGGCCGCTGGGGCCGGCACAAGCTCGCCCCTCGCATCAGCCCGGCCAAAACAGTGGAAGGCGCGGCCGCCCAGATCGTGGCTTCGCTGGCGGCCGCCGGGCTGGCCGTGGTGGCGGCGCCGCTGCCCGGCTTCACGGCGGCCCACGCGCTCGGCATCGGCGTGACGCTGGGCGTGCTCGGTCAGATCGGCGACCTCGCGGAGTCGTTTCTCAAGCGCAGCGCGGAGACGAAAGACGCGAGCGACCTGATTCCCGGGCATGGCGGGCTCCTCGATCGCCTGGACTCCTTGCTGTTCAACGTGCCCGCCCTGTATTATTATGTGAAGCTCTTGATAAGCCCCACGTGATGCACAGCCCGGCGTGAAAACTGTCACCGTTCTCGGCGCCACGGGGTCTGTCGGCCGACGGACCCTCGAGCTGGTCGCCCAATTCCCCGACGAGTTCCGTATCGGGGGGTTGGCCGCCCGGGGCTCGAACCTCCCGGTTCTCGTCGAGCAGATCCGCGCCCATCGCCCGCAGGCGGTCGCGCTGCTGGAGCCGGCCGCGCGCGACGCGCTCGCCCGCGCCCTGCCGCCGCCTCACCCCGAGCTGCTGGCCGGCCCCGAGGGGCTGGTCGCGGTGGCCTCGACGGTGACGGCCGACATCGTGCTGTCGGCCCTGGTCGGGGGAGCGGGGCTGTTGCCGACGCTGGCCGCTATCCGGTCCGGGCGGACGGTGGCGCTGGCCAACAAAGAGACGCTGGTCATGGCCGGCCCGCTGATGACGGCGGCCGCCCGCCAACACGGGGTGGCCCTGCTGCCGGTGGACTCCGAGCACAGCGCGATTTTTCAATGTCTGGCCGGGGCCGACCATGGGCCGGTGAAGCGTCTCATCCTGACGGCGTCGGGCGGGCCGTTCGCGAGCTACTCGGAGGAGGCACTCGAGCGGGTGACGGTGGCCCAGGCCCTCCGGCATCCCACCTGGCGCATGGGAGCCAAGATCACCATCGATTCGGCGACGCTCATGAACAAGGGCCTGGAGGTCATCGAGGCCCACTGGCTCTTCGACATGCCGTTCGACCAAGTTGACGTGGTGGTTCACCCCCAATCGGTCGTCCACTCGATGGTCGAGTTCATCGACGGCTCCATCCTGGCCCAGCTCGGCATGCCGGACATGGGGATCCCGATCCTCTACGCGCTGAGTCACCCGCGGCGGCTACCTTGCCCGGCGCCGGCGCTCGACTTGGTGAAGGTGGGCGCGCTGACCTTCGAAGCCCCTGACGTGCTGCGCTTTCCGTGTCTGCGCCTGGCCCGCGAGGCGGGGCAGGCCGGCGGCGCCGCCCCGGTCGTGCTCAACGCGGCCAATGAGGTCGCGGTAACGGCGTTCCTGGACGGCCGCTGTGGCTTCATGGACATCCCGCACGTGATCGCCGAGGCCCTCGAGGCTCACGCTGGCGCGCGGGCGGAGGACCTGGAGGCCTGTCTCGGCGTGGACGCCGAGGCCCGGCTGTGGACGGAGGCCGCCTTGAACCGAGGGCGGGGGAGTAGACGGTGAGTCTGGCGGTACTGTTCGCGCTCGCCCTGGGTGGACTGGCGGTGGCCGACGGGGGGCTCCTGGCCCCGATCTTGGGAGCCAGCGGATCGATCGCGCTCACCTACATCGTGAGCTTCGTCATCGCGCTCAGCGTGCTCATCTTCATCCACGAACTGGGGCACTTCCTGGTGGCGAAATGGGTGGGCGTGGGCGTGGAGCGCTTCTCGCTCGGCTTCGGCCCCCGCCTGTGGTCGTTCCGCCGGGGCGAGACCGAATACTGTATCTCGGTGGTGCCGCTCGGCGGGTACGTGAAGATGCATGGCGAGGAAGCCCACGGCGAGGACGCCATCCATCCAGCCGCCGACCCGGCGGGCGCCGCGCGGATCAATCCCCTCAAGTCGTTCGTGCTGAAGCCGCTCTGGGCCCGGGCCCTCATCGTGTTCGCGGGCCCCGGCATGAACTTCGTCCTGGCCGCCGTGATCTTCTCGCTGATCTTCGCGGCGGTCGGCATCCCTGTCTTTCCGACCACGGTCGGCCGGGTGGTACCCGATTCGCCCGCCGCTCAGGCCGGACTCCAGCCCGGCGACGAGGTGCTGGCGGTGGATGGCCGGCCCATCCGCCACTGGGGGCAGCTCGATGAGGAGGTGGCGCGCTCCGAGGGGCGGCCGCTGAGCCTCACCGTCGCCAGTGCGGGGACCCGCCGCCAGGTCACGGTGACCCCGCGGCGAATGCCGGCCCGGACGCCATTCGGCGAGCCCACCGAGGTCTGGAGCCTCGGCACCGGGCCGTACCTGGCGCCGGTCGTCGGCGAGGTGAAGCCGGGGATGCCGGCGGCCGAGGCCGGCCTCCGGCCCCGCGACCGCATCGTCGCCATCGATGGCCAGGCGATCCGCACCTGGGACGAGATGGCCGAGATCATCAGCAAGCGGGCGGGCGAGACGTTGACGCTCACCATCGAGCGCAATGGGCAGCGACAGGAGGTGGCGCTGACGCCCCGGGCGGTGACCGAGCGGGATCCCCTCGGCCACGAAGTGAAGGTGGCCCGGATCGGCATCGGACAGAGCTCGCCCCAGACGTACCTGCGGCTCAACCCGGCGGCCGCCGTGTGGCGGGGGTTGCAGCGCACCTGGGACGTGACGCTGTTGACCCTGGTCTCCTTCTGGAAGCTCTTGACCGGCATCATCCCGGCGTCCAACATCGGGGGGCCGGTGCAGATCGGCATGGCTGCCGGCCAGGCGGCGCAGGAGGGCTTCGTCCCCTACGCGTTCCTGGTGGCGGTGATCAGCATCAATCTCGCCATCCTGAACCTGCTGCCGGTCCCCATGCTCGACGGCGGTCACCTTCTCTTCTTCGCCATCGAGGGTGTCCTCGGCCGCGCCCTGTCGGTACGGAAGCGCGAGATCGCTCAGCAGATCGGGCTCGCCCTCCTCCTGCTGCTCATGGTGTTCGCCATCGGGAACGACATCTTGCGGCTGCCCCTCGTCGGCCGCCTATTCAAGTAGAGGATCCCATGACCCACTCGGCCACTTCTCCTCCTCCCCGCCGGCGGAGCCGCGCCCTGCGCCTCGGGAACCTTCAGGTGGGCGGCGACGCCCCCATCACCGTCCAGTCCATGACCAAGACGGACACCCGGGACGTGGAGGCGACCGTCGATCAGATCTGGGCCCTGGAGGCCGCCGGTTGCGAGATCGTGCGGGTCGCGGTCCCGGTCAAGGAAGCTGCCGAGAAGCTGGCCGCCATCAAGAAGCAGATCCGGATACCGTTCATCGCCGACATCCACTTCAATTACAGACTCGCCCTCATGGCGCTCGAACAAGGCGTGGACGGCCTCCGGCTCAATCCCGGCAACATCGGCGGCCAGCAGTTCGTCATGGAGGTGGTCAACCTCGCCAAGGAGCGCCGGATCCCGATCCGGATCGGGGTGAACGCCGGCTCGCTCGAAAGGGACCTGCTGGCTCGGGACGGTGGCCCCACCGCGCGGGGGATGGTGGAATCGGCACTCCGCCACGTGAGGATCCTCGAGGACTGTGGCTACCCCGAGATGAAGATCTCGCTCAAGGCCTCCGACCCCGCGATGATGATCGAGGCCTACCGGATGCTGGCCGATCAGATCGACTACCCGTTCCACCTCGGCGTCACCGAAGCCGGGACTCCCACCGCCGGCGCCATCAAGTCGGCAGTCGGCATCGGGACCCTCCTGGCCGAGGGGATCGGCGACACCATCCGTGTCTCGCTGTCGGCCGATCCGGTGGAGGAGGTCCGGGTCGGCCTCGAGATCCTCAAGGCGCTCGGAATCCGCAAGCATGGGATCACGTTCGTCTCCTGCCCGGGCTGCGGCCGTATGGACGTGGACCTCGTCGGCCTGGCGGCGGCGGTGGAGAAGCGATTGGCCGGTCTCAACAAGAGCGTCCACGTGGCAGTTATGGGGTGTGAAGTCAACGGCCCCGGCGAGGCGCGAGGCGCCGACGTGGGCGTGGCCGGCGGCCGCGGGATCGGACTCATCTTCCGCAAGGGGGAGGTCGTGCGGAAGGTGCCCGAGGCCCAGATCGTGGACGCCTTGTGGGAGGAGTGCCAGATCTTCCTGGCCGACCAGGAGGCCGCCGAGCAGGCCGCCCGGTCAGAGGACTGAGCAACTGTTGGAAGAGGTCGTCGCCCGCGCCCTCCTGACCGGCGCGCTCCGAGCGCGGGCTTTGCCCGCGCAACCCCTCGGGGGGGGAGGCGTCGGAGGGGGGCAACGCCCTCCTCCCAAATAAATGGGCCAGTACGAGAAGCACGTCTTCGTCTGCACGACCGGCAGCACCTGCCCGACCCAGGGCGACACCGAGGCCTACGTGAAGTACATGCGGGCCGAGCTGGCCAAGGCCGGCCTCCACGTCCAGATCCGGGTCAACAAGTCGGGCTGCTTCTCTCAGTGCGGGAACGGGCCCATGATCGTCGTCTATCCGGAAGATGTCTGGTACGCCGGGGTGCGGGCCGAGGACCTCCCCGAGATCGTCCAGTCGCACCTCATCGGGGGGAAGCCGGTCGACCGGCTGCGCTACCAGCCCGGCAAGCCCGGCCCCAACGTCATCGTCGCCAAGGACAAACACTAGGCAGGCCGAACCACCCGCCGCCCCCGGCCATGCGCTGGACGACCTCCTTCATCCCCACGCTCCGCGACGACCCGGCCGACGCCGAGGCGGCCAGTCACCGCCTGATGGTCCGCGCCGGATTGGTCCGACAGCTCACCGCCGGCGTCTACGTCTATCTCCCCCTCGGCCAGCGCGTCATCGACCGGGTGAACGCGATCATCCGGGAAGAGATGAACGCCATCGGCGGGCAGGAGATCACGATGCCGGTCCTCCACCCGGCCGAGCTGTGGCAGCAATCCGGACGCTGGTACGACATCAAGGACGAGATGTTCCGGCTGAAGGACCGCCACGGGCGGGACATGTGCCTCGGGATGACCCACGAGGAGGTCGTGGCCTGGCTCGCCGCCAAGGAGATCCGCTCGTACCGCGAGCTGCCCCAGGTCTGGTACCAGATCCAGACCAAGGAGCGGGACGAAGCCCGGCCCCGCTCGGGCGTGCTCCGCACCCGCGAGTTCTGGATGAAGGACGCCTACACCCTGGACGTGGACGAGGCCGGGTTGGCGGCGGCCTACGACCGGCAGCGGGAGGCCTACGTCCGCATCTTCACCCGATGCGGCCTCCGCTTCCACGTGGTCGAGTCGGATCCTGGCATGATGGGGGGCGCCGGCGCCCACGAGTTCATGGCGCCGAGCCCGGCCGGCGAGGACGAGATCGCGCTCTGCCCATCCTGCGGCTATGCGGCCAACGTCGAGCTAGCCGGCTCTCGGCCGGCGACGCCGGCATTCCCCGACCGCCGGGGGGAACGGGAGGAAGTCCCGACCCCCAACGTGCGGACGATCGCCGATGTCTGCGCCCTTCTCCGGGTCGAGCCGACCCAGACGCTCAAGACTCTGGTCTTTGTCGGAAAGGCGGGGCCGGTGCTGGCGCTCGTCCGGGGTGACCAGCAGGTGCACGAGAAGAAGCTCGCCCGCGTGCTCGGGGGCGAGGTCCGGCCGGCCCATCCGGACGAGGTGCGTGACATCCTGGGCGCGCCGGTGGGCTCGGTCGGCCCGGTCGGGGCAAAGGTGCCCATCGTCGCCGACGAGAGCCTGCGGGAGGGCGCCTACGTGTGCGGTGCGAACCGCGAAGGTTACCACTGGACCGGGGTCCGGCCCGGCCGGGACTTCACGGCGACGCAATACGCCGACATCCACCTGGCGCAGCCCGGGGAAGGCTGCCCGCGCTGCGGGCAGCCGCTGGCGGTGGAGCGGGTGATCGAGGTCGGCAACATCTTCAAGCTCGGCACCAAGTATTCCGTCCCCCTCAAGGCCATGTATCTCGACGAGCGGGGCCAAGAGCGCCCGATCGTCATGGGCTCCTACGGGATCGGGCCGGCCCGCATCGCGGCGGCGGCGATCGAGCAGCACCACGACGCCGATGGCATCGTGTGGCCGTGGTCGATCGCTCCCGGCCACGTCCACGTGCTGCCGGTGAACGCGAAGGACGAGGCCATCCGCACCACGGCCGAGCGCCTCTACCGGGAGCTGGCGGCGGCGGGGTTCGAGGTGCTGCTCGACGACCGGGACGAGCGGCCCGGCGTCAAGTTCAAGGATGCCGACCTGCTGGGCATTCCCATCCGGGTCACGGTGGGGGCGCTCCTGGCTCGGGAGGGGCGCGTCGAGGTGCGGGCCCGCCGCGACAAAGAGACGACCGGGGTCGCGCCGGAGCGGGTGGTGGATGCCGTGCGCGATCTCGCCCGCCGACTCGCCGCGCCCGCTTAGCCCTCGCCCGTCGCGCCGCCCCGACCGGTTCCCTCGCGGACCGATTGGGGGTTCCGCCCTCTGACCCGTCACGGTATACTATGCTGTTGGCAAAAGTGGGCTTTGCCCACTTTTTTGTATTCGGTCCCCATGGAGGTCGCACGGTGTCGGTCGGGAGAGAGCGAGAGCCGCCGGCAGATGCAATCGAGGTAGTGGCCGCCCCGGTGCTCACGGCCCACGGCCTGACGCTGGTGGACGTGGAGCTGGCGAGCGGCCGGCGGACAGCGCTTCGCTTCTTCATTGACAAGCCGGGCGGGGTCAGCATCGAGGACTGCCAGCGGTTCAGCCGAGAGATCGGCGACCTGCTGGATGTCTCCAACCTCGTGCCGGGCAGCTTCGATCTCGAGGTTTCGTCACCCGGGCTGGACCGCGAACTCAAGAAGGACCGCGAGCTCCGCTGGGCCGTCGGTAGGCGGGTGCATGTCTTCACTCGCGAACCGGTCGAGGGCAGGCGGGAGTTCGTCGGGCGACTGGAGGAGGTCGGGGAGGCCTTCCTGACCCTGGCGGAAGTGGCGGGTGGGCGCCAAGTCCCCCGGGCGCTCCTGACCAAGGTGCGCCTGGAGGTGGAGCACAGACGCTCCGCCTGAGCCGGGAGGTCCACACATGAACAAGGAACTGCTGCTGGTCATCGAGCAGATCGGGCGCGAAAAGGGCATTACCACCGAGGTCCTCTTCGAGGCGCTGGAGTCTGCCCTCCTTTCGGCGTCCAAGCGGACGATGGGCGTCGGGGAGAACGTGCACCTGACCATGGATCGGCGCACCGGCGCCACCCGCGTCTTTGCCGAGAAGAAGGTGGTCGCCTCCGTGACCGACCCGAAGCTCGAGATCGCCCTCGACGAGGCCCGTCGGTTGAAGCCGGAGGCCCAGCTGGACGACGTGGTCGAAGTGGACATTCACCTCGATCCGAAGGAGCTCGGCCGGATCGCTGCCCAGACCGCCAAGCAGGTCGTCCTCCAGCGGGTCAGGGAAGCGGAGCGCCAGGGGATCTTCTCGGAGTACAAGGACCGCGAGGGGTCGCTGGTGCGCGGCGTCGTCCACCGGATCGAGAAGCGGACGGTAGTGGTGGACCTCGGGCGGACGGAGGCGGTCCTGACCGAGCGGGAGCAGATCCCGGGTGAACGGTACGCGCCTGGCGACCGGATCCGGGCCTACATCCTGGAGGTCAAGAACACCCCCAAGGGCCCGCAGGTCATGCTCTCGCGCAGCCATCCGGGATTCCTGATCCGGCTCTTCGAGACGGAGATTCCCGAGATCGCGGAGGGGATCGTCCAGGTCAAGGGCGCCGCTCGCGAGCCCGGGGAGCGGGCCAAGCTCGCGGTCGCCTCCACCAAGCGCGACGTGGATCCCATCGGGGCCTGCGTCGGGCTCCGCGGTACCCGCATCCAGGTGATCGTGCGCGAGCTGCGCGGCGAGAAGATCGACATCATCGAATGGGCCGAGGACCTGCCCACGCTGGTGGCCCGCGCGCTGTCGCCGGCCAAGGTCGGGTCGGTCTCGGTCCACGGCCAGGGTGAGGACCGGGCGGCCCTGGTCGTGGTCCCCGACAATCAGCTCTCGCTGGCCATCGGGAAGAAGGGGCAGAACGCGCGGCTGGCCGCCAAGCTGACCGGGCTGCGGATCGACGTCAAGAGCGAAGCGGAACTGGAAGAGGAGCGGCGCCGCCAGGACGAGGAGCGAACGCGCGGCCTGGCCGCCCTCAGCGAGTTGGCGCCGGTCGGCACCGAGCTGGCTCACACGCTGGCCGCCCACGGCTTCGGCTCGCCGGCGAAGGTCAAGCAAGCCGGCGCGGCGGCCCTGGGAGAGATCGGCGAGATCGGCGAGATCAAGGCCGACGCGATCCTGGCCGCGGCCGAGGAGTGGCTGGCCACCCACGCCGCGACCGCGACAGAGCCGCTCCCGAGCGCGACGCCGGAGACCCCGGTCGAGAAGCGGCCGGCGGGGGAGGAGTCTCGACGGGAAGCCGAGCCGCGGTGAGGCCGCGGGCCGGGAAGGGCGCGCCCTCGGCGGGCGTGCCGGAGGCGGGGCCGGTGCGGACCTGCCTGGCCTGCCGGCGGACGAGCCCGCAGGCCCGGCTGCTCAGGTTCGTACGGACCGCCGAGGGGCTCGTGGAGCCGGATCCGCGCCGGCGGCGGGGAGGCCGCGGGGCCTATCTGTGCCGGAGCGAGCGCTGCCTGGGTGAGGCCCTCCGGCGCGGGCGGTGGGCGCACGCCTTCCGGGGTCCGGCCGCGCTGCGACCGGAAACGGTCGAGCAGGTGCGCGCGCTGATCGCGGCCGAGGCGGAGCGGCAGGTCGGAGTGCCCGGCGAAGGGGGTTGGTGAGTATGGCGGGGAAGATGCGGGTGGGCGAGCTGGCGAAGGAGCTCGGCGTGGCGCCGAAGCTGATCATCGACCAGCTCGAGGGGATGGGCCTCAAGGAGAAGACTTCGTCGAGCGCCATCGATGACGCGCTCCTTCCCCAGCTCCGGGCGGCCCTCGAGGACAAGGCGGCCGAGTTCTCCCGGCGCGAGGGCGAGCGGCTGGAGGCGGCCCGGGCGGCCACGCTTCGCTCCAAGCTGGAGGCGGCGAAAGCGGCGGCGGCCAAGGCTGCCCGGGCCCGCACCCAGAAAACCGACGGGACCAAGCCCAAGCCCGACCGGGCGAAGGCCGCCGCGCAGCGGGCGAAGGTTGCCATCCCGAAGCCTGTCGTCACCACCAAGAAGGCCCCGGTCCCGGTGACGGCCAAGCCCGCCGAGAAGCTCGTCACCGTCGCCGAAGCGGCGGCGGTGACGCCGGTGAAGCCGGCAGTGGCGGGGGTCGCCCCCCCGACCATCGAGCCGGCCGCCCCTGTCGAGCGTCCGCCTGTCGAGACCCCGAGCATCGAACGGCCAGCGGCGGCCCCGGTCACGCCCGCTGCCAAGCGGCCAAAGGTCAAAGAACCCGCCAGGGCGCCGGTCAAGCCGTCCAAGGAACCCACCAAGGAGCCGCCGGCGAGGGAAGTGGCGGCCGCCCCGACCGAGGCGCCGCCTCGGGAGGCGGCGCCGGTGGAGCCCGTCCGCGAGGCGCCGAAACCGCCGACCGACGGCAAGGTGATCCCGTTCAAGCCACGCCGGGAAGAGCCGGCACCGGCCGCGCGCCAGGCGGTCGCCGCTCCCGCGGCGCCGGCGGCCCCGGCCGCGCCGGTCGAGCCAGCCGTGCCGGCGGCCGTCGAGGCGCCGCCCGAGCCGCCCACCCCCGTCGAGGTGGCGGCGCCGGCTGCGACCGGACCGCGCGAGGCGCTGCGCCTGCCGGAGTCGGTGACGGTGGCCGAGTTGGCCGAGAAGATGCGCAAGAGGCCCGGCGAGGTCATCCGCGAGCTGGTTGGCATGGGCGTCATGGCCTCGATCAACCAGGTCCTCGACCTCGACAAGGCCCGGTCGCTCGCCGGCCGGTTCGGCTTCGACGTCGAAGTCCGACCCATCGAGGGGCCGGAGGTGGCCGAGGAAGAAGTGGATCCGACCCTCCTCCGGCTGCGGCCGCCGGTGGTGACCGTGATGGGCCACGTGGACCACGGCAAGACGTCGCTCCTGGACGCCATCAGGAAGACGAAGGTCACCGAGCAGGAGTTCGGCGGCATCACCCAGCACATCGGCGCCTACCAGGTGGAGACGTCTCACGGCAAGGTGACGTTCCTCGACACCCCGGGGCACGAGGCCTTCACCGCAATGCGCGCGCGGGGTGCCCAGGCGACCGACATCGTCATCCTGGTCGTCGCCGCCGACGACGGGGTCATGCCCCAGACGGTGGAGGCGATCAACCACGCCAAGGCCGCCAACGTCCCGATCATCGTGGCCGTCAACAAGGTGGACAAGGCCGACGCCAACCCGGACCGGGTGAAGCAGGAGCTGACGAACTTCGGCCTCGTGCCCGAGGAGTGGGGTGGCCAGACCATCTTCGTCGCTACCTCGGCCAAGAAAGTCACCGGGATCGACCAGCTGCTGGAGATGACCGCCCTCCAGGCCGAGATCATGGAGCTCAAGGCCAATCCGACCCGGCTGGCCAAGGGCGTGGTCGTCGAGGCCAAGCTCGACCGCGGCCGGGGGCCGGTGGCGACCGTGCTCGTTCAGCACGGCACCCTCCACGAAGGGGACGTCGTGGTGGTCGGGCCGCACTTCGGTCGCGTGCGGGCGATGTTCAGCGACCGGCGGCAGCGCGTGAAGGAGGCGGGGCCGGCCGATCCGGTGGAGATCCTCGGCTTGTCGGGTGTCCCGTCGGCCGGCGACACGCTGCTGGCCGTCGGCGAGGAGCGCAAGGCCCGCCAGATCGCGCTGGCCCGCCAGGAGAAAGAGCGGAAGGTCACCGCCACTGTCCGGGTCACGCTGGCCGACCTCCACAAGCAGATCGAGGCTGGCGAGGCCAAGGAGCTGCGGGTCATCCTCAAGGGCGACGTGCACGGCTCGCTGGAGGCGTTGCAGGACGCGCTGGAGCGACTCTCCACCGACGAGGTCAAGATTCGGGTCATCCACGGCGCGGTCGGCGCGATCACCGAGACCGATGTCATGCTGGCGTCGGCGTCCAATGCCGTGATCATCGGCTTCAACGTCAAGGTCGAGCCGAAGGCGGTCCAGCAGGCCCAGGCCGAGCAGGTCGACATCAAGGCCTACAACGTCATCTACGAGGCCATCAACGACATCAAGGCGGCCCTGGCCGGAATGCTGGCCCCCATCATTCGGGAAGTGCCGCTCGGCAAGGCCCAGGTACGGGCGCTCTTCCCCATCAAGAACGTGGGCAACATCGCCGGCTCGTTCGTCACCGAGGGGAAGATCACGCGGACCGGCAAGGCGCGCGTGATCCGGGGGGGCCAGGTCGTGGGCGAGGGCCAGGTCGCGTCGCTCCGCCGCTTCAAGGACGACGTCCGCGAGGTGCTCCAGGGCCAGGAGTGCGGCATCGGCGTGAGCGTGGCCGACGTCCGGATCGGGGACGTCATCGAGGTGTTTACCACCGAAGAAGTCGCTCGAACCCTGTAGCCGTGCCGATACTCCGCCGTTCCCTGCGTCTTCGATCTGCTCGGGTCTCGGCCCGGCTAGGCCGGTAGCGGGCAAACTCATGGTCCACGTCGCGCTCGGGCTCGTCGAATTGCACCTCGGGGAAGTGGACTCCCTCAAGGGCAAGCGCCACGTTCTGAGGGGGATGAAGGAAAGGGTCAAGAACCGCTTCAACGTCTCGGTGGCCGAGGTGGACCACGAAGACCTCTGGCAGCGGGCGACCCTGGCCGTTGCTTGCGTGTCGAACAATGGCCGGCTGGCCAACGAGGTCGTGTCGAAGGCCGTGAACTTCATCGAATCCCTCTCCGATGGCGGTGTGATCGACGTCCGTGTCGAGCTCCTGTGAGGAGCTCGACGGCTATCGACAGTGCAAGGCAAGCGCCTCGACCGGGTCAACCAACTCATCAAGGAGGAGATCTCTCATCTCCTCCAGCGTGAGCTGAAGGATCCCCGGCTCGGCTTCGTGACGGTGACCGAAGTGGACGTGGCCAAGGACCTGCGGAGCGGCAAGGTTTACGTCAGCGTCCTCGGCGACGAAGCGCAGTGGCGCGGCTCGCTGGCCGCCCTCCAGAGCGCGCGGGGGTTCATCCGGAACTGGCTGGCGCCCCGACTCCGGCTGCGGGCGGTCCCGGACCTCACCTTCCACCCCGACCGCTCGATGGCGCACGCCGCCCACATCCAGGGCCTGCTCGAGCGACTGCGAGAGTCGGCGCCGCCCGAGGAGCCGGGGGACGCGCCGTGAACTGGCCCGGGCCGGGGCCCGGTCTTTGGGGTCCCGCGCCTCGGACGGCGGGGGCCCCAGCCCCGCGACGTCCGGCGGCGCGGTTTTTGGGGTCGTTGATCTGCTCGGGCCGTGGCCCGGTGCCACGACCCGTGATGGTCGCACTGCTTGTCTAAGGGTAGCGCGGTGAGCCAGGCCGTCGCGGTTCCCGCCGAGGTGACCGACCTGATGCGCGCCGGCCGTCGGTTCCTCCTCCTGGCCCACCTCTATCCCGACGGCGACGTGCTGGGCTCTCAGCTCGGCCTCGGCCTGACCCTGCGCGACGCCGGTCGGGCGGTCACCTTCGCCTGCAGTCATCCGGTGCCGGAGCCCTTTGCGTTCCTGCCCGGCGCCGGCGAGGTCCAGCAGTGGAAGGAGGGGCGGCGGGGTGACCACGACGTCATCGTCACCCTCGATTGCCCGGATCCCAGCCGCGTCGGCGGGTTACTCGACGGCGCGCGGCAGCCGGGGACCCGGGTGCTCAACATCGACCACCACGGCGACAACCGCCGGTATGGCGACGTCAACTGGATTCAGCCGGCGGCGGCGGCGACCGGCGAGATGGTCTATGCCCTGCTGGGCGAGCTTGGGCTCCCGCTGACGCCGGCGGTGGCGGTGAACCTCTACACCGCGATCGTCACCGACACCGGGTCGTTCCGTTACTCCAACACCTCGCCGGCGACCTTCCGCATCGCCGCCCGGCTGGTCGAGGCGGGCGCCGACCCCGCCGAGGTGGCGCTCCGGCTCTACGAGACGCGCCACCTGGCCGGCCTCCACCTGCTGGGCCGGATCCTTCAGCAGGTGGAGACGAGTGCCGACGGCAGCATCGCCTGGGTCGTCATCGATCGGAGCCAGACCGACTCGCCGGATCTGCTCGAAGCCGAAGACTTCATCACCTATCCGCGCTCACTCCGGACCGCCAAGGTGGCCGTCCTCTTCCGCGAGCTGGCCGGCGAAGTGAAGGTGAGCCTTCGCTCCAAAGGCGAGGTCAACGTCGCCCGCATCGCCGCCCGCTTCGGGGGCGGCGGCCACCCGAACGCGGCCGGCCTCGTGGTGAAGGGCGAGCTGACGCCGGCGAAAGAGGCCGTCCTAGCGGCGGTCCGAGAGGCGGTCGCCGGCCCGGGCCGATGACGGTCGCATCCCGTCGTCCTCGGCCCGCTCGCATCGCCTGACGTTGGGGACTCCTGCCGTAAGGGGACCCGAGTGACCGACCGGGGCCGGGCGCTCGACGGGGTCCTGGTCGCCGACAAAGGTAGCGGCGTCACGTCCTTCCAGGTCGTCGCCCACCTGCGTCGGGTGCTCCGCGTCCCCAAGGTCGGCCACGGGGGCACCCTCGATCCCATGGCGACCGGGGTCCTGCCGATCCTGCTCGGCGCGGCCACCAAGCTCACCCCCTACCTCCAGGCTCACGACAAGGAATACCTGGCCACCGTGCGCCTCGGACGCGTCACCGACACCCTCGACGCGACCGGTCGCGTCACCGCTGAGCGTCCGCTGCCGCCGCTCGACGTCGCGGTCCTGCGGGGGGCGCTGGCGCGCTTCGAGGGCGAGATCGAGCAAGTGCCCCCCATGTTCTCGGCGTTGCACGTGGGTGGCCGCCGGCTCCACGAGCTGGCGCGGTCCGGCATCGAGGTCGCCCGAGCGCCGCGCCGGATCCGGATCGACCGGATCGAACTCCTCGACTGGACGACGCCGCTCCTCACGATCCGCGTCGCGTGCGGATCGGGGACCTACATCCGGAGCCTGGCCGCCGACCTCGGCGCCGCGCTCGACTGCGGTGGATCGCTGGAGGCCCTTCGGCGGACTCGTCTGGGCCCCTTTCTGCTGACGGAGGCAGTGGGCTGGGACCTCCTCCGAACCGGCACCGTGGAGGCCCTCGCCGCTCACGTCCGGCCCGCGGATCGCGCAGTGATCCACCTGCCAGCCATCCGGCTCGACGAAACGGCCGCGCGGCGGCTCCGGCACGGCCAACGACTGCCCCCGGAGCAGACCCAGGTGGCCCCCGGGGTGGCCGGCCCCTGCCGGCTCTATGCGGGCGACCTTTTCCTCGGTGTCGGGGAAGTCGGGTCCGGCGGCCTGCGCCCGTTGCGCCTCCTTCATGTGGATCAGGACCAGTCGCGTCGACTGTCCTGCTGACGCGCCGGCCCGCGGGGCTGTCGCCGGTTCAGGGGGGAGGCGGGCGCGATCCGTTCGCGGTTGGGACCGAGACCGGGACGCAGGCGAGGCCGCCGGCCGAGCGCGTCACGGTCGGGACGGAGGTCCGAACGGCCCCGCCTTGCCCGGAGCGCCGTCGGAGGGAGGCGCCCCCCTCCGAAACATCCATGCGGATCATCCGCGGGCTCGCCCAGTATCCCCCTGACGCCCCGCCCAGCGTGGTGGCGCAGGGGACCTTCGACGGCATCCACCTCGGCCACCAGGCGGTGATCCGCACCGCCGTCGAGCGGGCGCGGGCGCGGAGCGCGCAGGCGGTGGCGCTCACCTTCGACCCGTTGCCGGTCGCCGTGCTCCGTCCGGCTGAGGCGCCGCCCGAGATCCTCTCGCTGGCCGAGCGGCTTGAGCGCATCGCAGCCCTCGGCCCCGACCTCACGCTCGTCATCCCCTTCACGCTCGAGTTCTCGCGGGTCGAGGCCGACGCCTTCGTGCGCGACGTGCTGGCCGGCCTGCTCCGGGCCCGCGAGGTCGTGGTCGGCTTCAACCACACCTTCGGGCGGGGCGCCGCCGGCACGCCCGAGCTGCTGCAGACGCTGGCCGCCCCGCTCGGTATCCGCGTGCATGTCGTTCCGCCGCTCACCGTGGCCGGCGTCCTCGTCTCGTCGTCGTCGGTGCGGGAGGCCCTCCGGCAGGGGGACGTCCGGCGAGCGGCCGGCCTGCTCGGCCGGCCCTACACGGTTCGGGGCCGCGTGGCTCGAGGGGCGATGCGGGGCCGCGACCTCGGCTTCCCCACCGCCAACCTGACCCCGCCTCCGCCCGGGCTCCTCGCCTCCGGGGTCTACGCCGGGCGCGCCGCCTGGGACGGAGAGTCGGCCCCGGCGGTGATCAACATCGGCATCCGCCCCACCTTTGCCGAGTCCTCCCCGGTGATCGAGGCTCACCTCCTCGACACCAGCGCGGACCTCTACGACCGGCTCCTCACCCTGGCCTTCGTCGCCCGCATCCGCGACGAGCGGAAGTTCCCCTCGGTCGAGGCGTTGCGCGCGCAGATCGCCGCCGACGTCGCCGCCGCTCGGTCGCTGCTCGCCGCGACTCCCTAGCCCGCCGGCGGCGTTGCCTGTTCTTCGGGGGCCTGCTAGACTGCCGGCCGCCGTGCGGGGCATGACCCAGGGGGGGACGCGCCACCGGACTGACCGGGCCCGGCGGAGGTCGGATCGGCCGCGACCGACCCACGCCGACCAGAGGGCGATCGACGAGGCACGCCTCCTCGCGGATCGCCTCGAATTGGCCGACGTCTTGACCGGTCTCGCCGATCTCGCCCGTCGCCGACTCGGCGCCGACGTGGTGGAGGTCTGGCTCGCCGAGCGTGAGCTCGGAATCCATCGGCTCAACCTCCAGCGCGGCGGGCGCCGCCGGCCCGCCGCCGGACCCGGGCCGGCCCCGGCCAGCGAGGGGCTCGTCGAGGCCGTCGCCAGCCGCGGGGTCCCGGTGGCGGTGCGGCCAAGGGCGAGCTGGTGCCGACCAAGGCGTGGGGGCTGGAGGAAGACCGCCGGTCGGCGTTCCTAGCCCTTCGTGGCGTGCCGGGGATCCCGGCGGTGGTGAAAGCCGTCCAGGGCCGGGAGCCGGTGGTCGTGGAGGCCGACCACCTCCACACCCTGATACCGGGCAAGGTCGCCGCTGCCCTCGACATCCGCTCGATGCTGATCATCCCGCTGGTGACCGGCGGGCGCCTGGTCGGCACGATGGCGGTGGATACGCCAGGCCGGCTGCACGCGTTCACCTCGACCCAGATCGCCATCGCCCGCGGGATCGCGGCGCAGGCCGCCGCCGCCATCGACAATGCCCGCCTCTTCGAGGAAACGGAGCGCGGGCGGCGGGAAGCCGACGTCGTGGCCGAACTGGCCGGGGCCATCAACGCCGCCCGCGACCTCGACACGGTGCTCCAGCGCGTGGCCGACGCGGCTCGCGAGCTCTGTCGGGCGGATCTGGCGACGATCGGGCTGGCGGACGTCCGGGCGAACGACGTCGTCGTGGCCTACCGGGCCGGCGCCCGCTGCCTCGATTACGCGCAATTCCGGATCGCGAGTGGCAAGGGGCTCGACGGTCGGGTGCTCGCCACCGGTCGCCCGTGCCGGACCCGCCACTACGCCGAGGATCCGGAGATCAGCAAGGACTATCTGGCCATCACGCAGGCGGAGGGGACGGTGACGGCGATGGTGGTGCCGATCCGGGCCGAGGGCCGGATCGAGGGGCTGCTCTACGTGGCCAACCGGACCCCCCGGCCGTTCACCGACCGAGATGAGGCCGTGCTGGTTCGGCTGGCCGACCAGGCCGGCATCGCCATCCGGAACGGGCAACTCTTCGCCCGGGAGCAACTGGCGCGGATCGAGGCCGAGGCCTCGCGGGCCACCTTCCGGATCTACCTGCCCCGCGTCGCGGACATCGCCAACGGCCCCGCCGAGCCGCCCGCGGGCCCGGCCCCCGCCACCCAGACCGTCTTGCTCGTCGAGGACGAGGAAGGGGTACGTGAATTGTCGGCCGAGATCCTGCGCGAGCAGGGTTACACGGTGCTGGTGGCGGCCACCGGGCCGGAGGCCCTCGCGCTGGCCGCCCGCCATGCCGGCGCCATCCACCTGGTGGTGAGCGACCTCGTGATGCCGCAGATGAGCGGACGAGAGCTGGCCGGTCGGCTGACCGCCCTGCGACCGGATGCTCGCGTGCTCTACATCTCCGGCTATCATGCCGACATCATCGGGAAGCGCGGCATCCTGGACCCCGATACGCCCTTTCTGCAGAAGCCCTTCACCCCGGACGGGCTGGCCCGCAAGGTTCGCGAAGTCCTCGACGCCCGGCGGCCTGGCTGACCGCTCGCCCGGACGCCGACCCGCGCACCGCCCTCCCGGCGGTTGCGTCGTTCCCCAGCCGCATGATACAATTCGCCCGTCATTCCGAGACGTTGCCGCACTCGTCGTGAACCGCTCTACGGGTGCACAGGGCCTGCACCAAGGGCGGCGATTGGGGTTCTCCCCGAGGAGGTCATCGTGCCCGTGCCCGCCGACCGCAAGAAGAGCCTTATCGAGGGTTACCGGCTCCATGGCTCCGATACCGGGTCGCCCGAGGTCCAGATCGCGTTGCTGACGGAACGCATCAACGGGTTGACCGACCATTTCAAGCTGCACCAGAAGGATCACCACTCCCGCCGCGGCCTGCTGAAGCTGATCGGCAAGCGTCGCGGCCTCCTGGAGTACCTCAAGCGGAAGGACCCCGAGCGATACCGTCTGGTCATCGACAAGCTGGGCATCCGCCGCTGAGGCTCCGCCGGACCGGGGGGGACGTGACCCTCCGGAGCGTCATAACGTTGGAGGACGAAAGAAGGCAATGGGCATAGGACACAAGACGCAGATCGACATCGGGGGACGCGCGCTCTCCCTGGAGACGGGGCGGGTGGCCAGACAGGCGGACGGGGCAGTGCTGGTCCGTTACGGCGACTCGGTGGTGCTGGCCACCGTGGTCGGCTCCAAGACCGCGGTCGAAGGTCAGGACTTCTTCCCCCTCACCGTGGATTACCGCGAGCGTGCCTACGCCGGCGGGCGGATCCCCGGAGGCTTCTTCAAGCGCGAAGGGCGGCCGGTGGAGAAGGAGATTCTGACCTCTCGCCTCATCGACCGCCCGCTGCGACCCCTCTTCCCGAAGGGGTTCCGGAACGAGATCCAGCTGATCGTCCTGGTCATCTCGGGCGATCAGGAGAACAATCCCGACATCCTGGCGATGAACGGGGCTTCGGCGGCGGTCATGGTTGCCGGGCTGCCGTACCTGGGGCCGTTCGGGGCGGTCCGGATCGGCCTGGTCGATGGCCGGCTCGTCGTCAACCCCACCAGCTCGCAGCGCGACCGCTCCACGCTCGACCTCATCGTCGCCGCCACCGAGGAGTCGGTGGTGATGGTCGAGGCCGGCGCCCACGAGATCCCCGAAGAGACCATGGTGGAGGCGATCGCCCTCGGCCACGGCGAGTGCAAGGCGTTGGTCCGGGCCCAGCGGGCGCTGGCCGAGGCGGCCGGCAAGCCGCGGTGGGCCTTCGACCCCGCGGCGTACCACGACCCCGAGCTGGAAGGCCAGGTGCGGCGGGCGGCCGAGGCCCGCCTCCGCGACATCATCACGATCCGTGAGAAGGTTGCGCGCGCGCAGGCCCTCGGGCGGCTGACCGAGGAGGTGCTGGCCGCGGTCGACCCCGACGGGCTGCGGCGGGCCCGGGTCAAGGAGTACCTGGACCGGATCGAACGTGAGGAAGTCCGCCGGATGATCCTCGACCGCGGCGTCCGGATCGACGGGCGCCAGGCGTGGGAAACCCGTTCCATCTCGGCCGAGGTCTCCTTTCTTCCCCGGACCCACGGCTCCGCCTTGTTCACGCGCGGCGAGACCCAGGCACTGGTGGCGGCGACCCTCGGCACCAAGTCGGACGAGCAGAAGATCGAGGCCCTGGAGGGAGAGTCTTTCAAGCCGTTCATGCTCCACTACAACTTTCCGTCCTTCAGCGTCGGCGAGATCCGACGATTCGGCAGTCCGGGCCGGCGCGAGATCGGGCACGGGGCGCTGGCCGAGCGCTCGGTTCAGCCAGTCCTGCCGCCCAAGGACCAATTCCCCTACACCATCCGGATCGTCTCCGACATCCTCGAGTCGAACGGCTCGTCCTCGATGGCGACGGTGTGCGGGGCCTCGCTCGCTCTCATGGACGCGGGCGTGCCGATCCGCACCCCGGTGGCGGGGATCGCGATGGGGCTCATCAAGGAAGGGTCCAAGTTCGCGATCCTGACCGACATCATGGGAACCGAGGACCACTACGGTGACATGGACTTCAAGGTCGCCGGGACCGAGAAAGGCCTGACCGGTCTTCAGATGGACAACAAGGTCGCCGGCGTCTCCCGGGAGATCTTGGCCGAGGCGCTCCGGCAGGCCCGCGAGGCTCGGGGGTACGTGCTGACCAAGATGCGGGAGGCGCTCGCCAGCCCGCGGGAAGAGCTGTCTCCCTACGCGCCGCGCTTCGTCACCATCAAGATCAAGCCGGAGAAGATCCGCGAGGTCATCGGCCCCGGCGGCAAGGTCGTGCGGGGCATCCAGGAACAGACGGGCGTCAAGGTCGACATCGAGGACGATGGCCGGGTCATGCTGTTCGGCGCCGACGCCGCGATGGTCCAGCAGGCGGTCGACATCATCCACGGCATCGTCAAGGAGGCCGAGGTCGGCCGCGTCCACCTCGGCAAGGTCAAGAAGGTCGTGGACTTCGGCGCCTTCGTCGAGATCATGCCGGGGACCGAGGGGCTCCTCCACATCTCCCAGATCGCCGAAGAGCGGACCCGGCGGGTGGAGGACGTCCTCAACGAAGGCGACCAGGTCCTGGTCAAGGTCATCGAGGTCGATCCGTCGGGCAAGATCCGTCTGTCCCGCCGGGCTGCCCTGAAGGACCCCGAGGCGGCCGGCGTCGGCCAGGAGCAGTTGACCGGGCGTCCCGGTGAGGGGCCGGCCCCCGACGGCGCCCGCGGGCCGCGCGGGGACCGCGAGCGCGGGGATCGGGACCGGGGCGACCGCGGCGACCGTGACCGCGGGCGCGGCCATCGCCGCTGACCGGCGGCGTCTCAGGGGGCGCGTGGAGACAAGGGGGAACCGTGCCCGGATCCGGTGAGGTTGCGGTGGAAGGGAACTTCCAGAAGAGCATCCTGCCGAACGGCATCCGCATCGTGACCGAACGGATCGCCCACGTCCGCTCGGTGGCGGTGGGGGTGTGGGTGGACACCGGGAGCCGCCACGAGCCGCTTCCCAAGAGCGGCGTCTCGCACTTCATCGAGCACCTGGTCTTCAAGGGGACCGAGAGCCGGACCGCCGAGGAGGTCGCCAAGGCGGTGGACTCGGTCGGCGGCCAGATGGACGCCTTCACGACCAAGGAGCACACCTGCTTCTACGTCACCGTGCTCGACCGCCACTTGCCGCTGGCGGCCGACCTCCTCTCCGACATCCTCCTCCATCCTTTGTTCGCGCCCGAAGACATCGATCGCGAGCGCACCGTCGTCCTCCAGGAGTTCCGGATGGTGGAGGACACCCCCGACGACCTCATCCACGACCTCTTCGCCGAGCGCGTCTGGGCGGGCCACCCGCTCGGGCGTCCCATCCTCGGCGACAGGAAGATCATCCTCGGCCTGGACCGGGAGACCATCCTCGCCTACTTCCGCAACGAGTACTGTCCGGCCCGGATCACCATCGCCGCCGCCGGCCGGCTCGAGCACGCGGAGCTGGCCGACCTCCTGGGCAAGTGCTTCCGCGACTTCCAGGGGGCGGGCGGCGTGCGCAACGGAGGGGGGCCGCCCGACCTGACGCCGCGCCTGGAGCTGATCGACAAGCCGCTCGAGCAGGTCCACTTCGTCCTCGGGGGGCCCGGCCTTCGCCAGGACGCGCCCGAGCGCTACGTCCTCTACCTGCTCAACACCATCATCGGCGGGAGCATGTCCTCCCGCCTGTTCCAGGAGGTCCGCGAGCGCCAGGGCCTGGTGTATTCCATCTACTCCGGGAACGCCGCCTTCCGCGACTGTGGCCTCTTCTACATCTACGCGGGCACCGAGCCCGCCCACTTCCCGAAGGTGCTCGGCCTGGTCATGGAAGAGCTGCGTAAGCTCAAGCGCGACGGGGTCACCGCCGACGAGCTGACCCGGGCCAAGGAGCACCTCAAGGGCAGCCTCATGCTCTCGCTCGAGTCCACTTCCAGTCGGATGACCCGGATCGCCAAGCAGGAGCTCTACTTCGGGCACTACTTCACGCTGGACGAGATCCTGGCCGCGGTGGACCGGGTGAGCGCCGAGCAGATCCAGGCCCTCATCGCCGAGCTGCTCGACCGGCGGCCGCTCTCCCTGGTCGCCCTCGGGCCGGCCGGCGCCCACACCCCCTCGCGCACCGACCTCGCCCTCTGAGCCCGCGTGGCGGACGCTGATCGGGTGCGACTGCCCGCGCGCCTCGGAACGAAGCGCTCCGAGCGCGGGCTTTGCCCGCGCAACCTTTGGGTCCGCGCGCCTCGTCGCGCCCCCCAGCCCCGGGACGTCCTGCGGCGCGCGCTTCCCGGGGGGAGGTTCGGAAGGGGGGCGGAGCCCCCCTCCGAGTCATGATCCCGCGCTACACCCGACCGGAGATGGGCGCGGTATGGAGCGACGAGGCCCGCTACGCAAAGTGGCTGGCGGTCGAACTGGCGGTCTGCGACGCCTACGCCCGGCGGGGCACGATCCCGGCCGACGCGCTCCAGCGGATCCGCAGCCGAGCCCGGGTGGACGCCCATCGGATCGAGGCCATCGAAGCCCGCGTCCGCCACGACGTGATCGCGTTCCTCACCGACCTCGAAGCGGCGATCGGCGAGGACTCCCGCTACGTCCACCTCGGCCTCACCTCGTCCGACGTGGTGGACACCGCACTGGCCCTCCAGCTGGTGGAAGCGGCCGACCGGTTGCTGGCCGGTCTCGACCGGCTCCGGGAAGTGCTGCGGGGGCTCGCCCTCCGCCATCGCGACACGGTGATGGTCGGGCGCACCCACGGCGTCCACGCCGAGCCGACGACGTTCGGCCTCAAGGTCGCCGGCTGGTACGCGGAGGCCGGGCGCAATCGCGAGCGGCTCGCCCGGGCTCGGGAGACGGTCCGGGCGGGGAAGATCTCGGGCGCGGTCGGCACCTTCGCCCATGTGCCGCCCGAAATCGAGACGGAGGTCTGTCAGGCCCTCGGGCTGGAGCCGGCACCGGCTTCCACCCAGATCGTGCAGCGCGACCGCCACGCCGAGTTCGTGACCGTCTGCGCCATCATCGGGGGGAGCCTCGAGAAGATCGCGACCGAGATCCGGAACCTCCAGCGCACCGAGATCCTGGAGGTCGAGGAGCCCTTCACCGAGGGGCAGAAGGGCTCCTCGGCGATGCCGCATAAGCGGAACCCGGTCGCCTGCGAGCAGGTGGCCGGTCTGGCCCGCGTCCTCCGCGCCCACGCCGGGGCCGCGCTCGAGGACATCGCCCTCTGGCACGAGCGGGACATCAGCCACTCCTCGGTCGAGCGCATCGTCCTCCCCGACACCACGATCCTCCTCGACTACCTGCTCGCCCAGATGGTGCGGATCCTGGAGGGCCTGGCCGTGGACAGAGAGCGCATGCGGGAGAACCTCGAGCGCTCCTACGGTCTCGTCTACTCCCAGCGGGTGCTGCTGGCCCTGGCCGAGGCGGGCCTGGCCCGGCAGGCCGCCTATGAGATCGTCCAGCGCGACGCGATGCGCGCCTGGCGCGAGCGCCGGCCGTTCCTGGAGGTGCTTCAAGAGGATCGCGACCTGACCGGTCGGCTCGGGCCCGACGTCTTGAAGGCCTGCTTCGACCCCGCCTGGTACCTCCGTCACGTGGACGCGGTCTTCCGGCGGCTCGGGCTGAGCTGACAGCACGTGAAGGAATCGCGCCGTGGGAACGGTCGTGCAGTGGTGGTCACCCCTCCCCCCGGTGGCGACCGGAGGGACGGGACGTCGCGAGGGCCGCAGGCCCGAGCCGTCCCGGCGATCCGATCGACCGGGGCCGGGGGTGGGGGAGGTCTCGATTGAAGGCGCGGATCTTCGTCCGGCTCCGGCCGGGGGTGCTCGACCCGCAGGGGGCCACCATCCGGAAGGCCCTGGAAGGGCTCGGGTTCCCTGAGGTGCGCGACCTCCGGGTCGGCAAGGTCCTCGAGCTGACCCTCGAGGAGACCGACCGAGCCCGCGCCCAGACCCGGCTGGACGAGATGTGCCGCCGGCTGCTGGCCAACCCGGTGATCGAGGACTACTCCTGCGAGGTCGAGGAGTCGGGCCGACAGCCGTCGGCCCGCCCGGGGGAGGTCCCCGGCCCCTGAAACCGGCCGCGTCGTCTTTGGGTTCGCTCGCCTCGGACAGCGGGGCTCAAGCCCCGACGTCCTGCGGCTCGCCCTTATTGTCTCGATGACCCACGCATAGTACAATCGCCGCGGAGGGCGAAGGAGGCGAGAGCGACCAGAAACCCCTAGGAGAGGAGGGTTCATGAGATTCGGCGTCGTCATCTTTCCGGGCACGTGGAGCGACATGGACTTCCACCATGTCATCTCCGAGGTTCTCCACCAGTCGGTCGAGTACCTGTGGCACCGGGACACCGATCTCTCGCGCTTCGATTGTTTGGTCCTGCCGGGCGGCTTCTCCTACGGCGATTACCTGCGGGCCGGCGCCATCGCCGGGCGCTCCCCCGTCGTCAGCGCGCTTCCTGACTTCGTGGCTCGAGGTGGCCTCGTTCTCGGCAGCTGCAACGGCTTCCAGATCCTCTGCGAGGCCGAGCTGCTGCCCGGCACCCTGCTCCGCAACGAGTGCCTCCAGTTCCGCTGTCAGACGACCCACGTCGTGGTCGAGCAGACCGAGACTCCCTTCACGCGTGGACTCCGGCGGGGCCAGGTCCTGAAGATGCCGATCGCGCACGGAGAAGGTCGCTATCACGCGGAGCCCGCGATCCTGCGCGCCCTCATCGATCGGAACCAGGTCGTCTTTCGCTACGCGACCGAGACCGGCGAGGTGACGGCGGCCGCCAACCCGAACGGCTCGGCCTGGAACGTCGCCGGCGTCTCGAACGAGGACGGGACGGTGGTTGGCCTCATGCCGCATCCCGAGCGCGCGTCGGAGGCGAGCGTCGGCAGCACCGACGGCCTCCTCCTCTTCAACTCGCTCCTCGGGAGCCTCGTCGAGAACGGCTCGGCCCTGGGCCGCTGAGGTCGAGGTCGAGGCGGTGGGGCGACGCCGGTGACTGCGGCCGGGCCGAAGGTCACGCCCGACCTCGCCGTCGCTCACGGCCTCAGCCGTGAGGAGTACGACCGCATCATCGGGCTGCTGGGCCGGGAGCCCACCTACACCGAGCTCGGCCTCTTCTCCGCCCTCTGGTCCGAGCACTGCTCCTACAAATCGTCGCGCACCCTCCTCAAGCGCCTGCCGAGCCGGGGACCCCACGTCCTCCAGGGGCCAGGTGAGAACGCCGGCGTGGTGGATCTCGGCGACGGGCTCGCCCTGGCGATGAAGATCGAGAGCCACAACCATCCCTCGTTCATCGAGCCCTTCCAGGGGGCGGCCACCGGGGTCGGCGGGATCCTCCGCGACATCTTCACGATGGGGGCTCGGCCGCTCTGCCTGCTCGACTCCCTCCGGTTCGGCCCCCCCGACCATCCGGCGACGGGGGCGGGCAGCGGCTATCTGTTGGGTGGCGTGGTGGCCGGCATCGCCCACTACGGGAACTGCTTCGGCTGCCCGACCGTGGGCGGGGAGGTCGGGTTCGCCCCCGAGTACGCGAAGAACCCCCTCGTCAACGTCCTCTGCCTGGGATTGATCGCCCGCGGCCGCATCTTTCGGGCCCGCGCGGAGGGTGTCGGCAACACCTTCATCTATGTCGGCGCCAAGACCGGCCGCGACGGCATCCATGGCGCCACCATGGCCTCGGAGAGCTTCGACGAGACCTCCAGCGAGCGGCGCCCGACCGTCCAGGTCGGCGACCCGTTCACCGAGAAGCTCCTCCTCGAAGCCTGCCTGGAGGCCATGGCGACCGGCGCCATCGTCGGCATCCAGGACATGGGGGCCGCCGGGCTCGCGTGCTCGCTCTCCGAGATGCCGGCCCGGGCCGGGACGGGCGCCGAGATCGAGCTGGACCGGGTCCCGCAGCGCGAGTCCGCGATGACGCCCTACGAGCTCCTGCTGTCCGAATCCCAGGAACGGATGCTCCTGGTCGTGACTCGCGGGCGCGAGGCCGAGGTCCAACGCGTCTTCGCCAAATGGGAGCTGGACGCGGTGCCCATCGGGCGCGTGACCGGCGACGGCGTGCTGCGGGTCCGGATGCACGGGGAGCTGGTCGCCGAAGTGCCGGTACGAGCCCTCACCGACGACGCCCCCGCGTACGACCGGCCCCGCGCCCGTCCGGCCTGGCTCGACGCCGTGCGGGCCTTCGATCCGGCGACGGTGCCCGAGCCGGCCGACCCGACCGCCGTCCTGCTCCACCTCCTCGCCGCGCCGACCATCGCGTCGAAGGCGTCGATCTGGCGGCAGTATGACCACATGGTCGGGATCAACACGCTCGTCGTCCCCGGCTCCGACGCCGCGGTCCTGCGGCTCAAGGGGACCGGGAAGGCGGTGGCGGTGGCGACCGACGGCAACGGGCGCTACGCCTACCTCGACCCGTTCCAGGGCGGGGCCATGGCCGTCGCCGAGGCGGCCCGCAACGTCGTCTGCGCCGGCGGCCGCCCGCTGGCGATGACCGACTGCCTGAACTTCGGCTCGCCGGAGCGGCCGGAGATCATGTGGCAGTTCGCCGAGGCAGTGAACGGGATCGCCGAGGCCTGTCGGGTCCTGGAGATCCCGGTGGTGGGCGGGAACGTGTCCTTCTACAACGAGACGCTGGGGCAGGCCATCCTCCCCACGCCCATCGTCGGGGTCGTGGGCCTCCTGGCCGACGCCGAGCGGCGGACGACCCAGTGGTTCAAGGAGCCCGGAGACCTCGTGATCCTGCTCGGCGACCCGGCCGGCGGCCTGGGTGGAAGCGAGTACCTGGCGACGCTCCATGGCCGGCTGGCGGGGACGCCGGCCCCGCTCGACCTCGCCCGCGAGCGCGCCGTCCAGGCCGCCTGCCTGGCCGCGATCGAGGCCGGCTGCGTCCGCTCGGCCCACGACTGCGCGGAGGGCGGCCTGGCGGTGGCCCTTGCCGAGGGCTGCGTCACCGGGCCGCGCCCGCTGGGGGCGGAGGTGGCCCTCGACGGCGCCGGTCGCCTCGACGCCCGGCTGTTCGGCGAGGCGCCGTCCCGGATCGTCGTCTCGGTCCCGCCGGGCGAGCGCGTCCGGTTCGAGCGGATCGTGCGCGAGTGGGCGGTGCCGGTCACGGCGCTGGGCCGGGTCGGGGGCGACCAGCTCACGATCCGCGTGGACGGCCAGGTGCGGATCGCGGCCAGCCTGGCGGCGATGGCGGCAGCGTTCGGCGGCAGCTTCGAGCGGCTGGTAGGCGGCGCGACCGCGCCGGCGGCGACGGAGGGCGCGGCATGAAGACTCGCCAGCTTCATGACGACAAGTTCCACGACGAGTGCGGCATCTTCGGGGTCTTCGACCATCCCGAGGCGGCCAACCTGACCTACCTCGGGCTCTACGCGCTCCAGCACCGGGGTCAGGAGTCGGCCGGCATCGCCGCCACCGACGGGACGGCCTTCCATGTCGAGAAGGCGATGGGGTGGGTCTCCGACGTCTTCGGCCCCGAGCGGCTCAAGCGCTTGCCCGGGCGACTCGCCATCGGGCATGTCCGCTACTCGACCGCGGGCTCGTCGACGCTCCGCAACGCCCAGCCGATCAGCGCCGCGTTCGCGCAAGGGCCGATCGCGCTCGCCCACAACGGCAACCTGGTGAACGCCGAGGCCCTCCGCCGGGAGCTGGAGGCGACCGGCGCCATCTTCCAGTCCACGTCCGACTCCGAGGTGATCCTCCACCTGCTGGCCCGGGGCGAGAAGCTCCCGCTGCCGCGGGCGCTGCCCGTGGCCCTGGCCCAGGTGTCGGGCGCCTATTCGCTCCTCGTCCTCACGCCCGAGCTCCTGATCGGCTGCCGCGACCCCCACGGCTTCCGGCCGCTTGTCCTTGGCCGGCTCGGCGAGACGTGGCTCCTCGCCTCCGAGACCTGCGCGCTCGATCTCCTGGAGGCCGAGTACGTGCGCGATGTCGACCCGGGCGAGATCGTGGTGATCGACAAGAGCGGCGTCCACTCGATCAAGCCGTTTCCGCCCAAGCGCCAGCTCCAGTGCGTCTTTGAATACGTCTATTTCGCGCGCCCCGACTCGACCCTGTGGGGGCAGAACGTCTACCACGTGCGCAAGGCGATGGGGCGCCGGCTGGCCGAGGAGCACCCGGCGGCCGCCGACGTCGTCATTCCGGTGCCCGACTCCGGCCTCGGGGCGTCGCTGGGCTTCGCCGAGCGCTCGGGGATCCCGTTCGAAGTGGGCCTGATCCGGAACCATTACGTCGGGCGGACCTTCATCGAGCCGCGCCAGGGGATCCGTCACTTCGGCGTCCGGGTGAAGCTGAATCCCATGCGGGAGACGCTGGACGGTCGGCGGGTGGTGGTGGTGGACGACTCGATCGTGCGGGGAACGACCAGCCGCAAGATCGTCCGCATGATCCGCTCGGCGGGCGCCCGCGAGGTGCACGTCCGCATCTCCTCGCCGCCCATCCAGTGGCCGTGCTACTACGGCATCGACACCCCGACC
>DASYUM010000233.1:0-5236 GCA_036001225.1 Candidatus Methylomirabilota bacterium | reverse complement strand
CTCGAGCGCCGCTCGCCAGTCCCGCTGAGCCAGCCGCATGACCGCTCCCTCGGGCGAATACGCAAGAATGCGTATCGACGCTAGGCCTTGGCGTTGGGAAAGTCAAGGCCAGATGGGGGAGCCGAGGCGAGCCCGAATGAGTCGACCACGCGCCTTCCCGAGGCCGCCGTGAGCAGGATCCAAGCTTCGCCCGTGACCGATCGCGACGAACCGTCGTCCGCCGGTTCCCGTCAATTCGGCGTCGGCCGTGCGATGGTCCTCATCGCCGGCGCGTCATTCCTCGTCCTTGGGCTGCCGCCGGCGTGGCTGGGCGCCCAGGTCGCCAGCCAGACCCGGGGCTCCGCCGTCGATGCGGGCGGTTATCGCGCGCCGGGTGTCGACGACGGCGTGGCCGTGGGTGAGGCGGGCACGCTTCCCGTGAGCCCCGGGGTGCTCATCAGATTTGCCGGTCTCAGCGAGCTGACCGCGGGCGGTGTCGTCCCGCCCTCCCCGAGCGTCGCCAAGGGCGTGAGCCGCGTGATCCAGGCGGCGAACTCGGCGCTCCGCCTCTCCACGGTGACCGGCGCGCCGTTGCAGACGAAGACGCTGCGCGCCTTCTTCGGCGCGCCGGACCGGGGGGCTGTCCTCGACCCCCAGGTGCTCTTCGACCAGAACGAGGCTGACCGCCGCTTCTACATCGCCGCGCTGCAGCATCGGGGCACGACGGAGGCCAGCGGGACGTCGCTGATCCACCTGGCCGTGTCCCGGAGTCCTGAGCCGCCCGACCTGGAGCCCGACCACTGGTGCCGGTACGCCATCGACGCCAAGCGGGACGGCGGAACGGCCCTGGCGAGCCGCGCGGGGGACCTGACCCTGACGGTCGGGTCGGCGCGGCTCGTCCTGACCACCGACCAGTATCGGTTTGCGACGAACGCCTTCACCTTCGCCGTCATCCGCGTGCTCGACAAAGTCGCCCTGTCCCACAACACTGGCGCCTGCCCGTCGCTCCCCGGGACCGTGGTGTTTCAGCCGGCCGCGGCGCCCGGCGACCGCTCGTTCTTCGCCCTGCAGCCGGTCCAGAGCCCGGGTCCGTGGGCGGCCGACCTGCGCGACCCGGTCTACTTCGTCAACACCGGGTTCACCGGCACCAGCTCCGACGACCGCTATCGGGTCTCGCGGATCTGGGATACGCCGCCGACGTTCCGGAGCCTCGTGCTGCGGGGCGCGCGGCGGTACGCGAGCCCGCCGGATTCGCCCCAGCCGCGGAGCGCGGTGCGGCTCGACACCGGCGACGCCCGCATCAGGCAGGCGGCCGGAGGGCGGGCGACGGCAGAGGCGATCACCGTCACGTACCTCACGGCGGTCCACGCCACGCGGTGCCACGTAGGAGCGGCCTCACCCACGGCATGCGTCATGTGGGTCCGGGTCGAGGTGACCCCGATCGCGGCGGCGTTCGCGCGGATCGACCAGCAGCTGATGCTCGGCGGGGGCCCGGGGATCTTCGACTCGTTCCCGGGCGTCGCCGAGGGGGCCGACGGCGTGAGCGTGGTGGCGTTCCAGCGGAGCGGCCCCGGCAGGTTCTTGCATGGCCTGGTGATGGTGAAGCCGTTCTCGGCCGAGGCCTTCGGGCCCGCCGTCCTGCCGGCCACCCCGACCGGCCAGTGCGCGCTGGCGGCCCCGAGGGCCATGGGGGATGCCATCACGGTGCGGCGGGATCCCGTCCGCCTCCAGTACTGGGTGAGCACGGTGCGGGCGATCTCGGTCGCCGGCCGATGCGTGTGGGAGACCGCCGTCGTCAACCTCCGGCCCTAGCGCACCAGGTCGTCATGGTGGCTGACGGAGATTCGTCGACACCTCTGACGAAGCGTCCGCCTCGAGCTGCAACCCATGATTTCTTCGACGATCCGGTGTGGTTCGAATCTTGCCTTTTCAGGGCGCCGTGGAGACACGCTGGGGCGTCGGCTGAAAGTATGGCGGATCCGCGGTCGGGGGGTGGAGGGTGGCATGACCGCAGGGCCACTCGTGCGCCTCAGATGTCATCGGGCGCGAGGAGATTGGGCCGAAACCGGCCCGTAGAGGAAACCCCTTAAGGAGGCCGCGCATGCCTAGCCGACGCTCCGTACTCCGAGGGCTGGTCCTTCTCAGCACGTTCGTACCGACGCTCGTGGTCACGGCGCCACAGGCCTTCGGCTTCACCTTCACCACCATCGATGTCCCGAAGGCCAAAGAGACCGGCGTACACGGAATCAACGCGCGCGGCGAGATCGTGGGCCATTACCTCGACGCCACCCAGGACCTCCATGGCTTTCTCTTGCGCAATGGGGTCTTCACGACCATCGATGTCCCGCACGCCAGGCTCACGGTGGCTCTTGGAATCAACGAGCGGGGGCAGATTGTCGGCTTTTACGACGACGCCACTCGTCACACCCGTGGCTTTCTCTTGAACAACCAGGTCTTCACCATCATCAATTACACGAGCAAGATCGTCCCGCGCGCCTTTACAACCGAGGCCTGGGGAATCAACGCTCGGGGCGAGATCGTGGGCAGGTACGTCTTCGAGGCCGTCCATGGCTTTCTCAGGAACAACCGGGGCTTTACCAGGATCGATCCCCCAGGCGCCAGGCACACCGAGGCCCATGGAATCAATGGAGGCCAGATTGTGGGCCAGTACACCGATAATTCCGGCACACATGGCTTTCTCCTGAACAACGGGCGCTTCACCACCATCGATGTCCCGGGCGCCAGAAGCACCGATCTCCGGGGAATCAACGCTCGGGGCCAGATTGTCGGCACATACTTCGCCGCTGGTTCCAGCCATAGCTTCCTCTTGAACAACGGGCGCTTCGCCATCATCAATGTCCCGGGCGCCAGGAGTACCGGGGTCCATGGGATCAACGCTCAGGGGCAGATTGTGGGCCACTACGAAGATGCCACCCAGAGGCGCCATGGCTTTCTCGCATCCCCGTAGTCGTGGCCCTTACCGGAGCGCATTGTGGTATTCGCCGCTGTGCAGGCTCGCATCCGGCATACCTTCCGCTCCGCGGTCCCGGTCAGGGCCTTCGTGACGGCGATCGCGGCCGATCCCGACGGCAACACCTCCGAGTTCTCCAAATGCGTGAAGGTGGAACGCGCGTGAGGGTCGGGCTCGGCTTTCGTCATCTCCGAGCAGACTCGCGATAGGAGGGACAGCGCCGTGACGGCAGGGCGGACCGGGCGGCTGAGCGTGATCGGGGTGGTGGTAGCGGGTGCCCGAGCAGAACAACCACCGGAGCCGCCTGGACTAGAAGGGGGGATCCGCAGCCTCGGGACTGCCTCGGAGGAATGGATTCGCCAGAAGCGGCCCGAAGGTCGGGCGGCCGATCGGCTGATGATCACATCGGCCGATGACACACGAGGAGGCCTGCCATGAGCCGTCATCCCAGAACGTGGGCGATGATCCTGATCGCGGTGCTGGCCGCCAGCGCCCTGGCGACCCTGGGGACGGGCGCGCCGCCGGCCCCGCCGGCCGACCTCGACCCGCAGGCCTCGCAGGTGCTCGCGCCGCTGGCCCAGGCCGTCGCGGCGGCCCGGCACGGCGGCCAGCCGGCCGACTGGAGGGTTCTCGCGGCCGCGACGGCGCGCTACCCGCTGCTCGGCCGAAGCGCCCTCGCCTACAAGGTGCTGAATCGGCGCACCGACCAGTACGTCCGCGTCTCGCTCGATGCGAGCGGGGGCGCCGTCGACCCCGAGGCGCTGGAGGCCGCCGAGCGGGCGGCCCACGCCGCGCGCTACGGGCGGCTCGAGCCGGCGCTGGCCGAGCACTTGGCCGGGGCGGCGCCGGACGAGGCGATCCCCGTGATCATCTGGCTCCGCGAGCCCGCCGACGCCCCGGCCGCCGGGCCCGCGCCGACCCCCGAGCCGCCTCGCTCCCCTGCCCAATGGGCCGCGGTCGTCGCGCCGGTCGTCCTGCCGGTGGCCGAGCACCTGCGCCTCCAAGCCCACCCCGTCGCGACCGCCACCTATCTGCCCCTCGTCTACACCGCCCTCACGCCAGCGACGATCCGAGTGGTGGGCGCCTGGCCGGAGGTCGACCGGATCTACCTCAACCGGGTCGCGGATTCTCCCCCTGACGTCGGCCGCGCGGCGCCGGCCGACCTCATCGAGCCGCAGCTGAACATCGCCGCGAAGGCCATCCGGGCCGACAAGGTCTGGGCCCGCGGGATCACGGGCAACTGCACAGGTCCCTCCCGGTTAGCCTGTGTCGCCGTGCTCGACGCGGGCGGGCGCGTCGCGCCGAACCCGTATCTCGGCCCCGTGATCCAGGATACGGTCTACGCGTGTCCGGGCGCCCACACCATGCGTGTGGCGGGCGTCATCCGCAGCCGGCATCCGGTCTACCGGGGCATCGCCCACGAGGCCAAGCTGTGGGTCGGCGGCTCCTGCAGCGGTTCACCCGAGGAGATCGTCAACCGGGCCGAATGGGCCTTGGGTCATTACGCGCAGATCCTCAACGCGAGCTTCGGAGTTGCGCCCGAGAAGAGAGATACTTATGCTTTCCTGGCGCGAAGCTTCGACGAGCTCGTCTACCGGTTCCGCGGGTTCGGGAAGGTCATCGTCGCGGCCGTCGGCCAAGTCCCCCAGACCGGTCCCCACGTGATATCGCCGGCCGTCGGCTACAACGTCCTGGCGGTCGGAATGGTGGACGCTCGGACCCCCCGCCGGACGGGGCACCGACTCCACCCGTGGTCGGCCGACATCCCGCCGGTGTCCCGCCATGGCGACCGCTACAAGCCCGAGGTGCTCGCGCCCGGGGTGAACATCGTGACCCTGAGCGACGACGAGCCCTGGATCATCTCCGACATCGGGACGAGCATAGCGGCGCCGATGGTGGCCGGAGCGGCGGCCCTCTTGAAAACTCGGGACCCCAGCATCGGCCCGGAACGGACCCGGGCGATCCTCATGGCCTCGGCGAGCTGGTCGGTCATGCGGGGTATCCAGCGGCAGATCGGGGCTGGCGAGATCGAGGCCGCGCGCGCTGACGACATCATCCGCCTCGAGGGCAGCAGCGACGACGACAGGGTGTTCTCGGGCGCCGTCTCCGGCTACAACTGCGCCCGTGATCTCGACCGCGAGATCTTTTTCTTCAACCCGTGGATCAAATCAAATGCCGCGAAGCGGATGCGCGTCGCCATCGTCTGGCTGGAGAAGACGACCACGCGGACGTACCCCGACCAGCCCGGCGCCGATCTCGACCTCTTTCTCTACGAGACCGACTACC
>DASYUM010000232.1:0-7064 GCA_036001225.1 Candidatus Methylomirabilota bacterium | reverse complement strand
GATCCTCGACGGCAAGGCGGTCGCCGCGAAGGTCCAGGCCGCCGTGGCGACCGGCGTCGGGGAGCTCCGGGCCCGGGGCGTGGTGCCCACGCTGGCCGTCGTCCTCGTCGGCCGGGATCCCGCCTCCCAGATCTACGTCGGCCGCAAGCGCACGGCCTGCCAGGCGGTCGGCATCGTGGCCCGCGACCACCTCTTCCCCGAGGGGCTCGACGAGACGCGCCTGCTCGGCCTGGTGCGCGAGCTGAGCGCCGACCGCGCGGTCCACGGCATTCTCATTCAGCTGCCGCTCCCCCCCGGTGTGGACGAGGACCGCGTGCTGGCGGCCGTCGATCCCACCAAGGACGTGGACGGCTTCCACCCCGAGAACCTGGGCCGCCTGCTGGCAGGGCATCCGACCGTCGTCCCCGGCACGCCGGCCGGCATCCTGGAGATCCTCGACCACTACGGGATCGAGCTGAAAGGGGCGGAGGCCGTCGTGGTCGGCCGCTCGCGGATCGTCGGCAAGCCCCTGGCCCAGCTCCTGCTCGGCCGCCACGCCACCGTGACCATCTGCCACACCCGCACCCGCGATCTGGCCGCCCACACCCGGCGGGCCGAGTTGCTCGCCGTCGCCGCCGGCCGGCCGGGCGTGGTGACGGGCGACATGGTGCGGCCCGACGCGGTCGTGGTGGACGTGGGGACGAACCGGCTCCCCGACGGCCGGGTGGTCGGCGACGTGGACGCGGCCTCGGTCGCGCCGCGGGTGCGCGCGATCACCCCGGTGCCGGGCGGGGTAGGCCCGATGACGGTGGCCATGCTGATGCGGAACACGCTGGAAGCGGCGCGGCGGCACGCCGCGCTCGGCTGAGTCGGTCAGCGACGATGGCATCGCTCGGCGCCGACCCTGGCCGGCGGGTCCTCACGGTCTCCGAGCTGACGGCGGCGATCAAGGACCGGCTGGAGGCCAGCTTCGGCGGCGTGTGGGTGGAAGGGGAGATCTCGAACCTCCGCGTCGTCAGCGCAGGCCACGTCTACTTCACCCTCAAGGACGAGACCGCCCAGGTCCGTGCGGTCCTTTTCCGGAGCCGGGTACGGCGGCTCCGGTTCGCGCCGGCCGACGGGCTCCACGTGCTCGCGTTCGCGACGCTCGACGTCTATGCCGCCCGCGGTGAGTACCAGCTGGTCTGCGAGATCCTGGAGCCCAAGGGCCTGGGCGCCCTCCAGCTCGCGTTCGAGCAGCTCAAGACACGGCTGGCCGCCGAGGGCCTCTTCGACGCCGGCCGCAAGCGGCCGCTGCCCGCGCTGCCGCGGCGGGTCGGCCTGATCACCTCGCCGACCGGGGCCGCGGTGCGGGACTTCCTGCGGGTGATCACGCGCCGGTTCGCCGACGTCCACGTGGTCATCTATCCGGTCCGGGTCCAGGGAGAGGCCGCCGTCCCCGAGATCGTCCAGGCGCTCTTCGACCTGAACCGGCTCGGCGGCTTCGACGTCCTGGTGGTCGCCCGCGGCGGCGGCTCGCTCGAGGATCTGTGGGCCTTCAACGAAGAGCCGGTGGCGCGGGCGATCGCGGCGTCCAAGGTCCCCGTGATCTCGGCAGTCGGCCACGAGACCGACGTCACCATCGCGGACTTCGTCGCCGACCTGCGGGCCCCCACGCCGTCGGCCGCCGCCGAGCTGGTGATCCGCGAGAAGGCCCAGCTCGTCGCCCAGCTGGCGAGCCTGCGCGACCGCCTCCACCGCGCGGGGCGCCAGCGCGTCCGACGCCTGGGCGAGCGCGTGGCCGATCTCCGCCAGCGGCGGGTTCTCGCCGATCCCGGTCGTCCGCTTCGCGACTGGCATCGCCGGCTGGACGACCTCGGCCTCCGCCTCGATCGCGGGCTGCGGCGGCGCCACGCCGACGTCCACCAGCGTCTCGACCGCGCCGTCCGCGCCCTCCGGCCCGAGGTGCTCCGCGCCAACCTCCGGCACGGGGGCCGGCTCCTCGCCCAGCTTCGAGGCCGACTCGACCGCGCGGGCCGGTCCGAGGTGGCGCGCCGCCGCCGGGCGATGGAGGCCCTGGCCGGCCGGCTCGACACACTGAGCCCGCTGGCCTGCCTCGCCCGCGGCTACGCGATCTGCGCGCTGCCGTCGGGCGAGGTGGTGACGCGCGCCGCCCAGGTCCAGCCGGGCAGCGAGGTCTCGGTGCGCCTGCGCGAGGGCGCCCTGAGCTGTCGCGTCGACGCCGTGAAGCCGCCCGAGCCGGAGCCCGGGAGCGATGGCGCGGCCTGAGGAGCCGGGCGGCGCGGCCGGGCCGAAGTTCGAGGAGGCCATGGCGCGCCTCGAGCAGATCGTTCACGCGCTGGAGGCCGGGGACCTCTCGCTCGACGACTCGCTGCGTGCGTTCGAGGAAGGCACCGCGCTGTTGCGCTTCTGCGCGCGCCGCCTCGAGGAGACCGAGCGCCGCATCGAGGTGCTGACCCAGGACGAAGGGGGCGGGCTCCGGGCCCAGCCCTTCAAGTGGGAAGAGGAGCCAGAGCGGTGAGGTTCGATCTCGACGCCTACATGGCCGAGCGGCGGCACGCGGTGGACGAGGCCCTCGAGCGCCATCTGCCACCGGTCACCGCCTATCCGCCGGCGATCCACGCGGCCATGCGCTACAGCGTGCTGGCCGGTGGCAAGCGCCTGCGCCCGCTCCTGGTCATCGCCGGCGCCGAGGCAGCCGGTGGCCGGATGGCCGACGTGCTGCCGACCGCGTGCGCCTTCGAGCTGATCCACACCTACTCGCTCATCCACGACGACCTGCCGGCCATGGACGACGACGATTACCGCCGGGGCCGCCTCACCAGCCACAAGGTCTTCGGGGAGGCGATGGCCATCCTGGCCGGGGACGCGCTCCTCACCCACGCCTTCGGCCTCGTCGCCGCCAACTTCGGCCTCGGCAAGGCGCCGGCCGAGGTCTTCCCCCGCGTGGTCGCCGAGATCAGCGAGGCGGCGGGGACGGCCGGCATGATCGGGGGCCAGGTCGTCGACGTCCAGTCCGAAGGCGAGCGCGTCTCCGCCGAGACGCTCGAGTACATCCACACCCGCAAGACCGGCGCCCTCATCCGGGCCGCGCTGCGCACGGGCGCGCTCCTGGCCGGCGCCGCCGATCCGGTGCTCGAGGCCTTGACGCGGTACGGGGAGCGGCTCGGCCTCGCCTTCCAGATCGTGGACGACGTCCTGGACGTCGAGGGCTCGCTGGAGACGCTCGGCAAGACGCCGGGGAGCGACCGGCGGAAGCAGAAGATCACCTATCCGGACTACCACGGCCTGGATACCGCCTGGGAGCGGGCCGGCGCGCTGACCCGGGAAGCCCGGGCGGCGATCACCGGCCTGGGCGCCGCCGCCGAGCCGCTGGCGGCGCTGGCCGACTTCGTCCTTCGCCGCCGAGCCTGACCCGCCCAGATGGCGGAAATCACCGACGTCCACGCCCGGGAGATCCTGGATTCCCGGGGCAACCCGACCGTCGAGGTCGAGGTCTTCCTGGCCAGCGGCGCCGAGGGGCGGGCCGCGGTGCCGTCGGGAGCCTCGACGGGGAGCGGCGAGGCCCTCGAGCTGCGTGACGGCGACAAGCGCCGCTACGGCGGCAAGGGCGTCCGGCGGGCGGTGAAGAACGTCGAGCAGGTCATCGCGCCCGAGCTGAAGGGGTTCGACGCCCTCGACCAGGCGCTCATCGACCGGACGCTCTGCCTGCTGGACGGGACGCCCCAGAAGGAGACCCTCGGCGCCAACGCGATCCTCGGCGTCTCGCTCGCCTGCGCCCGCGCGGCCGCCGACGACCTCGGGCTCCCGCTCTTCCGCTACCTCGGCGGGCCGGCCGCCCGCTTGCTGCCGGTGCCGCTGATGAACGTCATCAACGGCGGTGTCCACGCCGACAACCGGCTCGACTTCCAGGAGTTCATGCTGGTGCCGGCCGGCTTGTCCTCGTTCGCCGAGGCCCTCCGGGCCGGAGCCGAGATCTTCCAGGTGCTGAAGCGCCTCCTCCGCGAGCAGGGCCACGCGACCGGCGTCGGCGACGAGGGCGGCTTCGCCCCCGACCTACCCAGCAGCGAGGCCACGCTCGCGCTCCTCGTCCGCGCCATCGAGACCGCCGGCTACCGACCCGGCGCCGACGTGTGGCTCGCCCTCGACGTCGCCGCCACCGAGCTCTGGCGCGACGGACGCTACCGGGCGCCCGGCGAGGGGACCGAGTGGAAGACGGACGAGCTGATCGAGGTCTACGCGCGGCTGGCCAAGCAGTTCCCCCTCGTCTCCATCGAGGACGGTCTCCGCGAGGACGACTGGGACGGCTGGGTCGCGTTGACCCGGCGCCTCGGCGGTCAGCTCCAGCTGGTCGGCGACGACGTGTTCGTCACCAACCCCGCGCGGCTCGCCGACGGGATCCGGCTCGGCGCCGCCAACGCGATCCTGATCAAGGTGAACCAGATCGGCACCCTGACCGAGACGCTGGAGACCGTCGAGCTGGCCAGGAACGCCGGGTACGGGGTCGTCATCTCCCACCGGTCCGGCGAGACGGAGGACACCTTCGTGGCCGATCTCGCCGTCGCCGTCAACGCCGGCCAGATCAAGACCGGCTCGCTCTCCCGCAGCGACCGGGTCGCCAAGTACAACCAGCTCCTCCGCATCGAGGAGTGGCTCGGCGAGGCGGCCCGCTGGCCGGGGGCTTCGGTCTTCGAGCGCCGTCGACCCGATACTCCCTCTCCCCTTCGGGGGCGAGGGTAGGGGTGAGGGGGTTCCCAATGACCATTCCTCGCCCCCATCCGGGCTGGGTGGTGGCCGGCCTGCTCACGCTGCTGCTCGGTGCCGCCGTCCTCGGCGACAACGGCGTCCTCCAGCTCCGGCGGCTCCGGGCCGAGGTGGAGAGCCTCCACCGCGACGTGCAAGCCCTGGAGGCCGAGAACGAGCGGCTCTCGCGCGCCATCGCCGAGCTGCGCCACGATCCGACCGCGCTGGAGCGCATCGCCCGCGAGGAGCTGGGCCTGGTCCGGCCCGGCGAGCGCGTCCTCCGCTTCCCGCGTTCCCCCGAGCCGCCGCGCTCGCCCTAACCCCGCCGCCCGCGCCCGCCATGGACTGGCTCCCGGTGCTCGCCCCGTGGCTGTTCGTGCTCACCCTGCTCTTCAACGTGCGGGCGGCGTGGAAGCTCGGCATCGACTGGAAGGGCATGGCCACCACCACCCGCTTCGTCCGCGCCGCCCACGCGCGGCGGGACACCTGGCCCACGGTCGAGGCCCTCGAGCGCGAAGCGCGGGCGCCGGTCTTCCTGCACCTCCTCGCCGCCTACCAGGAGCCAGCCATCGCGACGACGCTGCGGGGACTGCTGGACGGCCGCTATCCCGACGGCAAGGTGCGCTACGTCGTGGTGACCAAGGCCGCCGAGGACGCCGCGCCGCATCCGGCGATGGCGGAGAGCACAGGGGGGCTCGTCCGTCGCGTCCTGGCCGAGCTGCCGCCCTACGAGGCCAAGCGGCTCACCCACCTCGTCATGCCCGGAGCCGGGCGGAAGGGCGAGCAGCTCAACTGGGCCCTGCGCCCGGAGGCGCTGGCGGCCGTCCTCGAGGAGCATGCCGCCGACCCGTCGCGGGTCTTCGTGGCGGTCTCCGACGCCGATTCGGTGCCCGATCCAGATACCTACCGGTGGATCGCCGGCGAGGAGCTGGCCGGGCGTGGCGCCGTCGCCTATCAGGGCGTCACGCTGTCGCTCGGCAACTGGGACATGCTGGATCTGCGGGGGCGAATCTGCGCGATCCAGCAGTCATCGATCTTCATCCGGGTGTCCATCGCCCGGCTCATCAACGAGGTGCGCCGCATCCACTGGATCGACGCGGCGCTCCGGTGGACGCCGGGACTGCTCCGCCCGGTCGTGCGGCCGGCGCTCGAGCTCGGCGTCCGGCGCTCCCAGATCTGCCTCGGCCACAACCAGTTCGTGCGGCTCGACGAGCTGCTGGCCCTCGGCGGCTTCCCCACCCGCGGCGCCACCGAGGACTCGACGCTCGGCTACCGGCTCGGCGCCCGCGGCCGCCTCATCCGGGCCATGCCGATGATCGAGCTGACCGATCTCCCCGAGTCCAAGGCCAAGATCGTTCGCCAGAACGCGCGCTGGTACAAGGGCGTGCTCGACGACATCGGGGAGCTGTGGGCGATCTGGCGGCGGCGGCCGACCGCGTTCAACCTGGCCCAGCTCCTGCGCCACGTCGCCAACAAGGTCGTGGAGTGGCCGGTCGCGGCCGGGGTCTACCCGGCGATGGGCTATCTCGGCTGGCACTTCGCCTACCGGTACCGGGGCGAGGAGCCACTGCTCTTCCTGGTCGCCGTGCTGGTGCCGACGATCTCGCTCGGGCTCACCGTGTGGGTGGGCGGGATCGAGACCCAGCGCGCCATCCGCGCGCTCGGGCCCTACCTGCCGCGGCCGATCGACCTGGAGTGGCAGACGTGGCGCGAGCACTTCATGGCGACCTTCCGCTGCCAGACCTACTGGCTCCTCGCCACCCGCGCCGCCTGGCGGGTCCTCTGGCACCTCGCCCGCACCGGCCGCTACGAGCCCGGCAAGACCGACCGCGTCCTCCGCGCTCCGAGGCTTGACAGGGCAGATCGCGTCCAGTAAGGTATCCGATGGCACCGCGGGGTGGAGCAGTCCGGTAGCTCGTTGGGCTCATAACCCAAAGGTCGCTGGTTCAAATCCAGCCCCCGCAACCAAGACAGACACGGGGTTACAGCGCAGGCTGTAACCCCGTTTTTGTTGCCGGTTGCGCGGGGGTTGCGGCCGGTCGCGACGACGACGTTCGAGCGCCCCCCCTCCTCATAGGCAAGACACCCATTCCGGTATCTCGATTCCATCCTTCCTGAGCGCCCAGCGTGCGCGCCGTATGCGGTCTACGGAGCGTCTGGGTCAGCTGCCCGACCATGTCCACCAGACGCTACGACCGCCCTTCGGTATGGTGATGGCGGCCGGCCACGGGTCGGCGGACGCCGCGAAGTGGACGTCAGCGCCGCGCTAGAGCCCGAGGAGTTCGCCGAGGGGCAGCCCAGTCGCGAGTGCGCAGATCCCTCTTGACAGGTGGCGGCTTTTT
>DASYUM010000231.1:0-38997 GCA_036001225.1 Candidatus Methylomirabilota bacterium | reverse complement strand
CGATGGCAGCGCGGCTCAGTCCCCGGCTCGCCGCCTCCAGGTTGCGTTCGAGCTCGGCACGCCAGGCGGGTGGCGGGCCGGCGCCGATGATTCGGCGGAGCGCGGCCGCGCTCGCGGCCAGGCAGTGGGCACGGAGCGGTTGGGCGGCGGCGGCCAGGCCCGCAAAGCCCTCGAGCACGAACGCGATGCCTCGCCGGTCCCCCAGGTCCTCGAAGATCTCCAGACTCTCCACCAGGCGCGCACGGGCCAGGGCGTAGTCACCCTGATCGAGGGCCAGGCGCGCGGCCGTGCTGAGCACGTTGGCGGCGTTCTGCCGGTCACCGAGCTCGCTCCAGACCGCCAGACTTTCCTCGATGCGGGCCTGCGCCACGTCGAACTTGCCCTGGGCCCGGGCGACCATGGCCAGGCCGGTCAGCGTCCAGCCGATGCCGACGCGGTCGCCGAGCTGCCGCCACAAGGCCAGGCTCTGGTCCAGCTGCGTCTCGGCCACGCCGGCGTCCCCCTGGTCCCGAGCGATGAGGCCGAGGTTGCCGAGCGCTGCGGCCACCCCCTTGGTGTCCCCCGCCTGCTTCACCAACACGAGGCTCTCTTCGAGGAGAGACCTGGCGGCGACAAAGTTGCCCTCGTAGCGCGTCACGATGCCGAGGTCGATGAGCGCCCAGCCGATGCCGCCCGGGTCGCCGAGCTCGCGGTAGATGTCGAGGCTCTCCTCGAACAGCGCGCGCGCCTCGACGTACTCCCCTTGCTGACTGGCGAAGAGGCCCGCCGAGTGCAAGACCCTGGCGCGGGCGGGACTGCGCGTCCGCGCCGCCGGCAGCGCGAGCAGCCCGGCCATCCGCTCCCGTCCCTCCGCGAAGTAGCCGCGGACGCGCCAGAAGCGCGCGAGGGCGGCGGTCAAGCGCAAGCCATGATCGGCCAGCCCCTGTCGGGCGAACCAGGAGAGCACGGCGCGCAGGTTGTCGTGGTCCGCTTCCAGGCGATCCAGCCATTCGGCCTGGCGCGAGCCTCCGAGAAGTCCGGGCTCGGCTTGCTCGGCCAGCGCGAGATGGTACTCGGCGTGGGCCTGCTGGAACCGTTCGGCTTCCCCGGCGGCGGCCAGCCGTTCCAGCGCGTCCTCGCGAATCGTCTCGAGCATCCTGAAGCGCAGGTCGCCGGCCTGTTCTTCCTGGCGCAGCAGGCTCTTGTCGACCAGGGACGCCAGCCCGTTGACCACGTCGAGGCTCGGATCCAGCCCACCTCCGGCGGCCACCGCTTCGGCCGCGGTCAGCGGAAAGCCGCCGACGAACACCGCGAGGCGGCGATACAGCAACTGCTCGCTCGGAGTCAGCAGGTCGTAGCTCCAGGCGATCGCCTGGCGAAGGGTCTGCTGGCGAACGGGCAGGTCGCGAGGCCCGCTCGTCAGCACGGCCAACCGGTGCTCCAGCCGCGCGAGCAACGCCGGCGGCGAGAAGACGTTGACGCGCGCGGCGGCGAGCTCGATGGCCAGAGGCAACCCGTCGAGGCGGTGGCAGACCTCGGCGATGGCGTGTGCGTTCCGATCGGAGAGGGCGAATTCCGGCTGAACCGCCTGCGCTCGCTCGATGAAGAGCCGGATCGCCTCGTAGCGTGTCAACTGATCCACGGATTCCGCGCGCGAGCGGTCCGGCAAGGACAGCGGTGGCACCGGAAACTGGCGCTCGCCGCGCAGGTGCAAGGCTTCCCGGCTGGTCACGAGGGCCTTCAGTCGCGGGCACGTCGAGAGGAGGTCGGCCAGCTGGGTCGCGGTGACCAGGACGTGCTCGAAGTTGTCCAGCACGAGCAGGAGCCGTCGGTCGCGCAGGTATTCCCTGAGACTGTCCAGGATCGGCCGACTGGCGGCCTCCTGGACCGACAGCGTCTTGGCGATGCTCGGGATCACCAGATCCGCGGAGTTGACGGGAGCGAGGTCGACGAAGAACGTGCCGTCGGGGAACTCGCGAAGCGCGTCGGCAGCGATCTGAAGGCCGAGGCGGGTCTTCCCGACTCCACCGGGGCCGGTGAGCGTGAGCAGCCGCGTCTCCGAGTGCTCGAGGAGACCGCGGGCCGCGGCGACCTCACGCTCGCGACCGATGAGGGGCGTGGGCTGGACGGGAAGATTGTTGGGGAAACTTTCGAGCGTGCGGAGGGCCGGGAAAGCCACGGCCAGGCCGGGTGCCGCGAGCTGGAAGACCCGCTCCGGCCGCTGCAAGTCCTTGAGCCGGTGCTCGCCGAGGTCGCGGAGATCCGCGCCGGCCGGCAGCCGCTGCCGCACCAGCTCGGCGGTGGCCGACGAGAGCAGTACCTGTCCACCGTGGGCGGCATTCGTGAGCCGGGCACAGCGATAGAGGGCGGCGCCGAGATAGTGGTCGCCCTGTCGCTCGACCTCCCCCGTGTGCAGTCCCATTCGCACTCTGAGCGGGCCGACCTCCCCCCAGGACGCCCCCTGGAGATCATGCTGAGCCCGAAGCGCCGCCGCGACGGCGTCCCGGGGAGACGCGAACGCCGCATACACGGCGTCACCGACCGTCTCGAAGACCGCGCCGCGGTTCTGTTCGACAGCCTCGCCCAGGATGGCGTGATGCCGGCCGATGGCGCTGCGATAGGCCTCGGGATGCCGCTCCAGGCGCCGCGTCGAACCCTCGACATCCGTAAACAGAAAGGTCACCGTGCCTGATGGCAGTGCCGGCATGGTCGAGCTCAGGCGGCGCGCCGCATCAGTGCCGCGGCACGACAAAGCGCAACAGCTCCCGTCGCTCCCTGACGGCTGACGACCTGGCTTTCAGCGGACCCTCCCCGGTCCTTCCGCGCGGCCTGCTACACGAGCGGAACGTAATCGTACTCGCCGATGCCCTGAAGCACGAGGAAGGTTGCCGAGTCGTGCCCACCATTGGTGACGAGGTGCGGGCGGCGCGGTCGGACCGAATAGGTATCACCGGGGCCGAGACGCACCTCCTCGTTGGGTTCGCGCAGGAAGAGCCTGAGGTGTCCCTCGATGACGTAGAACGTATCCTGGATATTGCTGTGGCAATGCCAGGGCACCTTTTGGGTCGGCGAGATCTGGAGTTCGTTGATGCGGAAGCCGGGCCGGTCGGCATGATGAGCCCGGCGCTCGACTTCATAGAGATGGCTCGCGTCCTTGACCGGTTCCATAGCTTCCTCCATGTGGAGTGGCCCCCGCCTGACCGGATGATGCGAAGGGCGGGCGCCGAGGATCGGGCCCGCCCTGTCGCGAGTGCTCGGCCGGCGGCCGGACTACTTCGTCAGCTCGTACACCTTGCTCAGCTCGGGGTTGAGCACGGTCACCGGCAAGCCGGCCGCCCGGAGGGCATTTTCCATGGCCATCGGGGTCGGCGCCCCCGGGGGTGGCTGGAGCCGGTGGTGGTGCGGGATCACCGTCTTCAGATTCGGGTTCTCGGTGCGCAGGAGCCGCACCATGTGGACGATGTCCTGGGGATCACGGTTCGCAGACAGGGGGAGAATCGCCACGTCGGGCTTGTAGAGGCTCCCCCACAGCTGCATGTCCATGGTCAGGGCGGTGCTGCCGGCGAAGTAGACGGTCAGCCCGTTCTCGAACTGGATCATGAAGCCCAGGGCGGGCCCGCCGTTGAGCTTGTCGACCGTGCCCGACCCGTGCACCGAGTTGACGTTGCGGATCGTCAGGCCGTCGAGCCGGAGCCAGTCACCGGGGTTGCTCCGGTGGAGCTGGGCCTCGAGCACCTTGCGCGGCTCGAAGTAGACGGTCCACATCTCGAACGGCGTGACGATCTTCGCCCCCGTCTTGATCGCGATCTCGTCGGTGGAGCCGACCTCGTCGCGGTGGCCGTCGGCGACGAGGATGACGTCGACCTTCGGGAAGTTCTCCACCTTCACCGGGCTGTCGGGGTTGGTGACGAATGGGTTCGTCAGGACGACCTTCCCGGCCGGCGACGTGAACCGGAAGATGGACCAGGAAAACCACTCCATCTTGACCGGACCCGCCTGCGCTGGCGCCAGCGTCGGCCACCCGGCCAGCGCCGCCGCGACGACCCCACCGATCATCCATCGAAGCCATCCCTTCGTCATGGTTCTCCTCCGCGTGTTGGAGTGTCGAGCGGGTGGCCGCGTGCCCCGGCCCGCGCCTCGCGGCTCCGTCGGTGTGCTCCAGGATTGTACGCTGGGGTCTTCCGCGTTGACCATCCCCTCGCCCCGGGCTCAGGCCGGAGCCAGGCCGAGGCGGTGCCGGATCTCTTCGGCCAGCCCGTCACCGAGCGGCTCGCAGGCGTAGAGCCCGGGCCGGACCTCGAGCTCGGCGTGGGCGATCACGTCGAGGAGGCGGGCGGTGGTCTGGGCCGGCGTCTCGTCTCGCATGACTCCTCCTCGGCGCAGCGCCGTCGTCCGGGCGGGCTGATTGTACGGTAGCGGTTCCGCGGCGACCACTCCCCCTCGCGCCGGCGCGATCTGGGCTAGAATCGGAGGCCATGACGTCGGAGACCTCGCGCAACATGAGCCTCCTCGCCCACGACGAGCTCGGCGGCTTCGGCAACGGCGGCGAGGGCATGGCCATCCAGCTCACCCGGGACGGCCGCCGGGTGCTGTGGCTCGCTCACGAGTCGCCGCCGAAGAACGTCACCGCGGTGGACGTGACGGAGCCGCGGAAGCCCGGCGTGATCCTGCAGACCGACCTGCCCCACGCCGAGATGCGATCGAACTCGCTCGACGTGGTGGGCGATCTGCTGGTCGTGGCCTACCAGACGAGCCGCCCGGGACTCCAGCCGGCCGGGTTCGAGATCTTCGACGTCGGCGATCCCGGCCGCCCGCGCTCGGTGGCGATCTTCGACGCCTCGGGGCCGGCCTCGCGGGGGGTCCACCACCTCTGGTTCGTGGACGGCCACTACGTCCACCTGAGCGGCGGCGCCGCCGACTTCACGCCCCGCAACCGGAAGGACGACCAGTGCTACCGGATCGTGGACGTCCGCGAGCCCACGCGGCCGCGGGAGGTCGGCCGGTGGTGGCTCCCCGGCACCCGCGACGGCGACGCCGAGCCGGCGCCGGCCCGGCACCCGACGTTCGACACCGGGTTCCGGGCCCACAACACCAACGTCTATCCCCGGCGCCCCGACCGGGCCTACCTGGGGTACATCGACGGCGGCGCGATCGTGCTCGACATCGCCGACCTGACCCGGCCGCGGCTGCTCAGCCGGTGGGACTACCACCCGCCCTTCCCGGGATTCACCCACACGCTGCTGCCGCTCTTCGAGCGGGGCTTGCTCGTCGTCTCCGACGAGGCCACCGCGGATGCCGGCGCCGACTGGCCGAAGCTGGTGTGGGTCCTCAACGCGCGCGAGGAGACGAATCTGGTGCCGATCAGCACGTGTCCGCTGCCGCCCGTCGCGGAGTTCGCGGAGCGCGGCGGCCGCTACGGTGCCCACAACCTCCACGAGAACCGGCCGGCGCCGGGGTCCTGGGTCTCCGAGACGGTCATCGTGGGGACCTTCTTCAACGGCGGCGTGCGGGCGTTCGACCTGTCCGACCCCTTCCGCCCCCAGGAGGTCGCCTTCTACGTGCCGCCGCCGCCTCGCCGGTCGCCCAAGGGCGCCGCCCAGCTCAACGACGTCTTCGTGGACGAGCGGGGCATCGTCTACACGATCGACCGCTTCACCGGCGGCCTCTACGTCCTCGAGCTCCGGCTGTAGCCCCGGTCCGACACCACCCGGGCCTCCCACGAGTGGGAGCCGGGGCGGCCAGCCTGACTCATTCCCTCCGAGGTCACTGCGTTGCCGCGGAAGCGGGCCATCATGGACCTCCTCGGGTCCGCAGTGACGCGCAGGACCAGGTCACGAGCGCCCCCGGCGGAGTCCAGTGCGACCTTACCACAGCCGCTCTCGCCCGGAGTAGGGGAGCCCTTAGCGCGCACGCGCCTGACTGGTAGCAGGGTACTCACGCGCCGTCGAACACCCGCTAAGCGCCGGACGACTTCGCCGTGCTCCAGCCAATGCCAACACCGCGGAGTAGCGGGTCGGTCGGCGGCGCGTCCGCTGATGCGTGTGGTTAACCCAGCAGTCTGTCGTAGTCGACATGGGTGCCAATCCAGAACCACACGAGCCCGTCCGCTGCTTCCACCGCGAGTGCGCGATGGTGACCGCCGACCCTCGCCGACCAGAAACGCCCAATCTTCTTGAAGTGGAGCGACGGGTGATGCGGGTCTTTCTTGAGGCGTTCGTAGGCTCGATCCGCGAGTTTCTGGACGTCCGGCGGCAAGGACCGATAGCAGGACCAGAAATCAGGAGATGCGTGGTGACTCAGAGAGGCGTGGTCTTACCGGCCGCGTGGTCGCGAAGCGCCTTCTCCGCAAGTACATCGAGCCTTCCGGCGTGAACATCACCTTGGATCTGGCGGTCCCAAGCCGCCCAGTCGAACTCCAGAAACCACGCGCGAAACTGCGCAAGCTCCTCCGCGGAGAGCGCCTGCACCTGTTGCTCGATGTTCTCGACCTTATCCATGACCACTAGTCTAGCACCGCCTCCGCACCCGTAGTACCGCCCAACGGCCCGCCCTGAGCGGCCGGCCGCCCCGGCCTTCAGCTCGGCGGCGCGGGCTTTCCCGCCGGTCGTCCGAGTGTCTTGTTAGACCGCGATCCACCTGACCCTTCCTCTCTAAACCTGGGACAGACGCCTGTGGGCGCGCCTGCGCTCGGGCCGCTCATGGGTGCAGGATCAAGTCAGCGGGGCTGCGGTCAGGGGCGGGCGGGGATGGAAAACGCGGTGGGATCGCGGTCGAAGGTGCGCTGGCAGCCGGCACCGCAGAAGTAGACGGGGCGGCCGGCGAGGTCGGTGGTGTGGCGGGCACTGGCGATCTCGACGGCCATGCCGCAGACCGGGTCGGTGGCCATTGACTCGGCGGACGCCTCGGCGCTCGCCGCCGACGCGGGCTCGCGGCGGCTCACCAGGACGATCTCGGCCAGGATGCTGACCGCGATCTCCTCGGGCGTGACGGCGCCGAGGTCGAGGCCGGCCGGCGCCTTCAGCCGCCCGAGACGCTCGGCGGCAACGCCCCGCCCCACCAGCACCTCGATCACGGCCTTGGCCCGCTTGGGGCTCGCGACCAGGCTGACATAGGGTGCGGCGCTCCCGAGCGCCCACTCGAGCGCGTCCTCGTCGAACCGCCCGTGGGTCGCCACCACGACGAAGGCCCGCGGCGGGACGACGAGCCGCCCGAGGTCCTCCGCGTGCTCGACGGCCACCACGCCGAAGCTCACCGCCGTCGCCAGCCGCGCCAGCGTCTCGACGACCGGGCCAGCCCCGATCAGCACGAGCTGCGGCTTCGGAAGAACCGGCTCGATGTAGATCTCCAGGGTCCCGCCGCTGTGACACGTCATCGGCAGCTCCCGCACGCCTTCCCGCCGCTCGACGACCGCGCCGTCGCCGACCAGCGCGACCAGTCGCGGCTGCCCCTCCCGGAGCGCCGCCAGCGCCTCCCTGACGACGGTCGGCTCGGCGCAGCTCCCGCCGATCCACCCCGATACCCGACCGTCCGCCCGGATCAGCGCCCGCGCGCCGGGCTTGGCCGAGGTCGGCCGCTCGCAGCGAACGACGGTGGCCAGCGCGAAGGGCTCGCCCCGCTGGGCCAGCTCGTGCGCGCGCGCGAGCCAGTCCTGATCCACGCTCATGCGCGGGGCGACTCCGGTCCGCCCCCCAGCCAGCGCTTGACCGTCTCGCCCACCGCCCGGGCGCCGAGCCCCAGGGCGTCCACGGGCTTCGCCTCCGCCGGCGGCGCGTCGGGCGACCCCGGGCCGGCGGCCAGCCGCTCGCGCATGGCGGCGGCGAACTGCTGGAAGATCTGGTTCGAGACGCTCTCGATCATCCCGCGACCGAGCTGGGCGAGGATTCCGCTGATGGCGACCTCGGAGACGACGGTGATCTCGGTGCCGCGTTCGATCGGCACGAGCCGGCTCGACATGCGCATCTCGGCTCCGCCCTTGCCCTTGACGTCCTGGCCCTGGCCGACCAGCTCCGCCTCCCACCGCTCCCGGTCCAGCCGCTCGAAGCGGATCGTCCCCCGGTAGGTCGTGGTGACCGGCCCGACCTTCACCGTGATCGTGCCCTGGTACGTGCGGTCGTCCACCTTCTCGGTGATCGCGGCGCCGGGGAGGCAGCTCGCCACCTGGACCGGATCGGTCAGGAACGCCCACACCCGATCGGGCGGCGCGTCCACCGACAGCTTCTGCTCGAGCCGGACGCTCATCGGATCCCCCTCCTACTCGGTCACCCCGTGGTCCCGCAAGAGCTTCCATACCTTGGCCGGCGTGATGGGAATGTCCACGTGGCGCACGCCCAGGTGCCACAGGGCATCGACCACCGCGTTGGCGATGGCGGCCGGCGCCCCGACGGTCGCCGACTCGCCCACGCCCTTCGCCCCCAGCGGGTGGTGCGGCGACGGGGTGCAGGTCTTGTCGGTCTCCCACTTCGGCGTCTCGACCGCCGTCGGCAGCAGGTAGTCCACGAAGCTCCCGCCGCGGATGTTCCCCTGCTCGTCGTAGGAGATCTCCTCGTAGAGCGCGGGGGCCAGCCCCATGGTGAGGCCGCCGTGGATCTGGCCCTCCACGATCATGGGGTTGATGATGTTGCCGCAGTCGTCCACCGCCACGAAGCGCCGGACCTTCACCTCGCCGGTGCCGCTGTCGATGTCCACGACGCAGACGTAGCTGCCGAAGGGATAGGTCAGGTTCGGCGGGTCGTAGTAGGAGACCGCCTCCAGCCCGGCCTCCATCCCCGGCGGGTGGTTGGTGTAGGCCGCGAAGGCGATCTCCTGGATCGTCTTCGCCCGGGCCGGCGCACCCTTCACCGAGAACTTGCCGGGCTCCCACACCAGGTCGTCCTCGGCGGCCTCCAGGAGGTGGGCGGCGATCTTCCGCGCCTTGTCGCGGATCTTGCGCGCCGCCATCGCCGCCGCCGCGCCGGCCACCGGCGTGGAGCGGCTCGCGTAGGTGCCGAGGCCGTAGGGCGCGGTGTCGGTGTCCCCCTCCTCGACCTGGATGTGGGCGGCCGGGATGCCGAGCTCCTCGGCCAGGATCTGGCGTAAGTGGTCTCGTGGCCCTGACCCTGGGACTTGGTGCCGAAGCGGGCGATGGCGCGGCCGGTGGGATGGATCCGGATCTCGCAGCTGTCGAACATCTTGAGCCCGAGGATGTCGAAGTGCTTGGACGGGCCCGCGCCCACGATCTCGGTGAAGCTCGAAATCCCGATCCCCATCAGCTCGCCGCGCTGGCGCTTGGCCGCCTGCTCGCGTCGCAGGTCGGCGTAGCCGATCTTCTCCATGGCCTTCCGGAGGGCGGCGGCGTAGTTCCCGCTGTCGTATTCCCAGCCCAGCGCCGACTTGTAGGGGAACTGCTCCGGCTTGACGAAGTTCTTCAGGCGGAACTCGGCCGGGTCCATGCCGAGCTGGTGGGCCATGAGGTCGGCCATGCGCTCGATGGTGTGGACGGCTTCGGTGACGCGGAACGAGCAGCGGTAGGCGATGCCCCCCGGCGGCTTGTTGGTGTAGACGCCGTCCACCTCCACGTGGGCGGCCTTGAAGTCGTAGGAGCCGGTGCAGATGTGGAAGAGGCCGGCCGGGAACTTCGAGGGGTTGGCCGCCGCGTCGGTGTAGCCGTGGTCGGCCAGCGTCTTGATCCGGAGCGCGGTGAGCGTGCCGTCCTTTCGGGCCGCCAGCTCGGCCGTGATGTGGTAGTCGCGGGCGAACGAATCGGCCTGGAGATTCTCCATCCGGTCCTCGATCCACTTGACCGGCTTGCCGGTCAGGACCGAGGCGGCCACCGCGATGACGTAGCCGGGATAGACCGGCACCTTGCCCCCGAAGCCGCCGCCGATGTCGGGCGAGATGATGCGGATCTTGTGCTCCTCGAGGCCCACGTGCCCCGCCACCAGGGCGAATACGGTCCGGATCGCGTGGGGCGCCTGGGTGGTCATCCAGACCGTGAGCTTCCCCGTCACCTTGTCGAAGTGGGCCACGCAGCCGCAGGTCTCGATCGAGGCGACGTGGATCCGCGGCAGGTAGATCTCTTCCTTGACCGTGACCTCCGCCTCGCGGAAGGCGCGGTCGGCGGCGGCGCGGTCGCCCCACTCCCAGTGCCAGATGTGGTTGTCCTTCTTGTCCTTCTTGTCGGTGCGGAGGACCGGCGCCCCCGGCGCCAGCGCCTTCCGGGGATCCACCACGACGGGGAGCGGCTCGTACTCGACCTCCACCGCTTCCACGCCGTCCGCCGCGGTGTAGCGGTCGGTGGCGAGGACGGCGGCCACCTCCTGAGCCTGGTACATGACCGTGTCCACCGGCAGCACCATCTGGGTGTCGGACATCAGGGTCGGCATCCAGTGGAGGTTGTACTTGGCCAGATCCTGGCCGGTGATGACGGCCAGCACGCCGGGGACCTTCATGGCGAGGGAGGCGTCGATGCGCTTGATCCGGGCGTGGGCGAACGGGCTCCGGACGATGTCGAGGTGGAGCATCCCGGGGAGCTGGACGTCGTCGACGTAGGTCCCCTGCCCCCGGATGAAGCGCGGATCCTCCTTGCGCTTGATCGAGTGCCCCATCCCGCCGACGTCGGGCGTCGTCCTGAGGGCCATCAGGCGCCTCCCTGCCGCAGCTTGGCGGCGGCGTACCGGACCGCCTTGACGATGTTCACGTAGCCGGTGCACCGGCAGAGGTTCCCCGAGATCGCCCACCGGACCTCATCCTCGGTCGGGTCCTTGTGCCGCTGGAGGAACGCGTAGCTGGTCATCAGCATCCCGGGCGTGCAGTAGCCGCACTGCAGGCCGTGCTCCTCCATGAATCCTTCCTGGACGGGATGGAGCGTCCCGTTCTGCTCGAGGCCCTCCACGGTCATCAGCTCCCGTCCGTCGGCCTGGACGGCGAAGAGCGTGCACGACTTGACCGGCCGGCCGTCGAGGAGGACGGTGCAGGCGCCGCAGTGGGACGTGTCGCAGCCGATGTGGGTGCCGGTCAGCCGGAACACCTCCCGGATCAGGTGCACGAGCAGGAGCCGGGGGGCGACGTCGGCCTCGCGCTTCTCGCCGTTGATCATGACGCGCACCTGCATGGTCCTCACCTCCCCCCGCCGGCGCGCTCGACCGCTTTCGCGAGCGCCCGAGCCGCCAGCACCCGCACCAAGTCCCGCTTGTACTCGGCCGGGCCGCGGACGTCGGTCGTGGGGCGGGACTCCTCGGCGGCCAGCCGGGCGGCTTCCTTGAGGGTCGCCGCGTCGGGCCGCTTGCCGCGGAGGAAGGCCTCGGCGCGGGTGGCCTGGATCGGGGTCGGCCCGACGTTGGTCAGGCCCAGGCCGACGCCCTCGATCGCTCCGCCGTCGCCCAGCGTGACTTGGGCCGCTACCGCGGCGGTGGCGAAGTCCCCGACCTTGCGCTCGAGCTTCACGTACGCGCCCGCGCTGCGGCGGGCCGGGGTCGGGACGCGGATCTCGATCAGCACCTCGCCGGGCGCGAGGGCGGTGCTGAACGGCCCCGTGAAGAACTCGCGGACCGGGATCCGCCGCTGCCCCCGCGCGGCCGCGGCCACCACCTCGGCCCCGAGGGCCAGCATGGCCGCGGGGTGGTCGTTGGCGGGGTCGCCGTGGGCGAGGTTCCCGCAGACCGTGGCGAGGTTGCGCACGAGCGGGTCGGCGACCACCCGGCTCACGTCGGCCAGGAGCGGGTAGCGCGTGCGGATGAGATCAGACTCCTCGAGGTCGGCCTCGCGGGTCAGGGCGCCGATCGCCAGCTCCCCGTCGGTCTCTCGGATGTAGGCGAGTCCCGGGATCCGGTTGATGTCCACGAGATGGCGCGGCGAGGCCAGGCGCAGCTTCATCAGCGGGATGAGGCTCTGGCCGCCGGAGAGGACCTTGGCGTCCTCCCCCAGCCGGGCCAGCAGCGCGGTGGCGTCGCCGATCGAGGTCGGGGCGTGGTAGTCGAAGGCGCCGGGAATCATCGCGGTCCCTTTCCGGGGGTACCCCTGTCGAAACGTCTAGGACCGGGCGCGTGGTTCCGGGGGTGACGTGCCGGACTCTAAGCTCGGTTCGCCGACAGTGTCAAGCGCCAGCGGGCGCTGTTGCAACGCCGGCTCATCGCTTCGGGGTCAGTTCGAAGACCGGATAGCGGGCGGCCAGGGGCCGAAAGGCCTCCGGAGGAGACCCCGCCGGCAACGGGAAATACCGTTGGACCGTCGGCTTGAAGCGGTGAACAACCGCTCGCGCGCGGTGGGTGGCTCGAAGTACGGCACTTGGTCGTTCATGCGAACGGTCAGGTCGTCGACGAGGACCCCGTCTCGGCCCGCCGAGGACCTGGGGCTACGCCAGCACGAAGGCCCGCACCGGGAAGGTCCCGAGAGCCTTCACCTTGACGGGCACCGCGAAGAAGCGGCCGTCGCGCTCCGGCACCGCGGCGAGCCCGCGCAGGTGCTCGACGATCGGAATGTCGTGACCCAGCAGCACGGAGTGCACCGGTCGCTCGCCCGTGTCGATGCCGTCGATGTTGAGAGAGTCGATGCCGACGAGAACGGCGCCCGCCTGGGCCAGCCACTCGGCCAGCGCGCCGGTGAGATGGGGATGCCGCTCGAAGTACCGGTCCGTCCCCCAGTGCCGGTCCCACCCGGTGTGCACGAGGACGGCGCGACCCCGCACGTCCCGCTCCGTCAGCGGGAGCCGATCGATGGCGGCACCCTCGTCGGCGGCGACCTGCGCCACCACGCACTCGAGATTCGCCAGCGAGTCCAGCGGCAGGGCGGCCAGATCCTTGCCGTCCGCATAGCGATGAAACGGGCTATCCAGATAGGTGCCGGTGTTCGCGACCATCTCGATCTTGCCGATATAGAACTCGGTGCCGGCCGCGTAATGGGCCCGGGACGCCTCCCGGGTGAGGTAGTCGCAGATCACGGGCGCCGGCAGGCCCTTGTACGTCACCATGCCGTGTTCGACCGTGTGACTGACATCGACCAGACGATTCCGCATGGCCCTCATGAGGCCCGGCCGCTAACCGGGCCGCTTCATCTCCGCCGGCGCCACGTCGCGCACGCGCTGGGCGAAATACCAGCGGTGTCCCTCCGGATCCTCAGCGGCGTAGCGACGGTCACCGTAGAATTGATCCTTGGGTTCCTCCAGGATCGTGGCCCCCGCCTTCCTGGCGTGCTGGCAGTGCTGGTCCACGTCATCCACGTAGACGTACAGGCTCTGCGTCAAATGACCGAGCCGCTTCGGATTCGTGTAGTCGGGGCCGGGGCGTCCCAGCATGACCACGCCGTCGGCCAGCTCCATCTCGGCGTGCGCGATCGTTCCGTCGGGCCCCGGCAACCGCATCCGCTCGCGGAAGCCGAAAGCCCGCCCCAGCCAATCCAGCGCGCTCACCACGTCTTCGTAGTACAGATAGGGCGTGATCCGCGGCATGCCTTCCGGTGGGTTCGCCGGCATTGGATCCCCTCCTTCGGACACTGTTTCACATTGGATCAGCCGGTGCCCTGGGTGCGGCCGGCGGCTGGCTCCAACCAGGTGGCGAGAAACTCGCGCGTGCCGGTAGGCCCGGTCAAGGCCAGCCGCACCGGGCCCTCGCCGGGTTCGACGGACAGGTCGAAGCGCAGAAACGGACAGCAATGCCGTTCGACCTGGATCAGGAGCATCGCGGCCCCAATCGCCTCATCGGTGGTGGCCAGCTCGAGCACGTAGCCGTCGGGGCGGGCGGCGACGTTCCGCACGTGAGCCCCGAGTGCGGCCAGGATCGTCCGCTCGCGCTCGCGCAATTCGGGGTCGGACAACGTGCAGGCGATCGGCAGCTCGACCATCACCCTGTCCTCCTCTTCAGCTCGCGGACACGGCGTGCCGGATGACCCGCCTCACCTCATCCAGTGCGAACGGCTTGTTCAAGGTGGGGACCCCGGTCTTCTCCAGGAAGTCGCCGATGTCCGGACTCAGCGTGTCCCCGGTGAGGAGGATGACCCGCTGGACGAGGTCGGGACGGATGCGCTCGATCTCCCGGTACCGCCCCGGCCTTCACCCATCGGCGAATGGTCGGGACCGACACCTGACAGTGGCGAGCCGCCTCCCCGGTGGTGAGGGTTCGCCGGGGGGTTGCGCGTCAGAGCGGCCGGATCCCGGGCAGGTTGCCGAAGTGGTCGGTGACCGGCCCCGGGCGGAGGCGCGCCGTCCCGGGCGGGCCGGGCCGGCCCGGCAGGCCCGCGCTCCCGGCCAAGCCCCCCGGGCCGCCCCGGCCCTGCCGCCCCCCGTCGCGCCCCCCTCGGCCGCCGTCGCCCCCGTCCCCGCCGTCGCCGCCCGAGCCACCCTCCCCCGGAGTCCCGCCCGCGACGTCGAGCTGGACCACGCGGGCGAGCTCGGGGAACCGGCCATCGTAGATCAGCTCGATGGCGCCCCCGGGGCCCCCGTCCCCGCCGGGTCCGCCCGGGCCGCCGGACCCGCCCGGGCCCCCCCACCCGCCCGACCGGCCCGGCCGGCCGCGGCCGCCGTCGCCCCCGTTGCCCCCCCGTCCTCCGGCGCCGCCGTTGCCCCCGGGTCCGCCGCCAGCGGCCAGCACCAGCACCTGGTCAGGCGGGGCCAGGACGAAGTCCCGCACCCCGCCCTCGAGCCGGATGGCGAGGAGCCGCGCGTAGAAGCGGGTCCGGACATAGGTCGCGAAGGCCTGAAGGCGCGGACCGGGCTGACCGGGGCCGCCCGGCTCCCCGGCCGCGCCGGGCGCGCCCGCGGCGCCCCACGATTCGTCGTGGCCGTCGGCGCCGTAAGAGCCGGTGCTGCCGGACCGGCCGCTCCGGCCAAGCGGTCCGATCCCGCCCGCCGTCCGGATACAGGCGTAGTCGGGCTCGTAGCCGCGAGCCGCGGTGAACCGGTCGGGCTGGAAGCGGAGCGCCGTGCGGATCTCGAAGCCGCGCTCGACGGTCGCCAGCATGTCGCCGTGGGGCCGGAACCAGCCGAACTCGTCGAAGCCGCCCTGGCCGCTCGCGAAGAGGAAGTTCCCGAAGTCGAGCTTGCCGTTCCGCCGCGCGCTCGGCTCGCCCTCCCACGTCTCCAGCCGGGTGACGCTCGCCTGACCCTCGAGGCGGGCGTCCACGGTCACCCACATCTGGACCGGCTCGCGAGGACAGATCTTCTTCACCGGCCGCCGGATGTCCGCCTCCATGCGGAGCACCTCGGCCTTCTCGAGGCTCACGGTGTCCTCGCCGACGAGCTGGCGGTAGGCGGCGCAGGCCCCGAGACCGAACAGGGCCAGCGCGATGAGAACGGCACGGCTGCCGATCATGGCGTCTCCATCGGTCCCGGGCCCGAGGGGCATACCAGGATACCATCCGCTTGACGCCCGGCCACGAGGGTGGTGTCATGCGCCCACGTCCTCGCTGAGCGCCAACCCTCGCCTCCTCGTCGCGCTCTCCGCGCTGCAGTTCGTCCTCTTCCCGCTCCCGGTCATCACGCTGTTCTGGAAGGACCAGATCGGGATGTCGCTCACCGACATCATGGTCCTCCAGGCCGTGTTCGGCCTCGCGGTGGTGCTGCTGGAGTTCCCCTCCGGCTACTTCGCCGACCGGGTCGGCTACCGGCCGTCGCTCCTCGTCGGCGCCGGCCTCGGGGTCGCCGGGTGGATCCTCTATGCGTACGGCGCGACCTTCGGGGCGATCGTCGCCGCCGAGGTCGTGCTGGGGGCCGGCAAGGCGTTCATCTCCGGGGCCGACCGCGCCCTGCTGTGGGTGTCGCTCGACGCCACCAGCCGGGGCCGCCAGTACACGCGATGGGAAGGCCGGCTGCGCGCCGCCTCGGAGGCGAGCGAGGCGCTGAGCGCCGTGGCCGGCGGATGGCTCTACGCGGTGGCGCCGCGCCTGCCCTTCTGGCTGCAGGTCCCGACCGCCGCGCTGGGGCTCGCCTCGGTCATCGCCCTGCGGGAAGCGCCGCGGCCGCCGATGGCCGCCGGGCACCCCTCGCATCTGCGGCGGGCGTGGCACGTCGTCCGCTTCGCCCTCTGGCGCCATCGCCGGCTCCAGGCGGCGATGGGGCTCAGCGTCACGCTCGGGCTCTCCAGCTTCGTGCTGGTCTGGCTCATCCAGCCCTACATGCAGGCCCGCGGCATCCCGGCGGTCTGGTTCGGGCCGATCTGGGCGGGGGCGAACCTCTGGCTGGCGGCGGTGTCGCTGGCGAGCCCCCGGGTGGTCGCCGCCCTCGGCCGGCGCGCGACGCTCCTCGGCTGCTGCCTGCTCGTGCCCGTCGGCTACGCGGGACTCGCGGCGACCCCGTCGGCGTGGGGCGCCGCGTTCTACCTCGGCTTCATGACGCTCCGGGGCCTCCAGGGCCCCCTCCTGACCAGCGTCATGCAGGAGGACGCGCCCGGGGAGGACCGCGCGAGCGTGCTCTCGCTCGCCGCGCTCCTCTTCCGGCTGGCGTTCGTCGTCGTCGGACCCCCGATCGGCGCCCTCGTCGATCGGGCCGGCCTGGACGCGGCGCTAGCCGGGCTGGCGGTCGTCTTCACCGCCGCCGGCCTGGGTACCCTGGCCATGTTCGCGGCCGCCCACCCGGCCGATGCCGATGCTCGCGACCGCGAACGCCGGAGCCCTTGACGAAGGTTCACCCGACGACCTAGAGTGCCCCGTTAGACGGTCGGGGATCCGGACGGGCGCCGGACGGAAGGAGGAGCGAGCGTGGGAGAGATGCTGACGCTGACGGCCGAGGACGGACACCGGCTCGCCGCCTATCGGGCGGCGCCGGCGGGCGCGCCCCGGGGCGGGCTGGTGGTGGTGCAGGAGATCTTCGGCGTGAACTCGCACATCAAGCGTACCGGCGATGGCTTCGCCGCCGACGGCTACGTGGTGCTCGCCCCCGCGCTCTTCGACCGGGTGGAACGCGACTACGCGACCGGCTACACGCCGGCCGACATCGAGCGCGGGCGCGCCGTGCGGGGCAAGCTGACGCTCGATCAGGCGGTCATGGACGTGCGGGCGGCGGTGCGCGAGCTGGCCCGGTCGCACTCGAAGGTCGGCGTCGTCGGCTACTGCTTCGGCGGCACCATGGCCTGGCTCGCCGCCACCCGGATCGACGGCGTCGCGGCGGCGGTCGGCTACTACGGCGGCGGCATCGCCGACACCGTGCAGGAGCAGCCACGCTGTCCGGTGATGCTCCACTTCGGGGAGACCGACGCTTCGATCCCCCGGGAGCACTGGGAGAAGGTCCGCGCGCACCAGCCGGGGGTGCCCGTGCACGTCTATCCGGCCGGCCACGGGTTCAACTGCGACGAGCGCGGCAGCTACCACGCCGAGAGCGCCCGCCTGGCCCGGGAGCGGACGCTGGCCTTCTTCCGGCAGCACGTCGGCTAGGGGGGGCGCCATGATCACGCTTCGGCTGCTCGCCATCGCGCTCGGTCTCACGCTGGCGCTCGCGGGGACGGCCCGCGCCCAGCCGGTCGAGATCGAGTACTGGCAGTACACCTTCGCCCAGCGCGTGCAGGCGATCGACGAGCTGATCAAGCGCTTCGAGGCGGCGAACCCCGGCATCAAGGTCAAGCACACCCACGTGCCCTACGACGACTTCCGGCTGAAGATCGCCGCCGCCATCCCGGCCGGCCAGGGACCGGACGTGGTCCAGCTCTTCTACGGCTGGCTGCACGACTACCTGAAGGCCAAGCTGCTTCAGCCGCTTCCGCCCGAGCTGTTCGACGCGGCCGAGATCGAGCGCGAGTTCTTTCCGCTGGTGAGGCAGATGCGGGTGAACAACCAGTATTACGGACTGCCGACCGCGGTGCGCTCGCTGGCCCTGTTCTGGAACCGGAAGCTCGTGCAGGAGGCGGGCCTCGACCCGGCCAAGCCCCCCCAGACCCTCGACGAGCTGGTCGACGCGGCCCGCAAGCTGACCAAGCGCGACGCCGCCGGCAACCTGCTCCAGGCGGGGCTCGCGCTCGACATGGGGCTGCAGGACCATCACTGGCTGCGCGAGGTGCTGATCCGCCAGATGGGCGGCCAACCCTACTCGGCCGACGGCCGCAGCGTCGCCTACAACAGCCCGGCCGGCGTCCGGGCCGTCACCTGGTACACGGACCTGGCCTCGCGCCACAAGGTGGGTCAGTTCGGTTTCATGACCGATGGCATCACCGCATTCCGGTCGGGCAAGGCCGGTCTCATGATCGACGGCTCGTTCCGGCTGGCCGCCCTCGACGGCCAGGCCGGGCTCGAGTACGGCGTCGGGGAGCTGCCCAGCCATGAGGGCCGGCGCTTCAACTTCGCCTCCTACTGGGTCAATGGCATCACCCCCAAGGCGACCGGGGCCAAGAAGGAGGCCGCCGCCAAGTTCCTCCGGTTCATCACGACGCCGGCGGCGATGGAGCTGTGGCTGGAGAAGGTGGGCGAGCTGCCGGCCCGGAAGGCGGTGGCCGAGCGCGACGCGATCCGCACCCATCCCAAGTACGGCCCGTTCATCCGCGGTCTGGCCTATTCGGAGGCGACGTTCTTCGTCAACGAGACGGCCCAGCGCAAGCTGTTCATGGACATGGTCGACCGCATCGCGCTGAAGAATCAGCCGGTCGCCGAGGCCGTCGCCCAGGCGGCGGCCGAGGAGCAGAAGCTCCTGGACGCGTTCTTCAAGTAAGTCGGGCGGGCCCCGCCGGCCCGCGGGCCGCCCCCGGCGGCACCCCACCCATGGTCGCAACCCACATGACCAGGTGAGTTGAACACACCCATGACCACGATCAGCGTCCGCTACATCGTCGACGACGTCGCCGCGGCCGTCGCCTTCTACACCACTCACCTCGGCTTCACCCTCGCCCAGGACGCCCGTCCGGCTTTCGCCGCCGTCACCCGGGATGCTCTGCGGCTGCTGCTCAGCGGCCCGACCAGCTCGGGCGCCCGGGCCATGCCCGACGGCCGTCAGCCCGTCGCCGGGGGCTGGAACCGCATTCAACTGCACGTGGCCGACCTGGCCGCCGAGGTCGACCGGCTCCGGGCCGCCGGGCTGCGGTTCCGCAACGACATCGTGACCGGGGTCGGCGGCGCCCAGATCCTGCTCGACGACCCTTCCGGGAACCCGATCGAACTCTTCCAGCCCGCCCACTGAGCCCCCGCCCTCGAGGGTCACCGGGTTTCGAGCCTCGCCCGCTACTCATGCTCGACCGGCTCTCACTCGGGTCCCGGCGCAGCCTCTGCGCGTGGGGTTTCCTGGCACTACCGATCGTCTTCTACGCCGGCATCCGGTTCTATCCGACCGCCGACGCGTTCCTGATGTCGCTCACCGACTGGAACATCGTCGGCCAGCGCCGGTTCATCGGCCTCGCGAACTACCGGCGCCTGGCCGCCGACCCGGCCTTCTGGACGGTGATGGGGAACACCTTCCAGTACCTCGTCGTCGGCGTCACCGTCAGCCTGGCCCTGGCCTTCCTCGTCGCCTACCACCTGGACCGCATCCGCTTCGGGCACGCCCTCCTGCGCGCGCTCTACTTCGTGCCCCACGTGACGACGGCCGTCGCCATGGCCTGGGTGTGGCGGTGGCTCTACCAGCCGCTGCCGATCGGCCTGTTCAACAACCTGCTGGTCGCGCTCGGCTTGCCCCAGCAGCCCTTCCTGCGCTCGACCGAGCAGGCGCTGTATGCCGTGCTGGCCCCGGCGGTGTGGGCCGGGCTCGGCTTCCAGGTCGTGGTGTTCCTGGCCGGTCTCCGGGCCATCCCCCAGGAGTACTACGAGGCGGCCGCGATCGACGGCGCCGGGAGCTGGCGCACGCTGGTGGACATCACACTCCCCCTCCTGCGGCCGACCATCGTGTTCCTCGTGGTCGTCAGCTCGATCGCGTTTCTCCGCATCTTCGACTACGTCTACAGCATGACCAATGGCCAGGGCGGCCCACTCGACTCGACGAAGCCGCTGGTGCTGAAGATCTACGAGACCGCCTTCGGCCACTTCCAGATGGGGTACGCCGCGGCGCACACCGTGGTGCTGTTCGTGGTCCTGCTGGCGATCTCGCTCTTCCAGCTCCGGGTCTTGCAGGCCCGATGAGGACCCGGACCCGGCCCGGCCGCCTCGTCGTCTGGCTGCTGCTGTTCCTCGGCGGCGTCCTGATGGTGCTGCCGTTCGTCTACATGCTCTCGACCTCGCTCAAGCCCAACGTCGAGGTCTACGAGCTATCCCTGCTGCCGCGAGCGCCCACCCTCGACAACTACCGGCGGCTGGCCGGGGCGTCAGGGTTCCCTCGCTGGTTCCTCAACTCGCTCGTCATCGCGACCGTCACCACGATCTCGGTGCTGTTCTTCGACAGCCTGGTCGGTTACACGCTGGCCAAGTTCCGCTTCCGGGGCCGCTGGCTCGTGTTCGTGGCGATCCTCAGCACGCTCATGATCCCGACCGAGATGCTGGTCCTGCCCTGGTACGTCATGAGTCGAAAGCTCGGCTGGCTGGACAGCTACTGGGGCATCATGTTCCCGGGGATGATGACGGGTTTCGGGACCTTCCTGATGAAGCAGTTCTTCGAGGGCGTCCCCGACGAGCTGATCGACGCCGGGCGGGTGGATGGCCTCGGCGAGTTCCAGATCTGGTGGCGGGTGGCCCTGCCGCTGGTCTCCTCGGCGCTGTCGGCGCTCGCCATCTTCACCTTCCTCGGGAACTGGACCGCGTTCCTCTGGCCCCTCATCGTGACGACGAACCGCGAGCTCTACACCTTGCCCGTCGGGTTGGCCTCGTTCTCGGGGGAGTTCCAGACCGAGTGGGAGATGGTGATGACCGGGGCCAGCGTCGCCACGCTGCCCATGCTGCTGGTCTTCATCGCGCTGCAGCGCTACATCGTCCGCGGCGTGATGCTGGCGGGCCTGAAGGGATAGGCGCCCGATGGCTGACGCGGACAGGTTTCCGGCCCCGGTCTACCGGGACACCGTGCTGGCGCCGCTCTTCGAGGGGGTGAAGCAGCACCACTGGCGCCACCAGATGCGGATCAACCGCGCGAGCGCGATCATGCTCGCCGGGCAGGGCTTGCTGTCACGGACCGAAGCGGCGGCCATCCTCCGGGCCCTCGACGAGATCGAGGCGGGCACCGACGTCGCCGCCCTCGCCTATACCGGCGAGCACGAGGACTTCTTCTTCCTGGTCGAGGCCGAGCTGGAGCGCCGCCTCGGCGTGGCGACGGCCGGCAAGCTCCACACCGGTCGCAGCCGCAACGACATCGACCACACGGTCTTCAAGATGGCGCTCAAGGAGCGCCTGGCCGGGCTCCTGGCCGACCTCCTGGCCGCGATCGGGGTCCTGCTCGACGTCGCCGAGGCCAACCGGGCCACCCTCGTCGTCGCCTACACCCACGGCCAGCCGGCCCAGCCCACCACCTACGGCCACTACCTCGGCGCCGTGATCGAGCTCCTGCTGCGCGACGTGGAGCGGCTGCGCCAGGCCGCCCGCTATCCCGACCTGTGCAGCATGGGGGCCGCCGCCATCACCACCTCCGGCTTCCCGCTCGACCGGGCGGCGATGGCCGAGCTGCTCGGCTTCGCGGAGGTGCAGGAGAACGCCTACGGCTGCATCGCCGCCAACGACTACCTGACCAGCGTGCACGGCGCCGTCCGGCTCCTCTTCGTCCACCCCGGCCGCTTCGCCCAGGATCTCAACACCTGGACCGGCTTCGAGATCGGGCACCTCCAGGTCCCCGATGGGTACGTCCAGATCAGCTCGATCATGCCCCAGAAGCGCAACCCGGTGGCCGTCGAGCACTTGCGGCTCCTCTGCTCCCTGGCGGCCGGGCGCGCCGGCGCGACGGTCGACGCGCTCCACAACACGCCCTTCACCGACGTGAACGACGCCGAGGGCGAGGTGCAGGTGGCCGGCTACGCCGCGTTCGAGATGGGCGGGCGGGCGCTCAAGCTGCTGGCCGGGTTCATCGGCGCCTGCCGCGTGGACGAGGCCCGCGTGCGCCGGCACATCGAGGAGAGCTGCCTCACCGCCACCGAGCTGGCCGACTCGCTCGTGCGGGCCGAGGGGGTGTCGTTCCGCCAGGCCCACGAGGTCGTCTCGCGCCTGGTCAAGGGCATGCTCGGGCGCGGCGAGCGCTTCGCCACCGTGCCCCACGCGGCGTTCGCCGAGGCGTTCGCCGCGGTCACGGACCGCCCGCCCCGGCTCGGCGAGGCCGACCTCCGCCGCTACACGACCCCTGAGCACTTCATCGCCGTGCGCACACTGCCCGGCGGGCCGGCGCCGGGCCCCCTCGCCGCGAGTCACGCCCGCTACCGGGCGCGGCTCGACGAGGCGCGGACGTGGCTCGCCGGCTACCGGGCGCGCATCGACGGCATCGACCAGCGCCTGGCCGAGCGCGCCCGGGCGCTCCGGGACGGCTGACGCGGCCCGGCGGGACGGGAAGGAGGTCGATGGGAAACGTCGAGCGCTGCGACAAGACGCTGCCGCTGAACGCGATGATGTACCACGTCCGCCGCGACGCCGCGCTGCGGGCGCGCTGGCTCACCGACCTCGCGGGGCTGGCCCGCGAGTTCGGCCTGAGCGACGCGGAGTACGAGGCCCTGCAGGCGAAGGACCCGCGCCGGCTGATGGACCTCGGCGTCCACCAGTACTACGTGCCGCAGATCCTGCGCCTCTTCTTCGGCGCCGCCGGCAACTCGAACGCGAGCGCCGCCCTCGAGTGCTACAAGCGGGCGTTCCCCGAGGAGACGGCGGAGGCGCTGGAGGGCGGCTGATGGCACAGATCGTCGCCGCCATGGCCATGACCCATGCCCCCGGGCTCACCGGGTGGTTCGCCCAGGGGCCCGAGGCGCACCAGCGGCTCGTCCTCCAGGCGACCGCCGAGCTGCGCCGCCGACTCGAGGCGGCGCGGCCGGACGTGCTGGTCATGGTCAGCAACGATCATCTCCTGAACTGGCCGCTCGGCAACACGCCCGAGTACACGGTGGGGATCGGCGAGGAGCACGTCGGACCCGCCGACTGGTTCGACGAGTGGCTCGCGATGGAGAAGTACCGGGTGCCCGGCCACTCCAGCCTCGCCCGCTGGCTGGTCAATGAGGGCGCGCGCCGGGGCCTCATGCTCGCCTTCTTGCGCGAGATGCAATTCGACGACGGGATCTCGGTCCCCGTCCATTACCTGAACCCGGACGGGCGGTTCCGCCTCGTGCCGGTGACCATGAACTGCACGGTGCCGCCGCTCCCGCCGTCCGAGCGCGCCTACCAGGTCGGCACGATCCTGCGCGACGCGGTGCGCGCGTACTCGGGCAAGGAGCGGATCGCGGTCATCGCCACCGGCGGGCTCTCCCACGAGCCCGGAGGTCCCCGCTACTTCTGGGTGGACGAGGAGTTCGACCGCTGGTTCCTCGACCTCCTGACGAAGGGGGACCACCCGGCGCTCCTGCGCGAGTGCACGATCGAGCGCATGGAGGCGGCCGGCTCCGGGGGCACCGCGGAGCTGCTGGCGTGGATCCTCGTCCTCGCCTTCACCGCCGGGCCGGCCGAAGTCCTCGCCTACATGCCGGCGGTCGCCTGGCGCACCGGCACCGGCATGGTCGCCTGGAGCCAGCTGGCTCGATGAGGCGCCGCTGGCTGGGCGTCGGCGGGCTCCTGCTGATCGCCGCCGGGCTCGTGCTCTCGGCCGCGAGCTACGAGGTCCTGAGCCTGGGCGACAGCCTCACCCGCATCGTGAAGAACCGGACACCCCAGGCGCCGCGGGCGCGCCGCTCGGCCGGCCGGGATGCCGCGACGGCGCCGCGGCCCGCCCCTGACGTCCCCCCGGGCGCCTCGGCGAGCGTCAGCTTCACGGTCACGGAGGACGACCTGAGCCGACTGCTCCGTCGCGACGATCAGTGGCTGGCGGGGCTCGTGACCGTGAACCGCGAAGTCGCCTGCCGGCTCGCCGACGGCCACATCGCGATCGACACCCGCAACCGGATCCGGCTGGCCGGCCTGACGGTGGCGAGCTATGCCGGGTTCTCGGACTGGAGCCTCGCGCCGCGCTCCCGCGGGTTCGGCGTCCGCCTCAACGACCTCCGGCTGGCCGGGACGCCGGTGGTCGGCGGGTCCTGGCTGGTGCGCCGGTTCGGCCGGCCGGACGGCGACTGGGTGCTCGTGCCGACGGGCGACCGATACCGGGTGAACTCGCTGGACGTCGCCGGCGGGAACCTGAGCGTGTCGGCCACGGTGCGCGGCCGCGCCTGAGTCGGGGAGAGCGAGATGCAGGCGACCATCCGGATACGGACCCGGCGCAAGCACGAGGTGAATGGCGCCGCTCACCTCAAGGCGGCGTTCCTCGGCCCCTCGGAGGCGATCCCGGTCCGCGACGGCCGTCTGCTGCTCGGCACCTGGCAGGGCATCGCGCTGGTCGAGTGCGACGGACCCCGTGACCGCGAGATCGTGATCGACCTGCGCGCCTGAGGCGCCCGGTCAGCCGCGGCCGACGAAGGGCATCTTGGTCGCCATCACCGTCATGAACTGCACGTTGGCGTCGAGCGGCAGGCTGGCCATGTAGACCACCGCGCTGGCGACGTGGGCCACGTCCATCAGGGGCTCGACCTTGACCGAGCCGTCGGCCTGGGGGACCCCCTTCGCCATCCGGGCCGCCATCTCGGTGAGCGCGTTACCGATGTCGATCTGGCCGCAGGCGATGTCGTACTTCCGCCCGTCCAAGGAGGCGCACTTGGTGAGGCCGGTGACCGCGTGCTTGGTCGCGGTGTAGGGGGCCGAGTTGGGCCGGGGCGTGTGGGCCGAGATGGAGCCATTGTTGATGATCCGGCCGCCGCGGGGGTCCTGGCTCTTCATGAGCTTGAACGCTTCCTGCGTGCACAGGAACAGGCCGGTGAGGTTGGTGTCCACCACGGCCTTCCACTGCTCGTAGCTCAGCTCCTCGAGCGGGATGCCCGGCGCATTGGTCCCGGCGTTGTTGAACAAGAGGTCGAGGCGACCGAAGGCCTCCTTCGTCCGGGTGAAGAGGGCGCGGACGGACTGCGGGTCGCTCACGTCGGTCGGGACGACCAGCGCCCGGTCGGCCGCCGGCCTCGCCTCCGCCACCGCCTCCTCCAGCCGCTCCTTGCGCCGACCGGCGAGGGCGACGTGGTATCCCTCCTCGAGGAGCGCGAGCGCGACCGCCTTCCCGATGCCGCTGCCGGCGCCCGTCACGATGGCCACTTTGCTGGACGTGCTCATCGCTCACTCTCCGATCGGTTGAGGGTCCAGGTCATCGACGCGCCTCGGTCTCGTGCGGCACCACCCACCATCGCTCGATCTCCTGCCGCAGCGCCTCCGGATCCCCGTAGCGGGCGGCGACCGCCTCCACGAACCCGGCCGCCTCGTCCTCGGTCGGCACGAGGTCCCGCGTCGGCACGCGGAAATCGTAGACCGAGAGCGCGGCGGTCGGCAGCACGGTGTCGAGCGGGAGCGTCCGCCGGCGCCGCCGGGCGAGGAGACGCGCATACACCCGCTGGTAGATGTCGGGGTCGTAGGGCACCTCGGCTCCCGGGGCGGGCGGCGCCGCCGCGATGCCGAGGGCGTGGGCGACGGACACCAGCTGCCGACAGAGATCGTGGAGCACCGCCGGCGGCGCGTCCTCCGTCTCGCGCGGATGGAGGGGCCGTCCCGCGCGGCGCGCACGCTCGGCTTCCAGATGGCGCCGCACCTCGCGGGACGGCACCGGGACGACGAACCACGTCCCGTCGGCCGCCAGCAGCGGCTCGGCCGCGTCGTCGGCCGGCCGGGTCAGCTCGACGAGGCGATGGCCGACCAGCGGCGTCTCGCCGATCAGCAGGTGCTCGCCGCCGGGGTGCGCGCGGTCCCAGCGCGCGAGCGCCTGGCGCGCCCACCGGCCCACGGCGAGCCGGATGACGCCGTGGGTCACGCCCCGGTCCTGCGGATAGCGCCGGCCGGGCCCGCTCGCCTCGAACACGGGGCGCGCCACGTCCCACTGGAGCAGGTGGACCGGTCGCCCCCGGCCGTGGGCGAGGTGGGCGAGCTGATGGAGCAGCAGGCTCTTGCCGGTGCCGGGCAGCCCGGCGACGAAGACGAGTCGCCCCCGCTCCGCCAGCTCCCGGAGGGCCGCGTGGAGGCCGGGCGCCTCCCGGACGACGAGGTCGGCGGGAGCGCCCGGCGGCTCGGTCACACGTCCCGTCCCGTGTAGCCCGGGAACGGCGGCTCGCCCGGGCGCTGCCGCGACGGCATCGAGATGCGGAACTTGCAGGTGGCGTCGCCGCGCGTCTTGATGCCCTCGAACTGCACGATCATGTCGGGATCGTAGCGGCGATAGTACGTCGGGTGCAGCTCGTAGTCGTAGATGTAGCCGAGATCGAGCCCGCGCTGGCCGAACTCGCCCCACACCGCGGCGTAGGGACACCAGGTGCAGTCCTGGTGCCAGGTCCCCTCGGTCAGCAGGCCTGGCGCGAATTGCCAGATCGAGATGAGCTGCCCGTCCCAGTGGTCCATCAGCGTCTTGACGTTCAGGTCCCAGCCGGCGGCGAGGTGGGCCGCCTTCTGGCGATCGGCCCGCTCGTGGGCGAGGTCGCGGACCTGCTGGCGCAGGGCCGCCTCGCCCAGCATGTCGAGGCGCTTCGTCTCTTCGTCGGCGCAGAAGTAGTAGAGCGCGCCGTTGTTCATCGCCGTGCGGCGGGCCAGTTCGACCGCGTCCCCGAGGCGGTCGAACACGCGCGAGTGCACGGGGGTCCGGGAGCCATCGGCGGCCGACTCCACGCGCCACGTCACCGTCCACGGGCGCCGCAGGTCCAGGAGGGCCGCCTCGAAGGCCACCGAGGCGCCGAGGCCCTCGGCGAGACCCGGCAGGACGCCGCGATAGTAGAGGCGGGCGATCTCGACCCCGGCCTCGTACTCGCGCCAGCGCTGCCACTCGGCGGGATCTCGAAGCGTCACCGCGACCGCGCGCGGCGAACCCTCGATGGCGCCGGCGTCCGTCTCGGACAGGAGGTGGTAGTCCGCCATGTCCCACTGCTCGATGAGCGTCCGCGCGGTGAGGGGAACCTTCGCCTTCTCGAGTCCCTCCCTGATCAGCTCCGCCCGATATCGCCCGTAGCGGTGGAGGGCGCGGAGCATCGTCTGTTCGCCCTCGTCGCCGAAGCGCCGGGCGGGCGTGTGCGCGAAGTGACGGCTGAACATCGCCTGGAACCGCATGAGGTCCTGGCAGCTCTGGACGACCCCCGCGCGGTCGATCTTCTCGTCGAATCCCATGGCAGTCGCCTCCCGGCGCCCGGCCCGGCGGGCTCCCTCGATGGGCGTATGATACTGCGCCGCCGATCCTGAAGAATGATGGGTAGCGAAACGTGGACGTGGCGGAGAGGAACGAGCCGGCGCGCCTACTGCCTGGACACGCGGAAGGCCCACACCGCGAACGCGGCGGTCACGACGCCGGCTACCCACGAGAGCAGGACCGGAACCTGCCACGAGCCGATCTGGGCCGGCCACTGGTTGAGCGCGCGGACGAACTGGAGCAGCGAGATCAAGGTAAAGAACACACCAGACACCACGGCATATCGCTTGCTGGACATCGTCTGCGGCCCCCTCCGCTCCTGCCCGGTTATGCTGCGAGGTGCGGCAGCCCCTGTCAAGGGCGCTCGGGTTGACCATGGTCCCACGCCTATCGCGTGGGTGGGATGATGGGCAGCCGAACGTGGGCCGGGCGGCGCGGGCCGCAGTGGAGGGTGACGCGCTTGCCGAAGATGGCCGGGGGCCGGTCCCGCGCGTCGGTGTGCTGGAAGGGGCCGACCCCGGTGAAGACCGCCCCGAGCGTCCCCAGCCCGGCCGCCGGGCCGCCGGGATACGCGTAGTCCCGGCCCCGCACGGTGAGCGCGATGCGGTGGCCAGGCGGCACGACGATGGAGGTCGGCCAGATCTCCACGTCCAGCTCGTAGACCCCGCCCGGAACGAGCGGCTGCGGCTCGTCGTGGGTGTGGTAGGGCCGGTAGGGCAGCGTCAGCTTCGGATCGAGCGTGCGGTGGGAGGCGCGGAGCCAGCCCTGGGCGATCGGGGTGTGGGGATCGAGCGCGCCCTGGAAGGTGACCTCCTTCAGGTCTGGCGCGAACACGCGGACGACCAGGAACAGGTCGGCGTCGGTGGTCTCCGACGAGACCCACAGCTTGACCGCCAGCGGGCCGGTGATTTCGGTTTCGCGCGGGAGCGGTGGCGTGAGGAAGGTCACGCCGTCGCTCAGGCCGCCGTAGCTCACGCGGCCGTTCCGGGCGATCGGCGCGCGGGTCAGACTCTGGCCGGCCGGGTCGAGGTAGAGCTTCGTCCACCGCGTGCGGGCGAGCGGCCACTCGCGCTCGACCCGCTCGACGAAGCGCTCGCCGGGATGGCGCACCTGGAGCAGGACCCTCGGCTGCCGCTTCCACCCGGTGTCCTCGCCCTTGAGGAAGTGTCCGAAGAACCGCTTCTGCAGACCCACGCCGTAGTCGGTGTAGAAGTGGGTCCAGTGCTCGATGCCGTGCACCTCGAGCCACTTCTGCTTCGACGCCGCGCGCACGAATCCCTCGAAGTTCCCGCGCGGGTGGAGCCCTTGCCCGCCCCAGTTGGCGGCCGAGAAGAGCGGCACCGTGACCTTCGACCAGTCGGGCCGGCGCGAGCGCCAGTACTCGTCACTGGCCAGCGGGTTCTGCCAGCAGGACTCGTAGAAGTCACGCCGGTTGGCGCCGAGCTCCTCCTCGGTGAGCGTGGGCGGCCCCGACACCCAGTCGCCCGTCACCCGGCTGCGATAGCCGCGGGTTCCGCGGCCATGCTGGACCCGGATGATCTGCGAGGGGAACCAGGCCCGCCCGAAGGTGCACAGGATGCCGCCGTGATGGGCGAGGTCGCGGTAGTAGTCGGCGGCGCCTTCCCAGACGCAGATCGCGGCCAGATGGGGCGGCTGGAGCGCCGCCACTTGCCACTGATTCATCGCGTAGTAGGAGATGCCGTTCAGACCGATCTTGCCACTGCTCCACGGCTGCGCCGCGGCCCACTCGATGCAGTGGTAGAGGTCTTGCGCTTCGCGGGCCGACCAGATGTCGAGGAAGCCCGGCGAGCGGCCGGCGCCGCGGGAGTCCACCCGGACGCAGGCGTAGCCGTCGGGGACCCATTTCTCGGGATCCACCACCTCCCAGTTCTGGTACCGGTTCGTGGTCCCGGCCGACACGTCGGGGTGCTGCTCGATCATGCGACGCCACTGATCGGTGTAGAGGTCCTCGAAGTGGAGCCCCTTGCCGTAGGGGCCGTAGCTCAGGATGACGGGACACCGGCCGTCCCCGATCGGCCGGTACACGTCGGCGCGCAGGACGAGGCCGTCGTCCATCGGGATGGGCACGTCCCAGTCGATCCGCATCCCGTCGATGTCACTCACGGCGCTACCTGATGCGGGAAACCGGGCCGGGGCCCGATCTCAGACCAGGTCGCGGGGAACCGCCGTATCCCAGCTTCGGCTGAAGACGCGGGCTTCGCCCTCGAAGGCCTCCAGGGTGGCCTGGACCCGGAACTGCTCCCGTGTCGCGGTGAGGACCGTGCGGGTGCGGGCCTCGACACGCCAGTCGGCCCGCCGCATCCGGACGGTCGACCCCACCTCCGCCCGCGCCGACAGCGGGTCGTCGGGCTGGATGTCGTAGCGCTCGGTGAGGACGGTCTGCACGGTGAGGTCGATGTCGTCGAACCGGAAGAGCCCGCTGTCCTGGAGGATCTCCTGCGTCACCAGGCCGCCGGCGAGGTCGTGGTGGACCGTCCGCGCCGCGCGCGCCGGCTCCAGCACGGTCGTCCGCAGCGGCGGCGGCCCTTCCGGCGGGGGGAGCGGCGGCAGCGCGGCGTCGGCCGGGTCCGGGGAACGGACGGGCAGCTCGAGCGTGCTCGCGCCGGTGAAGACCGTCAGCGTGACCGGCTCGGGCGCCGGCCACACCGTCGGCCAGTAGGCGGTGGACAGGGCGAGGCGCAGCCGGTGGCCGGGCGGGAAGGCCTGGCCCGCGTCGCCGAGCGGCAGCCGCACGCGGTAGCGGCGCCCTGGCGTGAGCGGGGTCGGCGCCTCGTGGCCGTCACGATGGGTCAGGTTGAGGACGCCGTAGCTGACCCGGGTGGCCGCTCCGTCCGGCGCGACGTCGGAGAGCCGGGCGACGACGAAGGCGACCGGCCGGTCCGCGGCCACCTCCAGCTCCACCACCGGCGCGCCCAGGATCTCCACGCGCTCGCCGAGCGGCTCGGTGTCGAAGACGAGCGACCCGCCGTCCTCGTAGCGCTGATCGCTCGGCAGATCGAGCCCGGTACCGTGCGGGCACCAGCGCCCGGCGTAGAGGCCGACCGTCTCCGGGGAGCGCAGGCGGAGCGCGATCTCGCGCCCGGGGGTCGCCTCCAGGCGCCCGGGCGTCAGCGCGAGTCGCCAGGGGCGGCTGCGGGGCGACGGCCAGGCGGACTCCGCGATCCAGCGGCCCGGACGCTCCCCGTAGCTGTGGGCGGGCAGAGCGCTCTCCTGCATCCAGGCGCGGAGGAACGGCTCACGGGCGATGGCCGCCTCGCGCCCCTTGAGCCAGGTGTCCCACCACTGGACCGCGAGCTGGAGGAAGCCGACCGCCGGGCCGGGCAGCGCCATGTGAGGATAGCGGTGCGCCCACTGGCCGATCATCCCCTTGCGGGGCACGACGAGGCCTTGCATCAGGCGCGGGATCGCGTTCGTGTAGGCGTCGGCCCAGCCCCCGACCGCGTAGACGGGACAGGCGATCGCCTTGAAGTCCTCGCACACCGAGCCGTGCTTCCAGTAGGCGTCGCGCCGCGGGTGGCGGAGCCAGGTCTCGAGCCAGAGTCCGCTCCCCTCCATCCGCGCCATCCAGAGTTCCCGCCAGCGCTCGCCGACCACGGCCGGGTCGGGCGGCCGGGCGTTGTGGGAGAACATGATCGACGCCCAGCGGAGGTTGTCGAGCAGCAGGCAGCCGCCCATGTAGTGGACGTCGTCCGCGTAGCGATCGTCGGTCGAGCAGGAGGTGATGATCGCCCCCAGCGCCGGCGGCCGTCGAGCGGCGACCTGGAGCGCGTTGAAGCCGCCCCAGGAGTTCCCCATCATGCCGACCTTGCCGGTGCACCACGGCTGGGCGGCGAGCCAGGCGATCACCTCGCAGGCGTCGTCCTGCTCGCGGGCGAGGTACTCGTCGGTCAGCACGCCATCCGAGTCCCCGCTCCCCCGGAGGTCCACGCGCACGCCGGCGTAGCCGTGGCCGGCCAGGTAGGGGTGGATCAGGGCGTCGCGCTGGGCCATGAAGTCCCGCTTCCGGTAGGGGATGTACTCGAGGATCCCGGGGACCGGGTCGGTCTCGGCATCGGCGGGCAGCCAGATCCGGGCGGCCAGGCGGCAGCCATCGCTGAGCGGGATCCAGACGTTCTCCAGCTCGCGTACGGGGCGGGGGAACGAGGTGACGGTCTTCATGGCGGTCGATTATAGCCCGTCGCCGTGCCATTGCCGACCCCGGACGGAGGGAGTATCGTTGCACGGACCGAAGGGGAACGCATCCATGGCCACCCTTCAGTTACCTGCCCCAGTCTCGCATCACGGCGTGGCGGACATGACCGGTCCGCGTGACACGCGGCCGACGCCCACGGCACCGGCGGCGAAGGGCGCGCCCCATTGATGCGACCCGTCCGGCCGGCCGGCACCCTCGGGGCGCCGTACGCTGCCCGGCGTCACAGCGTACGCCGAGTCATCGCGCATCCAGTCAGGCGTCATCACGCGAGCATGCTCATCCCACAGCCATGGCACGCCATCGCGGTCCTGCTTTTGTTGTCAGTTGCTCCTTGGCCAAGCCGCGCGGCTGAGCGCCGCCAGTGGGTTACCCTCACCAATTGCCAGTATGTGACCTCCAAGGACAACGACGGGGACAGTTTTCGCGTGCGCTGTGCCACCAACGAGTTCAGTCTGCGGCTTTATTTTGTGGATGCGCCGGAGACCAACCTCCGCTATCCGGAGCGAACGCGCGAGCAGAGCGAGTATTTCGGTGTCACGCTGGACGAGACCATGAAGGCCGGCGTCAAGGCCAGAGACGAGGTGCAGGAGGTCTTGCGAGAGCCGTTTGTCGTGCGGACACGCTGGGCAGGCGCGGCCGGTCGTGGCAAAGAGACGCGCTATTACGCATTAGTCGAGGTGGGTGGCAAGAGCCTGGCAGAGGTATTGGTGAGTCAGGGATTGGCGCGCACCAAGGGCGTCTCTCTGAAGTTGCCGACTGGAGAGAAGGCGAAGGCGTATGTGGAGCGGCTCGAGGCGTTGGAGCGCAAGGCTCGGCAGAAGCGGCTCGGCATTTGGGCCAGCTCAGCAGAGAAGAAGACCGGGACACAAACGCGATGAAGTCAGATGCAGAGCGGTGCGCGGAGTACGAGAAGTTCAAGAAGATCGACGCCGCCTTTCGCAGTGGTGACCTTGCCGCGTTGCGGGCGGGAGTCGATGATCCGGACAGCGTGCCGAACGGGTCGATGCCTTCGGCGATCGGGCCCTGCCTCGAATACGCGATCTACCACAGCCCACTGCCGTTCATCCGCACCCTGCTCGAGATCGGCGCCGATCCTAACCCCGAGGGCCACGCCGGATTTCCTCCGTTGATCGCGGCGTTGTCGTGCTGCCGGCCGCAGCCAGGCGCTCCGGGACGGCCAGACGTGGCCGACATCATCCAGCTGCTGCTGTTGTTCGGAGCAGACCCGAATCAGCGCGGCGTCAACGACTTCACGCCGCTCCACATGGCTGTCAGCGAACGAAACCTGCCCGCCATCGAGCTCTTACTCGAGGCGGGCGCAGACCCGCGGCTCCGAACACGCATCGATGACTGCGAGACGCCTCGCGAGATGGCGGAGAAGGCGGGCCTTCGCGAGATTGCGGAGCTGCTGGCGGCGCGGGAGGTGCGACTGGGGAAGTGAGCATCGCGACCGGAGAGCGCAGGAGAGACCGTACCCTCGCATCGTCGCCATTGCGCCACACCGAGGACGACGAGCATGCTGACTCTCGACCTTCTGGATGGACTCCTGGACCATGACGCCTGGACGGCCCCGCGTGTGCTGGAATTCGGCAAGATCCTCACCGACGAGCAAAGATCCTCGAGCCGGCGGCTCGTGACCTGGCCGTGCGCCCAACCTGGGGTCGCGAGCAGGTGAGCGCCGACGTCAGCGACCCGAGGTGTTCGGCATGAAGGTCACGCGGGCTGCGCTCACCGCCGTCCTCGCCGTCGCCCTCTACGCCGCGCCGCTTCCCGGCCAGGCGCAGCAGGCGCGCTCCAGGCGTTCGTCCACGCAGCGCCGCATGTGACGGCAATGCGGGCCATGATCCCGCACATGGGCCCGACGCGCTTCGTCCGATGGACCGTTCGGGGGGCAGATCTCCCCGTGGGCTGGGACGACGCGTTGAGGCGCTGAGAAGTCTGGGTCGAAGCCGGTACCGCCGTCGGTCCGGTGCCGCCGCCCGTCGCCTGCCGACCCCGCCCGCGGCGCGGCCGCGCTACGGGCGCCACGCTACTTGCTGCAGTTACATCGGAGGCCGTCGATGTCGGCCTTCCCCTGATGAGTGGGGTGACGGTTGTGGGTCCACTCCTTCCAGCCGACGTTCATCTCCTTGACGAAGAACCCGAGCTCTGCCAACTGCAGAGCCACCTTCGCGGAGAGCTGTCAGTCGTGTCCCCAGCAGTAGGTCACGAGCTCCTTGTCCTTGGGCAGCAGCTCTGCCTTGTGATCCACCTCGGACGGCGCGAGGGCCCACGCGCCCGGGATATGTCCGCCGGCAAAGGCCTCGGCACCCCGCGTATCGAGGAGCACGAAGTCGAACGTGCCGGCCTCCACGGCCTTCAGCACATCGTTCCGCTGCTTCTCGGCCTGGAGCTTGTGGGCGAAGTAGTCGCGGTTTGCGCGGATCTGGTCGGGGCGAACGCCCATTCCTCAGCCTCCTCGTGTCGGGTTCTCGCGGACCACCCTCGTGCGCGGCGAGCCTGCATCCACGTCACACATGGTACACCCGTTCGCCATGACGCAATACGAGCAGTGCCCCAAAGCGGGCGTTCCAGGGAGAAAGAAGAATGTCATGATTGAAGGGCTGACAGCTCTCGACGGCAATCGGACGTAGCGTCATGTTCGACGGGTTCGGGTTGACGACGATCGAGACCGGCCAAGCCGCCATCCGTGTGAGACACGGTGGCGGCGGGCCACCCCTCTTGCTGCTGCACGGCTTCCCGCAGACTCACATCATGTGGCACAAGATCGCGCCGCGCCTTGCTCGCGAGTTCACCGTGGTTGCCGCTGACCTGCGTGGCTACGGGAGCAGCAGTAAACCACTCACGACTGCCAACCACGAGCCCTACTCAAAACGGGCAATGGCGCGTGACATGGTGGCGGTGATGGAGCGGCTCGGCTTCGACCGGTTCTCCGTAGCCGGGCACGATCGCGGCGGACGCGTCGCCTACCGGCTCGCGCTCGATCATCCGAAGCGTGTGGAGCGGCTGGCGGTGCTCGACATCGTGCCGGTGAGCGAGGCGTTCCGCCGGGCGGACATGGCGTTCGCCTTGAACTTCTGGCCCTGGTCGCTGCTGTCGCAGCCATACCCCCTGCCGGAGCGTCTCGTCGAAGCTGCGCCGGAGGCAGTCCTCGACGGTGTCCTGGACGGCTGGAGCGTGGTCGAAGCGGCCTTCCCCGACGAGGTGCGCACCGAGTACCTGCGTGCTCTGAGCGACCCCGAGACAATCCACGCGATCTGCGAAGAGTATCGAGCGGCGGCCACGCTCGACTTCGAGCAAGACGAAGCCGACCGGCGCGGGGGGCGACGCATCAGCTGCCCGGTCCTGGCGCTTTGGAGCGGACAAGGCGCGCTCCAGAAGTGGTACGACACGTTGGGGATCTGGCGAGGTTGGGCCGACAACGTGCAGGGACGTCCACTCGACTGCGGGCATTTCCTTCCCGAAGAAGCGCCGGACGAGACCTACTCGGAACTGCGCGCCTTCCTGATGGGTGCGGATGACGCTGCAACTTCCTGAGACGAGCGCGTTCTCGGGATACTCTCAACCTGGCTCGATGGAAACGCGCTCATAGGCCCTCGGACCCCAGATTCACCGCCGGTCCCTGAAAAAGCGTGCCCCGCACATACTGCTCCACCGCTACTCGATCGGCATCGAGATCCAGCCGGTGAAGCTCCCCAAGGGGGATCCAGATCAAGGCCTCAGCCTCTCGACACTGAATCTCGCCGTCCCACTCCTCGGCCGCGAAGTAGTGAAGTCTCCTCAGCTCTTCCGATTGATGCAATAACGTGCATACCTGGGTAGCTCGTGTCGCTACAACCCCCAGTTCCTCCAGCACCTCGCGCCGGAGCGCCGCTTCCGGAGACTCGCCCGCCTCCATGTGACCGCCAGGTAAAGCCAGAGCTCCGGGGACAACTCTCTTCGTCAGAGCTCTCTTCTCTGCGAGGACCTGGTTGGCAGCAAGGACGATGAATGCGACACAGTCAAGGGGTTGCTGATGTTCCATGTCGGCTATGCCTGGTGGGCCTTCCGCAAAGCGTCACGCCGAACCCGACCAGCGCGACGATCGACAACCCGCACAATGCAGCGGGAATTACGAATGAGGCTCAACGCCACCGCCCACAGGCCCGCCGCGGGCGGCGCGGGCCCGGGCGCGCCGGGGTGGGCGCCCCCCGCCTCATGCTGGCACGAGCGCCATCTGCTCGAGCACCGCGCGACCCAAGAGGCCGTAGGGGTTCGCGAGCGTCTCGATGATCTCGAAGTGGTTGTAGCCGTCGGCGACGAGCAGCGTCACCGGTTTGCCGGCCGCCTTCACCGCTGCGGCGAAGTCGCGCGACTGGCGTCGGAACTCCGGGGTCTCGAGCGTGCCGTACGCGACGATCACGGGGGCGCTGAGCTTGTCGAGATGGCGCGGGGGACTCAACGCCTGCTCCATCTCGTCGGTGAACTTGACGTACCGGCTGCGCGCCGAGAGGCGCACCGGCTTCAGGTCGAACATCCCGCTACAACACAGCCCTCCCTTGACCGTGTCCGCCGGGAGGTTGAAGTCCTTGGGCCAGTCGGTGGTGAGGATCACGCCCGCGAGATGGCCACCCGAGGAATGGCCCGAGATGTAGATGCGGCCGGGGTCGCCGCCGAAGCTCTGGGCATTGCGGTAAACCCAGGCAACCGAGCGGCGCACCTGCTCGGCCATCGGCAGGAGGCTGCCGCCGACGTCCTGTACCCACGCGAAGTCCGGCACCACGAAATGCGCGCCGGCGCGCACGAACACCTCGGCGGGGTACGCGGAGTGCGCGGCGAGGCCGCCGCGCCAGGCGCCGCCATGGATGAAGATGTTGATCGGCGCGTTAGGGCGCTTGGTCTGATAGACGTCGAGCGCCTCGATGGCGGTCGACCCGTAGGTGTGGCGCTGCGGCGCGCCCAGGCGCGCCCGCACGCCTGCGCTGTTGGTGGCGTAGCGCCCGACGACCTGCTGCAGGTTCGGCGCGTACACGCTCTGGTCGTAGGCGTCGTCGAGCTCCGGCTGGTCCATGTCGAGCCACACGCGCGGCCCTTTGACCCGCGGCGCTGGCGGCGCCGGCTGCTGGGCTGGTGCCGAACGGGTCGTTGCCAGCACGACGCCCGTGGCCGCGGCGCCCAGAAACGTCCGTCGAGTCACCTGATGGGGAATCAGAGCTTTGGTCGCCCGCATAGGCTATCTCCGTTCGTGGTTGGCAGGGTCAGGGCTGCGCCGCGCGGCACATCCAGCGTCGTGAGGGTCGCGTGAGCATGCGGCGTTCTCGCCTGCGGTGGCTCACTACGATACGGTATCCTTCCGAGCTCGACAACACGCGGTCGGGCGCCATCCCGGAGCACGGATGCCGCGGGGAGGCGCGATCGCGGCCGCCCGGCTTTCCTGTTAGCATGGCACCCGCCCGTCGCCATGCTGCGCTACGCCCTCCGCCGGCTGGCCCTGGCCCTGGTCATCGTGTTGGTGGCGATGGCGATGCTCTTCGCCATGCTGCACCTGGTGCCGGGCGATCCGGCCAGCATCGCGCTCGGCCCGCGCGCCACCCCCGAGATGCGCGAGGACTTCCGGGTCCGGATGGGGCTCGACCGGCCCATCCCCGTCCAGTTCGCGCGCTTCGTCGCCAACACGCTGCGGGGTGACCTCGGCACCGACGTCTGGTCGAACCAGCCGGTCGCCCGGCTCGTCTGGCTGGCCCTCCCCCACACCGGGGCGCTCGCCACGCTCGGGATCGGCTGGGCGATCCTGCTCGGGATCCCGCTCGGCTGCTTCTCGGCCCTCCATCGCGGAAGCTGGCTCGACCGGGTGGCAGGCGTCCTCTCCGTGAGCGCGATCGCGGTCCCCTCGTTCATCGTCGCGATCTACGCCCTCCTCGTCTTCGCCGTCTGGCTGAAGTGGTTCCCCGCCATCGGCGCCGGCCGGCCGGACGACCTCGGGAGCCGGCTCTGGCACCTGGCCCTGCCGGCCTTTGCCATCGGGGTCGGGTGGGTGGGCTATCTCGCCCGGCTCGTGCGCGCCTCGATGCTGGAGGTGCTCGGCGAGCCGTACATCCGGACCGCCCGGGCCTTCGGCTTGCCCGAGCGGCGCATCGTGTTCCGCCACGCGCTCAAGCTCGCGATCCTCCCCACGGTGATCCTCCTCGGCGTGGGGATCGGGCGGCTCCTGTCCGGGGCCGTGTTCGCCGAGATCGTCTTCGCCCGCCCGGGCCTCGGCCGGCTCGTCTACGACGGCGTCGTCACCCGCAACTACCCGGTCGTACTGGGGACGGTCCTGGTGACGACGTGGCTGTTCGTCCTCTGCACGCTGGCCGCCGATCTCGTCGCGGCGCTCCTCGATCCCCGCGTCCGCGAGAAGCTGTGACGGGGGGAACGCGGGCCCGCCGCGGCGCCGCCGCGCCGGGCCCGCTCAGGGGGTGACGCCGCTCGGGAACGCCCGCGTGTAGGCCGCCTTCACGTTCGGCGACCCCGGAAGGAGCCCGGCCCGCGTCAGGTCCCGACCGACGCGCTCCCACCCGGCGGGGTCGATCCAGCCGAGCCCGTTCTTCCTCGACGCCGGCGTCACCATGACCGACGCGATGGCGGCCATCCCCTCCAGCTCGTGCCGCTCCTGGCCCTTCAGGTCGGGGTTGTACCGCAGCAGAGTCTGCACGGCCTCGTCGCGGTTGGCCAGCGCGCGCCGGTAGCCCCGGTAGCGCCCGGTGACGAACGCCTGCACCACCGTGGGGTGCCGGCGAACGATCGCCTCGGTGGTGAAGACGATGTTCTCGGGCCAGTCGATGCCGAAGTCGGCGAAGCTGTACTGCCAGAAGCGGCCGGAGGCGGTCCGCTTCGCGACCAGCAGCTCGTTGTAGCTCATCGCGTGGGCGAACGGGTAGTCCTTCTTCAGCCAGGCGCCGATCGTCGCCGGATCGCCTCGCTGGTTCACGAGCTCGATGCGCGTGGCCCAGTCGGGGCCGACCGCGGCCTTGACCTGCTTGTCGTATCCGATCCAGGTGCCGACCCGGCCCTCGATGTCGCGCGCGCTCTTGAGCTCCTTCCACGAGATGAGGCGGACCGCTGAGGTCTGGAAGTCGTGGGCGACGGCGACCAGCGGGAGCTTCCGCTGCTCGCGCGCCTCCAGCAGGTTGTACGGATAATCGACGCCGAACGCGATCCCGCCGCGCTTCGTCTCGGCCATCACCCGGTCGATGGGCGAGTGCCCGGGTCCGCCACCGCCGACGTTCACGTCGAGGTCGCCGAAGAAGCCCTTCTCGACCGCGGTCGGCGCGCCCATCGACTCGTTGTGGATGAACCAGGCCTCGAACACGGTGACCTTCGTCCTGGTCTGGGCCTCGGCGACGGGCCCCGCCCCGGCGAGCGCCAGGATGAGGATGGCCAGGCGAAGTCTCGTGCCCATCGTCGACTCCTTCCTCGCCCCGGGCGGTCGGAGCGGTCCCGGCGACCCTACGCCGAGCCTCTCGGGCGGTCAAGGGCGTCGCGTCCGGCGCGGGCCGGCTTTTCTCGGACTCCCATCTCCACTACCATGAGCGCAACCAAGGAGGCTGGCATGCCGGGAGGGATACCGCGATGAGTCCCCTGTTCTCCCGCGTCGCCGTGGTCTTGATGCTCGCGCTCCCGGCGCCCC
>DASYUM010000230.1:0-3878 GCA_036001225.1 Candidatus Methylomirabilota bacterium | reverse complement strand
CGGCAGGCTGTCGATCAGGCTATCGAGCAGCCCGGTGGTCTCCGGGTCGAGCCACTGGAGGTTCTCGACGACGAGCAGCAACGGCTGGCGCTGCGTTTCCCGGAGGAGCAGCCGCTTCGCCGCGTCCCCGATCCGGCGCTGGCGCGCCGCCGGATCGAGCGAGCGGAGCGGATCGGCCGCGGGGAGCGCCTCCAGGCAGAGCAGGAGGGACGGCACCGCGTCCTTCAGCCGGTCGTCGAGGCTGACGACCTGGCGGACGAGCTTGTCGCGGACCACCTCGTCGGCCTCGCCGTGCTCGACGTGGAAGTAGCCTTTCAAGAGGGTGATGAGCGGGAAGTAAGTCATCGCGCTGCCGTAGGAGACGGCGCGCGTCTCCAGGAGCCGCCACCCCTCCGCCTCGCGGGCGCGCGTGAACTCGAAGAGGAGTCGGGTCTTCCCCACGCCCGGCTCGCCGACCACCGCCACCACCTGGCCCCGCCCCTCGCGCGCCTGCGCGAGCGCGCGCCGGAGGTGAGCCAGCTCGGCGTCCCGACCCACGAACGGGCTCAGGACCCGCGGGGCGACGGGTTGGAGCCGGGCGGGCGTCGGCTCGCCGCCGGTCAGCTCGAACACGTCCACCGGGGCCGGCAAGCCCTTGATCGGCACCGGGCCGAGCCGGCGTGCCTGGACGTGACCCTCCGCCAGCCGGAGGGTCTCGGCCGTCGCCAGGACCGAGCCGGGCTTGGCCATCTGCTCCAGCCGGGCGGCGAGGTGCGTGGTCTGCCCGACGGCCGTGTAGTCCATGTGGAGGTCGCTGCCGATCGAGCGGACCACGACGTCCCCGGAGTTCAGTCCGATCCGGATCTGGACCGGTACCCCGTGGGAGCGTTGGACCTCGTCTCCGTAGCGGGTGACGCTCTCCTGCATGTAGAGGGCGGCGTAACACGCGCGCACCGCGTGGTCTTCGTGGGCCAGCGGGGCACCGAAGAGGGCCATGATCCCGTCGCCCATCACCTGGTTCACCGTCCCCTCGTAGCGGTGGACGCCCTCCATCATCCGGTCGAGCACCGGATCGAGGAGCTTCCGCGCGTCTTCGGGGTCACGCTCGGCCAAGAGCTCCATCGAGCCCTTGAGGTCGGCGAAGAGGACGGTCACCTGCTTGCGCTCGCCTTCGAGCGCGCTGCGTGAGGTGAGGATGCGCTCGGCCAGGTAGCGCGGCGTGTAGGCGGCGGGGGCGACGAAGCGGGCGGGAGGCACCGCCGGCCCGGCCGCGGCCAGCGGCTGGCCGCACTCGCCACAGAACCGGCTGCCGGGCGGGTTGGCGTGGCCGGCGGGGCACCGGCCCTCGAGGGGAGTCCCGCAGAGATTGCAGAACCGCGCGCCGGGCGGGTTGTCCCCTCCGCACTGCCGGCAACGCATCGGGTGGAGGCGGCGCGCGGGCGCTACGCTCCCTCTTTCACCTCGATGATCTCGTCGGCCAAGAGCCCGTGGGCCTCGCGGTGCACCGCTGCCGCGGCTTCCTTGCTCGGCGCCTGCACGAGACAGAAAACCTTGCCGGTGCCCTTGTCGTACCAGTACCGGAGGTAGTTGACCCCGTGCTTGTGCTGGACCTGGAGATCCTTCGAATGGGCCTCGGCGACTCCGTCGTCGGTCAGGCCCTCGACCTTGTGGTGGACGTCGAGGTAGAGCGGCATGGTCTGGCCTCCTCGTCTGGCAGCGGTATCGCCAGTCTAGGCAGACTCGCGCGCGCCGGTCAAGGCCGCGGGGCCCAGATTCGGGGCGGGTTGCCGGGGCCGAGCCGGCCGACTTGACTTCGCCCGGCCGCCGGGCGACAGTCGCGCCATGTCGCTGCTCGGTGAGGTGGTGCGCACGCCGGAGGCGCGCTTTCAGAACCTTCTCGACTACCCGTTCGCGCCGCGCTACATCGAGCTGGATGGCATGCGCCTTCACTTCGTGGACGAGGGCCGGGGGGCGCCGGTCCTCCTGCTCCACGGCGAGCCGACCTGGTCGTATCTCTACCGTGGCGTCATTCCCTACGTGGTCGGAGCCGGGGCCCGCGCAGTGGCGCCCGACTATCTCGGCTTCGGCAAGTCCGACAAGTGGACCGACGAGGGCCGCTACTCCTACGCGATGCACGTGGCGACCATCGAGCGGTTCGTCGAGGCGCTCGACCTCCGCGGACTCACCCTCGTGGTCCACGACTGGGGCGGGCCCATCGGCTTGCGCGTGGCCACCCGACACCCGCACCGGGTCGCCCGCCTGGTCGTTCTCAACACCGGCCTCTTCGGCGGGGACGAGCCGCTTTCCGCCGGACTCCAAGCCTGGCGGGCATACGTGGCGCGCACGCCGGACCTGCCGGCGGGGCTGGTCGTCCGCCGGGCTGCCGCCGACCGCAGCCGCGTCACCGACGCCATCGTGCAAGCCTACGACGCGCCCTATCCAGACCTGGCCTCCAAAGCCGGGGCGCGGGCCTTCCCGGCCATGATCCCGACGAAGCCGGACGAGCCCGGCGCCCGCGAGATGGTCGAAACGCGGGCGACGCTTCGGGTCTGGGCGCCGCCGACGCTCGTGCTGTGGGGCGATTCAGACCGCGTCTTTCCTGTCGAGGCGGGCCGGCACTTCGCCGAGCTGGTCCCGGGCGCGACGTTCCGGGTCATCCCCGGGGCCGGCCACTTCGTCTCCGAGGAGCAGGGGGCGGCCGTCGCCGCCGAGGTCGTCCGGTTCATCACGCAGGCGGCTCGAGGGGGGTGACGATGCGGCTCGGGTTGAACATGGGATACACGGGGGCGGAGTTGCGCCTGGACGTCCAGCTCGTCCAGGACGCCGACCGCCTCGGCTACCATTCGGTGTGGACCGCCGAGGCCTACGGCTCGGACGCCGTCACCCCGCTGGCCTGGCTGGGCGCGGTCACCTTCCGCATCCACCTCGGCACGGCCATCATGCAGGTCGCCGCCCGCTCCCCGGCCATGACCGCGATGACCGCGATGACGCTGGACGCGCTCTCCGGCCGGCGCTTTCTGCTCGGGCTGGGGGTCTCGGGGCCGCAGGTCGTGGAGGGCTGGCACGGCCAGCCGTTCGGCAAGCCGCTCGGCAAGATGCGCGAGTACATCGGCGTCGTGCGGACCATCCTGGCCCGGGAGAAGCCCCTCGAGCACTCGGGCGACCATTACCAGGTCCCCTACGCCGGTCCCGGCGCCACCGGGCTCGGCAAGCCGCTCAAGAGCATCCTGCACGGCCGGGCCGACCTCCCGATCTACGTGGCAGCGATCGGACCTCGGAACGTCGCGCTGGCCGCCGAGATCGCCGACGGCTGGCTGCCCCTGTTCGTCGACCCCGAACAGATCGACTCCCTGTTCGGCGCCTCGCTCGCCGGCCGCAAGCCGGGCTTTGAGATCACCGCGACGGTCACCACGGTCGTCGCCCCGCTCGATGAGGCCCTCGGCTGGGCGAAGATCCCGATGGCGTTCTACATCGGCGGCATGGGCGCCAAGGACAAGAACTTCCATCTGGACCTGATCGGCCGCCTCGGCTACGCGGAGGAGGCGGCGCGCGTCCAGGAGCTCTTCCTCGACGGCCGCCGTGACGAGGCCATCAAGGCCGTCCCCGACGAGCTGGTCGACGCCATCTCCCTCCTCGGCCCGATCGGCCGGATCAAGGAGCGCCTCGAGCTGTGGCGGAACAGTCCGGTGGGAACCCTCCTGATCGCGGGCGTCAAGGACGAACCCACCCTCAGGGCCATTCGCGAACTGGTCGACGCATGATGGAATGATCCCCATGGAAGACGTGCTGGGGCCGGGCTACGAGGCTGTGCAGATCCCGCTCGGAACCGATGACGAAGGCGAACTCCTCGCCACGCTCGTCAAACGCGCCGGGCCCGCCCCCACCACCAAGGCCGTCCT
>DASYUM010000229.1:0-15572 GCA_036001225.1 Candidatus Methylomirabilota bacterium | reverse complement strand
GTCGGCCGCCGCCTGGGTCTTGACGACGTAGCCCTTGACCCCGGCCCGGATGGCTTCCAGGACGTACTGGTCCTCGGTGTACATCGTCAGCAGGATCACTTTGGTTCCCCGAGTTGTCTGGAGGATCTCGCGCCCGGCGTCGAGGCCGTTGAGCAGCGGCATCGCGAACTCGAGGACGGCGACGTCCGGCCGTCGCTCGCGGGCGAGTCGGACCGCCTCCTGACCGTTGGAGACCTGGCCGACGATGTCGAACCCTTCCGCCGCGAGCAGCGCCTTCAGACCCTCCTGGACGAGCAGGTGGTCGTCGGCGAGGAGAATCCGGGTGGAGATCCGGCGACTCCCGGCAGCGAGGGCAGACCTGGGCACGCTCCCGACCATGCACCATCAGGCTAATCTGTTGGGGTCACGGCGCAATTGGGAGAACTCCGACTTTCGGTCGGGGAAAACTCCCTAGTCGGGAGCGCCCGGGAGGCCCGGGCCCGCCCTCAGGGCTGGATCAGGCCGCGGCGGATGGCGTGGCGGACGAGGCCGGCGGTGCCGTGGACCTCGAGCTTGCCCATGAGCCGGCCGCGGTGGGCCTCGGCGGTCTTGACGCTCACGCCGAGGAAGTGGGCGATCTCCTTGCTCGTCTTGCCCTCGGCGACGAGCTGGAGGACCTCGCGCTCGCGGGGAGTCAGGGGATCGACCGGCACCTCGGCCTTGGTGAGGAAGGCCTGGACCACGGTCTGGGAGATGGTGGGGCTGAGGTAGATCAGGCCCCGGCAGACGTCCTCGATGGCCCGGATCAGGTCGGCCGCCGCCTGGGTCTTGACGACGTAGCCCTTGACCCCGGCCCGGATGGCTTCCAGGACGTACTGGTCATCGGTGTGCATCGTCAGCAAGATCACCTTCGTACCCCGAGTTGCCTGGAGGATCTCGCGCCCGGCGTCGAGGCCGTTGAGCAGCGGCATCGCGAAATCGAGGACGGCGACGTCCGGCCGTCGCTCGCGGGCGATCCGGACCGCCTCGCGCCCGCTGGAAACCTCCCCGACGATCTGGAGGCCGTCTCGCTCGAGGAGCGCCCTCAGCCCCTGGCGGACGATGGCGTGGTCGTCGGCGAGGAGGACCGTGGTCGGCATCGGGATGTCATCCTTTCAGGGGCACCGCGACGATCAGCTCGGTGCCCTGGCCCGGCTGGGAATCGATCTGGAGGGTGCCTCCGAGCGCGTGGAGCCGTTCCCGGATCCCGATCAGGCCGAGTCCCCGCTGGCCTCGCTTGGCCAGCACGGCGGGGACCTCGAAGCCGATCCCATCGTCGTGGATGGACACCCAGATCGTCCGGTCTTCCCGCCGGAGCTCGATCATCACGTTCTGGGCCTGAGCGTGCTTGGTGACGTTCGTCAGCGCCTCCTGGACGACTCGATAGAGAGCGGTTTCGACCGGTGGCGGAAGGCGTCCATCGGTCGGGCCTTTGGCGGTGATGGCCAGGCCCGTCCGCTTGGCGACGCCTTCCACGAGAAACTCGAGTGCCGGCAGCAGCCCCAGGTCATCGAGAATGGTGGGCCGGAGCTCGTGCGACAGGCGCCGTAGCTGCTCGTCGACCTGGTCGAGGAGCTGCGAGATCCGGGCCAAACGCTCCCGGGCGGGCGACGACAGCTCCCGGGCGACCTCCGCCACCGCCAGGTACACCGAGGCCAATACCTGGCCGGCCTCGTCGTGGAGGGCGTGGGCGATCCGTCTGGCCACGTCCTCCTGGGCCTCGTTCAGGCGCCGCAGGGCCTCCTGCGCCTGCTTCCGCTCCGTGATATCACGGGCGATGCCCTGCACCCCGACGAGCCTGTTGTCCTGGTAAATCGGCCGCGTGCTGACTTCGAGCGGCACCCAGTGGCCGTCCCGGGCGACGATCTCGAGCTCGTAGGTCGTCGGCCCGCCCCCGATGATCTTCTGGGCCAGCATCTGGTGCAGGAGCTCCAGATATGGCGGCGCGACCACTTGGGCGAAGTTCATGGTTGAAGTCTCGTCGCGCCGGTAGCCGGTCAGGTGCTCGCCCGCTCGGTTGACCGCCGTGAAATTACCGGCGCGGTCCATGGTGAAGACGACGTCGTTGGCGTTCTCGAAGAGGGTGCGGTAGCGTTCCTCGCTGGCTCGTAGTGCCGCTTCGGCCAGCTTCCGCTCGGTGACGTCGCGAGCAATCCCCAGGAGCTCGACGACCTTACCCTCCTTGATTCGCCGCGTCGCCGTAATCTCGCCGGTCCGATACTCGCCCGACCTCGTGCGGACGCGCACTTCCCGCGGCGGCAGGCTGTCGCCTTGCAGGAAGCGCCGGAACTGCCTCGTGAACGAGGGGAGGTCAGCGGGGTGAATCAGCCCCTTGAACCGTCGGCCGATCCACTTCTCGCGGCGCCACCCCGTCAGCTCTTCGAAGACGGGGTTCAGCGAGGTGAAGACACCATCGGCCGACATGGTGAAGATCACGTCTCGCGCGCTCTCGACGAGCGTCCGATAGCGCTCTTCCGACTCCCGGAGCGCATCCTGTGCCCGCTGTCGCTCTGCCTCCCGGGCCGCTCCCGCCTCCAGGGCCCGGTCGAGGGTCGCGAGCAGTTGATCCATGTCGAACGGCTTGACGAGGTAGGCGAAGGCGTGTCGTTCGACAGCCAGAATGGCGGTGGCCAGCGAGGCGTAGGCCGTCACGAAAATGATCTCGGTGTCGGGCGATATGGTCTTCAGGGCTTCCACCAGCTCCAGGCCATTCAGCTGCGGGAGATTGATGTCCACGATGGCCGCGTCGAAGGGGCGCATGCGGTGCTGCTCGATGCGCGCTCGCAGCAGCGCGTACTCGCCACGCGACGCGGCGTCGACGGCGTGTCCCCGCAGGCGCAGTACGTCGGCCAGCGTCTTGAGCATGGTCTCGTCGTCATCGACGACGAGCACCTTTCCGATGGTGGCCACCATCACCCCCTTCCGATGACGCCGCGGTCAGCCCGCGGCGTCGGCCAGCGGAGTTGGCCGCCGGCCATCCCCGACTTGATAGTCCGCGATCGCCCGTCTCACCGTCGCGACCTCGCGCTCGAGGAGATCGAGGTACTCGTTCACTTGCGCGCCGGTCGGGCGAACCAGCTTGAGGTAGTACACCGCGTTGCTGATGGCGCCGAGCCGGTTTCGCAGCTCGTGGTTGAGCCGACTCGTTGACGTCCGGGAGGCTTCGTCGCGAGCCTGGCGGGCCATCGCTTCCTGCTCGCGCTCCGCCAGTTGGCCTTCCAGCCACGCCACCCGCGCGCGCAGCCGCTCGATCTCGTTGTTCGACTTGCTCTTCGGCCGCGGGCGCCGGCTCGGCCGCTTCCGGCCGGGGCCGCCGCCGGGCCGAGTCGGCGCCAGGGGACGACCAGGACCATCGTGTCCGTGCATCACCATCGAGGCAGGGCTTCGGGGGCCGACCTCCCCTGGGCGCTCTAGATGTGGAACCCTAAGGCTATCCTATCAAAACTCTTAGGTCTTTCTCGGCGACGTGTCAAGAGGCAGGTCAAAGTGCCGTTCGACCGTGGCCGGCATCTGGCGCGAACTCCCCAGGCCGAGGCCGGCGGTCCGCTTGACACCCTGCGGGCGTGGGTGCTAGTCAGAGCCATGCCGAGACCCGCCGGGGGCCGCCGTCGTCTCCTCGTGGGTGCGCTCGTGCTCGCGCTCGCCGCCGCCGTGCCGGCGGACAGCGCGATTCACGACTTCGCGTTTCGCCACGTGGTCTCGCACGAGGTGCGCCTGGTCGCGAACGGCTTCACGCTCCTCGGGACCGCCTGGGCGGCCAGCGGCCTCCTCGCCACTCTCGCCGTGGTCGCCCATCGCAGCGGCGACGTCGGGCTCGTGCGGGCGAGCGCGGGCGGGCTGGCCGGTATCGCCCTCGGCAGCCTGACGGTCCAGGTCGTCAAGCAGGTGGCGTGCCGCGCCCGCCCGAAGCTGGTGGACGGCTGGGGCGTCGATCTGGTCGGGCCGACCGGGGCCGCCGTCGGCTGGCCCGACCCGGCGACGACCGGCTTCTTTCACTGGCCGTGCCTCACGGACTCCCGCTATCACAGCTTTCCCTCCGGGCACACGACCACGGCGTTCGCGGTGGCCGCCGCGCTGACGGCCGCCGCCCCGGCCGGCCGCCGGAGCTGGCTCGCCGTCGCCGCCGGGGTCGGCGCGTCCCGCCTGCTCCTCAACGCCCACTTTCTCTCCGACGTCCTCGGGGGGGCGCTGATCGGCTGGTGGGCCGGCAGGCTGGGGCTCCGGCTGGCGGACCGGCTGGCGCCGCTCCCGGCCGTTCCCGCTGGCGTGTCGGCCGGCGTGGAGTCCCCGTCCGGCGCGAGCGCGCCCTCCGGGTGATCGGCGCCCCACCCGTGCCACGCGCGCTCATCGTGCACCCGGGCGCGCTGGGCGACGTGCTGCTGGCACTGCCGGCCCTTGGCTACCTCGCGCAGCTCGTGTCCGGCCTCCAGCGGACGGTGGCCGCCGCGCCGCGGCTGGCTGCCTTGCTGACCGGGTCGGGTTACGCCGAGAGCACCGTCCCGCTCGACGATCTCGCGCTCGGGGGGCTGTTCACGCCGGAGCCCGATCCGGCGCTGCTCCGGCGCCTCGGGGGCTACGACCTCATCGTCTCCTGGTTCGGCGCCGGCGATGCCACCTATCGCGCGCACCTCGAAGGCCTCGGCCCTCGGGTCGTGATCGCGCGGGCGGCGCCGCCGCCGGGGGCCACGCGCCACGCGAGCCGGCACCTCATCGAGACGTTGGCCCCGCTCGGCCCGCTCCCGGCCGGCGTGCCGGCGGCCCGCCTCGGCGTCGGAGACACCGAGCGCGGCTGGGCGCGCGACTGGCTCGCCGGCCGTGGGCTGGCGCTGCAGGAGCCGGTGGCGGTCCACCCCGGGGCCGGAAGTCCGGCCAAGACCTGGCCGGGCTATCCGGCGCTCCTCCGTCGGCTCCGAGCAGCCGGCGTCCCGGTCGTGGTGACGACCGGGCCGGCCGACGCGGTGGTGGCCGCGTGGCTCGCCGCGGAGGCCGACCTGGCCGGTGTCGTGGTCGCGGTCGATCCGTCCCCGCGACAGCTGGTCGCCCTGTTGGCCGCGGCGCGGGCGTTCGTCGGCAACGACTCGGGGCCGACCCATGCCGCGGCCGCAGTCGGCTGCCCGACGCTGGCTCTGTTCGGGCCGAGCGACCCCGCGGTGTGGCGCCCGCTCGGGACGCGGGTGACCGTGCTGGCCGGCGCCCGGCCCGGCGCGCCCGACCCCTGGAGCGGGCTGACCGTGGACCGGGTGGCCGCGGCACTCGCCGCCACGGTGCCGGGGGGCCTCCACCCCCCCCTCGCCCCCCTCAGGGTGGGAGGGGTCGGGGGTGAGGGGGGACCCGCATGACGCCATCCGCCCTGCTGGTGGTGAAGGCGACCATCGCTCCCGAGCTGGAGGGCGCGTTCAACGAGTGGTACGACACCGTGCGGGCGGCCGAGGTGACCCGGGTGCCCGGCTGCCTCGGCATGCGGCGCTACGCGGCGCTCCCGGTCGAGACCGCGCACGCCGGCGCCGAGCCGTGGCAGTACATGGTCTGCTACGAGTTCGACTCCGAGGCGTCGCTGCGCGGCTTCCTGGCCTCCGATACCCTCCGGGCCATGACCCGGGACTACGACGCGCGGTTCGGCGGTGCCGGGGATCGGGCGCGCTTCGCCTATCGGCAGATCTTCCCCTGACCGCACCACGGGAGGGCTGATCATGGACGCGCTCCTCGGCTGGATTCCGGTCATCCTCATCGTGCTCCTCGTGATCTGGACCTCGATTCGGGTCGTGCCCGAGTATCAGCGGCTGGTCGTGCTGCGGCTCGGTCGCTCGATCGGGGAGAAGGGGCCGGGGGTCGTATTGATCTTCCCGATCATCGACCGGGCGATCCGGGTGGACTTGCGGGAGCTGTTCCTCGACATCCCCCAGCAGACCTGCATCACCCGCGACAACGCGCCGATCAACATCGACTTCCTGGTCTACTGGAAGGTGGTGGACCCCTCGGCGTCGGTGCTGAATGTCCAGGACTTCGCCGGCGCCTCCCAGGGGATCGCCACGACGACGCTGCGGGCGGTGGTGGGCGACATTCCGCTCGACGATGTGCTGGCCAAGCGCGAGCAGATCAACACCGTCCTCCGGACGAAGCTGGACGAGGTGACCGAGCGGTGGGGCGTGAAGGTGACCTCGGTCGAGATCCGCGAGATCCAGCCGCCGGTGGAGGTCCAGACCGCCATGAACAAGCAGATGGCGGCCGAGCGGAGCCGGCGGGCCGTCGTCCTCGAGGCCGACGGGACCCGGGAGGCGGCGATCAAGGTCGCTGAGGGCGATAAACAGTCGGCCATCCTGAAGGCGGAGGGGGACCGCCAGGCGACCATCCTCCGCGCCGAGGCCGACCGCCAGGCGGCGATCCTCCGGGCCGAAGGGTTCGCCCTCGCCCTCCAGACGGTGTTCCAGGTCGCCCAGCACGTGGATGCCAAGACGATGGGTCTGCAGTACCTGGACGCCCTCCGCGCCCTCGGCGCCAGCCCGGCGACCAAGATCGTCTTCCCGCTGGAGTTCACCACGCTCCTCCGGCCGTTTGCCGGCGCCGGTGCGCCGGGGGACGGCGGCCGGTGAGGAGGCCCCGGGCCCGGGCGCGTGCCCCAGCCCCGAAGAGCCCACGGGGCACCGGCCGCGCGCGGCGCGATCGCCGCGCGCTGAGTACCGGCGGCGAGGGGATCGCGGGGGCGCTCAACCAGGTGGTGGGGACGTGGGCGGGCGTGCGCATCACGCCCATGTTCGGGCGCTGGGGGTACTTCGTGGGTGGCGAGCTGTTCGGATGCTATCCGATCCGGGCCAAGGACCACGACCTCTGGATCCGGCTCTCCCGCGCCGACCAGGAGCGCGCGCTGGCCACCGGCGGCATCCGCCCTCACCGACGCTTCGCCGCTCGCGGCTGGGTGGAGTGCGACGTCGCCGAGGCGGCGGAGCTCTCCCGCGCGCTCAAGTGGCTTCATCGCGCCCGCGATCTCGTGCGGCACGAGCACGCCGCCGAAGGCGGGCGCCCTTGATCCGCCGGTCGCCGGCGGACTAAGATCGTCTCACCCCCGAAAATCGGAGCCGTCGGGTCGAGCCCAAACTCTCGTCATCCGTGTGAGGGGATACGTCATGGCCGAGCCGAGCGCGTTTCGCCGTCAGCTGGAAGACGCCGTCAACGCCCGCCACAGCCGGCTGAACCCGTTTACCGAGGAGTGGGTGAAGGGGACGCTCACCCGGGCCCAGCTCGGCGCCTGGGCCGCCCAGCACTATCAGTACGTCTCCCAGTTTCCTCGCTGGTGCGCGGCGGTGTACGCCGAGTGCCCGTACCCCGACGCCCGCGACTTCCTCCTCGAGAACATCGTGGAGGAGGAGGCCGGGATCAAGCACGTGGACTTCCTGATCCGCTTCGCCGAGGCCTGCGGGGTCAGCCGGTCCACCGTCGAGACCACCACCCAACTCCCGACCACGCGGGCGCTGACCGCCTGGTGCTACGAGACGGCCCACCGGCCGTTCTACGAGGCGGCGGCTGGGCTCCTGGTGGGCCTCGAGTCGCAGGTGCCGGGGATCTACAAGCGGAACCTGCCCCCCCTCAAGTCCCACTACGGGTTCGCCGACCACGAGGTCGAGTTCTTCGCCATCCACATCGACGCCGACGAGGTCCACGGCGAGCGAGGCTACGAGATCGTGGAGAAGTACGCGGCCGGTCCGGAGATGCGGGCCCGGGCGGTGGAGGCGGTGCGGCAGGCCGCCGAGATGCGCTGGCAGTACATGACCGGTCTTTACCGCGCGTACGTCCTGAAAGAACAGCCGTGAGCCGGCCCGGGCCGATGACCGTCGCATCCCGTCGTCCTCAGTCGTCGGCGCGCCTCAACGTATGCGGCATACGCCTCGGCGCACCTCCTTCCTGCGTCCTAGGGCTGCTCGGTCCTCGGCCCGGTCCCATCGTCAGGGTCTGGCATCGTTTCGAGGCCAGGGTAGACCTGTGAGCGAACGCCGGGTGGCGGCGCTCGCGGGGGTGCCGGCCGACCGGCCGGTGGTCGTCGAGGCCGACGGCGAGCCTCTGGTGCTGGTCCGGATCGGCGAAGCCGTCTACGCCTGCGGCACCACCTGCGCCCACCGGGGCGGGCCCCTCGGCGAGGGCACGCTCCACGGTGCCCGGCTCGCCTGTCCGTGGCACGGGTGGATCTATGATGTGCGGACCGGCCAGTGCGTCTTCCCGCGGCGCGACGCCCGCGTGCCCACCTATGCGGTCCGCCTCGACGGCGACGACGTGTGGGTGGACGTCCCCTGATGCCGCCGGGGCGCGCGGCGATCGCAAGACAAGCGTGCCGCTGACCCTCCAGCAGGCGGTCCGCTGCATCGAGAGCGGAATCGCCAAAGCCGCCGAGCTCGGCTTCAAGGTCGCGATCGCGGTCGTGGACGCCGGGGGTCACCTGGTCGCCGCCCATCGCATGGATGGGGCCCTGTGGGTCACGCCGGAGATTGCCCGCGCCAAGGCCAACGCCACCGTCGCCTTCCGGGCCTCCACCGAGGAGCTGGAGGAGCGCTTCACCCGGCGGATGCTCTTCGCGGAGAACGTGGCGGCGCTGGGAACGCACCAGTTCGTGTTCGGCAAGGGCGGGATGCCGATCCTCGAAGATGGGCAGGTCGTCGGCGGCGTCGGGGTCAGCGGCGCGGTGCCGGCCGAGAACGATCACCTGATCGCGGACGCCGCCGCCGGCCATCCGGTCATTCCCAAGGCCCACTGACCCGATGGCTTCGCTCGGTCTGATCCTGCCCAACCGCGGCGCGGTCATCGGCGCCGTCACGGCCGGGGACCTCCTCGACCTCGCCGCCGAGGCGGAGGCGTCGGGCCTCTTGGCGGCGGTCTGGGTCGGCGACAGCCTGCTGGCCAAGCCGCGGCTGGAGTCGGTGACGCTGCTGGGGGCGCTGGCCGGGGCGACCCGCCGGGTACGGCTCGGGGTGGGCTGCCTGGCCACCTTCGTGCACCGCCATCCCGTGCTCTTCGCCCACCAGTGGGCGAGCCTCGATGTCCTCTCCGGCGGCCGGGCCTGGCTGGTGGTGTGCCTGGGGGGCCCTGACGCCCAGAGCGCCGCCCAGGCGCTCGAGCACGCGGCCATGGGCGTCCGCTCCCACGAGCGCGTGGCGCGCCTCGAGGAAGGCATCGTCATCCTGCGGAAGCTGTTCGGGGAGCGCAACGTCGGCCACCGCGGCCAGTTCTACCAGTTCGAGGGCGTCACTCTCGCTCCGGCGCCGGTGCAGCAGCCGTGCCCGGTCTGGATCGCCAGCAATCCCACCGGGCTCACCTGGAAGGGCGGCGCCAGCGCGTCGGAGGCGGTGATCGAGCGGAATTTCCGGCGGGTCGCGCGGCTGGCCGACGGCTGGATGACGAACAAGGTGAGCCCGGCCGAGTTCCGCCAGCAGTGGGCCCGCGTCGCGGCGCTGGCCCGAGTCGAGGGCCGGGACCCGGCGCGGCTGGGCAGCGCGCTCTACCACAACGTCAACATCCACGAGGACCGCCAGGCGGCGCTCGAGGAGAGCAAGGCGTTCCTGGACGCCTACTACTCGTCGAGCTTCGCCCCCGCATTCGTGGAAGGCTGGACGGCCGCGGGGAGCCCGGCCCGGTGCATCGCGGAGCTGCGAGCCTACGCCGAGGCGGGGCTCCAGCACATCGCGCTGCGCCTGACCTCGTGGGATCAGCGCGGCCAACTCAAGCGCTTCCTCGCCGAAGTCGCACCGGCCCTCGCACCGGATCGCTAGTCGGATGCTCAGAGGCATCGATCACCTCGTCGTCGTGGTGCCCGAGCTGGAGCGGGCGACCGCGCAGTACCGGGAGCTGGGGTTCACGGTGGTCCCGGGTGGCCGCCACCCCGTCGGCACCCACAACGCGCTGATCGCCTTGGCCGACGACGCCTATCTCGAGCTGATCGCGTTCTACGAGGCGAACCCGGACCACCGTTGGTGGACGCCGCTCCAGCAGGGCGGCGGGTTGGTGGATTTCTGCCTGCGGACCGACGACCTACCCGCCGACGTCGCCGCGCTCCGGCGGGCCGGCGTCGACCTGGACGACCCCAAACCCCTCACGCGGGTCCGTCCCGACGGCTACAAGCTCGCTTGGGTGCTGGCCATCCCCCGCGGCCGCCAACGGGGAGTGGTGCCGTTCCTGATCCAGGACGAGACGCCGCGCGAGGAGCGGATCCCGCGGGAGACTCGCCACCCGAACGGGGTCAGCGGGATCGACAGCCTCGTCGTCGCGGTGGACGATGCCGAGATGGTCCGCCGATGGTACCGGAGCGCGCTGGGCACGCCGGGCGAGGACGTGCGGCGCGAGGACCTGGGCGGCGCCGGGGTCGTCTTCGCGATCGGTTCCCACCGCTTCGAGTTCGTCGCCTCCCGGAGCGCGCGCGCCCCACTGGCCGACTGGCTGCGGGCCCGCGGCCCTTCGCCCTACGCTGCTACGCTGAAGACCACGTCCGGCCGGCGGGGCCCCCTCGACGAGCAGAAGACACTGGGGGCCCGCCTGAGCCTGGTCTGAGGAAGGAGCCCACCATGCCGCGGCTGCTCGCCATCACCCCCATCGCCGTCCTGCTGCTCGGTCTCGTCACCGTCACCCCCGCCGCCGCCCAGGGCAAGCCGGCCGGAGAGCTGACCATCGTACTGTCCAGCTTCTCGACCGAGACCCTGGACCCGGTGCTGAGCGGCCACATCGGGAAGTTCTACCTCTCCCAGATCTTCGACTACCTGGTCGGGGTGACCCCCGACGGGAAGCTGTCCAACGACGGCGGAGCCGCCAACCGCTGGGAGGTCTCGGCCGACCACAAGCGCTGGACGTTTCACCTCCGCAAGGGAATCCGCTTCCACACCGGCGACGAGCTGAGCGCAGAGGACGTCAAGTTCAGCCTGCTGCGGGCGATCGGCAAGCGCTCGACGACCGGCTACGCGGGGCCGCTCCGCACCTTGATCCACGAGATCGAGACGCCGGCTCCGGACCGGGTCGTGATCGTGACCAAGGAGCCGACCCTCATCATCCCGTCCTACCTCTCGCGGGCCCTGTCGAGTGAAGGCATGATCGTGTCCAAGAAGTACGTGGAGGCAAAGGGTGACGACGGCTTCGCCCGGGCTCCGGTCGGCAGCGGCCCCTACCGGTTCGCCGAGCAGGTGACCGGCTCCCACATCAAGCTGGAGGCCGTGGACGCGCACTGGCGGGTCGGGGTCCCGCGCTACAAGACGCTCGTGTTCAAGCTGGTTCCCGAGGAGACGACGCGGATCGCCCTGCTCCGCCGCGGCGAAGCCGACATCGTCGAGATCAGCCGCGACCGCGTCAAGGAGGTGGAGCGCGGCGGGTTTCCCATCTCCCTCCGCCGGGAGGATACCCACATCGACTTCTGGTGGGTGATGCCGATCGATCAGAGCCCGCTTCGGGACAAGCGGGTGCGGGAGGCCCTGAACCTGGCGATTGACCGCAAGGAGGTCGCGGCGGCCATCTTCGGTGGCCTGGCCGAGCCCGGCGCCGTCCCCTTCGGCCTCTCCTGGTCGTTCCCGGACATGAAGTTCAAGCTCACCCCCGAGCTGTACTACCCCTTCGACCCCGCCCGGGCGCAGAAGCTCTTGGCCGAGGCCGGCTACGGCGGCGGCTTCCCGCTCGAGCTGTACGCCTTCCAGCTCCCCGGGCTCCCGGAGGGCAGGGCCATGGCCGAGGCGCTCGCCGGCTACTGGCAGAAGCTCGGGATCCAGCCGAAGCTCGTCCCGGTGGACTATCCGGCCTTCCGCAAGAAGTGGCTCGACCGGGCGGCGCCGGGAGCGCTCGGCTACTTCAACATCGCCAACCGCAACTGGATCGGCACCTACGCCTTGATCGAGAAGTATACCGGCCCGGCCGAGCGGACGGCGACCATCCGCGACCCCGAGCTGGACGGCATGGTGGCGGCTGTCGTCCGACAGACCGACCGCGAGAAGATCGACGCCTTGATGCGCAACATCTTCGTCCGCCTCCGCAGCGAGCACTACGGCATCCCCCTCGTCTACCTCCACACGCCCTATGCCACCGCCAAGCGGATCCCGAAGTGGAACCCGGGCTCGCTCATGTACGACCTGAACCTGGACGAGCTGATCACGACCCGCTGATGTGGCGGTTCGTCCTGACCCGCCTCGGCCAGTCCCTGGTGGCGCTGGCCATCCTGTCGGTGGTGATCTTCGGGCTGGCCCGGGCCACCGGCGACCCCCTGCACCTCATCCTCCCCATGGTGGCGACCGAGGAGGACTACGCCAACGCCCGGCGCTACCTGGGCCTCGACCGGCCGCTGCACGTCCAGTACCTGACCTTCGTCGGGCACGCCCTGACCGGCGACTTCGGGACCTCCATCCGGGCCCGGCGGCCGGTCGGCGAGCTGATTCGCGAGCGCCTCCCCAACTCGCTCAAGCTGGCCGCGTTCGCCATGACGGTCGCCGTCGCGCTCGCCTTCCCCCTGGGGGTGATGGCGGCGGTCCGCAGGGGCACCGGCGTGGACCGGGCCGCCCAGGTGATCGCGCTGCTGGGCCAGTCACTCCCCACCTTCTGGGTCGGCATCGTCCTCATCGAGTTCGTCGCCGGCCGCCTTCAGTGGCTGCCGGCGGGAGGCACGGGGGGGTTCGCCCACTACGTCCTCCCCGGCTTCACCCTCGGCTGGTTCGTGGTGGCCGGGCTGATGCGCCTGCTCCGCTCGGGCATGCTGGACGTCCTCGACTCGGAGTTCGTGAAGCTCGCCCGCGTCAAGGGCGTGGCCGAGCGAGCGGTGATCTGGCGGCACGCCCTCCGCAACGCCCTGATCCCGGTGGTCACCTTCGCCGGGGTGTACTTCGGCATCCTGGTGACCACCGCCATCGTGGTGGAAAGCGTGTTCGCCTGGCCGGGCCTCGGCCGGCTCGCCTACGAGGCCATCACCTCGCGGGACTTCCCGGTGATCCAGGCGGTGGTGCTGCTGACGGCGGTGATCGTGGCCGCCATCAACCTCGCGGTGGACTGCCTGTACGCGGTGATCGATCCCCGTATTCGGTACGCGGGGTGAGGAGACCGGGCCCCTGACCGAGCTGGCGGCGCCCCTCCCCGACGTCGGCCTGCCGCCGCGCCGGGCGATGGCCCTGAGCCGGGTCCCCGCGTTCCCGGCGGCGATTGTCGTGATTTTCGTGCTGGCCGCGCTCCTCGCCGGTGTCCTGAGCCCGGCCGACCCGTACGCCCAGGCGCTCCGGGACCGCTTCACGCCGCCGGTGTGGGCGGAGGGCGGAAGCTGGACGCACCCCCTCGGCACCGATCGCCTGGGCCGCGACCTCCTGGCCCGCATTCTCTTCGGGGCGCGGGTGTCCCTCGCCGCCGGCGTGGCGACGGTGCTCCTGGCCGGGTTCGTCGGTGCCGCGGTGGGGCTCGTCGCCGGCTACCATCGGGGCCGGGTGGACGCGGTGCTCATGCGGATCACCGACGCCACCCTGTCGTTCCCGGTGATCCTGCTGGCCCTCATCCTCGCCGTCACCGTGGGACCGAGCTTCACCAACGTGGTGGTGGCGATCGCCGTCATCCTGTGGGCCCGCTACGCGCGTGTCATCCGGGGGGAGGTCCTGGCTCTGATGGAGCGGGACTTCGTCGCCCAGGCCCGCATCGCCGGGGCCTCCGCCTGGCGCATCGTCACCCGCCACCTGTTCCCCAACACGCTCAACACGCTGGTCGTGCTCCTGACGCTCCAGGTGGGCTACGTGATCATCGTGGAGGCCTCGCTCTCGTTCCTCGGGGCCGGCATTCCGCCGCCGACGCCGGCCTGGGGCTCGATGATCGCCGAGGGTCGCGACTACATCACCAGCGCCTGGTGGGTCTCGTTCTTCCCCGGCCTGGCGATCCTCCTGGTGGTCCTCGCCTTCAACCTGCTCGGCGACTGGATCCGGGATACCCTGGACCCCAAGCTGCGCCAGCTCTGATGGCCCGTTCACGCCGGGCGTCCCCCAGGCGCTGATGGCGCCGCCGGTCCTCGAGGTCCTCGACCTCCGCACCTACCTCTTCACCAAGTGGGGGACGGTGCGGGCCGTCGACGGGGTGTCGTTCAGCGTGGGCGCTGGGGAGACGCTCGGGCTCGTCGGCGAGTCAGGGTCCGGAAAGAGCATGACCTGCCTCTCCATCGTCCGCCTCGTCCCCCGGCCGGCGGGTCGGATCCTCGGCGGCGAGGTGCGGCTCGACGGCGAGGACCTTCTACGGAAGAGCGAGCGGGAGATGGTGCGGATCCGGGGGAAGGAGGTCGCCATGATCCTCCAGGACCCGCTCAGCTCGCTCAACCCGGTCCTCTCGGTGGGGACGCAGGTGCGCGAGACGGTCGCCCTTCACCACCCGCTCCGCGGCCGCGCCCTCACCGACCGCGCGATCGAGCTCCTGGCGTCGGTCGGGATCGCCTCGCCGGCCGCGCGGCTCCGGAGCTTTCCTCACCAGCTCTCCGGCGGCATGCGCCAGCGAGTCGTGGGCGCCATGGCCATGACCGCGCCGCCGCGGCTGCTCATCGCCGACGAGCCGACCACGAGCCTCGACCTCACGATCCAGGCCCAGTACCTTCGGCTGCTCAAGGACCTCCAGGCGCGCCACGGTCTGGCCCTCATCTTCGTCACCCACAATCTCGGGATCGTGGCCCGGATGTGCGACCGGGTTGCCGTCATGTACGCGGGCCGGATCGTCGAGACCGGGCCGGTCCGCCGGATCTTCTCGGCGCCCGCCCACCCCTACACGCGCGCGCTTCTGGACTCGGTCCCCCGGCTTCAGCCCCGGACGGCGCGCCTCCCGGCCATCGAGGGAGCGCCGCCCGACCTGGCCGCGCTTCCACCCGGCTGCGCTTTCCATCCCCGCTGCCCCCGACTGCTGGCCCGCTGCCGCGCCGACGCGCCGCCGGAGTTCGCGGTCGGCACGGAGCATGCCACCCGCTGCTGGCTGGCCGAGCGCCCGTGAGCGGCCCGGTACCCAGCCAGGGAATGCTGCCCTGTCTGATCGGAGGGTAGGCTGGTGAGCCCGACCGGCCCCGTCGTCGAGGTCGCGGCCCTGACCAAGCACTATCCGCTCCGACGCGGGCTCTTCTCGCGGACAGCCGTCACCGTGCGCGCGGTGGACGGCGTCTCGTTCGCCATCGAGCCCGGGCGCACGTTAGGGCTGGTCGGCGAGTCGGGCTGCGGCAAGACGACGACGGCCAAGCTCGTGCTCGGACTCGAGCCGCCGACCGCGGGGACGATCCGGTTCGAGGGGCAGGACCTGGCCTCGCTCGAGGGTCTCGGCCGCCGTCGGTATCGGCGATCGGTCCAGGCCGTGTTCCAGGACCCCTACGCCTCCCTCAACCCGCGGATGCGCGTCCGGGCGATCGTGGCCGAGCCGCTCGTCATCAACGAGCGGCTGAGGCCGGCCGCGGTCCGCCGGCGGGTCGCGGAGTTGCTCGAGCTGGTCGGCTTGCCGGAACGCGCGGCCCAGCTGTATCCCCACGAGTTCTCGGGCGGCCAGCGGCAACGGATTGCCATCGCTCGCGCCCTGGCCCTGTCGCCGTCCCTGGTCGTGCTGGACGAGCCCGTCTC
>DASYUM010000228.1:0-2040 GCA_036001225.1 Candidatus Methylomirabilota bacterium | reverse complement strand
TCTGGTGGTGACGATGAGGTCGATGGCGAGCGGCGCCATGGGGCCTTCCGCCGACCGGGCCCAGGGCGCGCTGCGCGAGATGGCCGCGGCGCTGCTGGCGCCCGACCGCCAGATGCAGGCGCAATCGGAGCTGGCGACGCGGGCCGGTGGTCGTGAGCTCCCACCGATCACCCCCTTCCTGCCCGACGGCACCGTATCGCCCCGGCCCAGCCAGCCGGTGCCGGCCGTGACTGCACCCCAGGCCCCCGCACCCGCGCCCAGCCCGGCGCCATTCATCGCACCGCCTCGGCGCGACGAGACGCCGATCCGGCAGTCGGTGTCCTACGAGGCGCCGGATCGACCTATGCAGACGTACCCCTCGATGCCGGCGATCACATTCGCGCCGGCGGCCGGGGCGCCGGCCGCTCCCGCGGCTCCGGCCCCGCCCGTGGAACCAGGTCCCGCCGAGCCGCAGACCAGCACGCCCTCGATCCCGACCTGGTCCGACGCCCCGTCCGAGCCGCCCGCGGCCGGCGTCACGAGCCCGGAGGTCCCCGCGCCGGTGGAGGAAGCTCCCCCCGCCGAGCCCGTCTCGCCCACGCCTCCTGCGGCGGAGACGCCGCCGCCGATCCCCTCCTGGTCGACCTCTCCGCCCAAAGCTGCTCCGGCCGAGCCCTCGCCGATCCCCTCGTGGTCCACGTCGCCGCCCGAACTTGCTCCGCCCGAGCCCCCGCCCCAACCTGCTCCGGCCGAGCCCCCTCCGATCCCCTCGTGGTCGACCTCTCCGCCCGAACCTGCTCCGCCCGAGGCCCCGCCCCAACCTGCTCCGGCCGAGCCCCCTCCGATCCCCTCGTGGTCGACCTCTCCGCCCGAAGCCGCTCCGGTCGAACCTGGGCCGGCGGCGACCGAGTCACCCGCGCCGATTCCCACCTGGTCGGCGGCTCCGTCCTCACCCAACCCTGTCGAGACGCCCGCCCCGACGCCTGCGCCGGCGCCCGAGCGGGCAGGGACCCAGCCGACCTGGACCCCGATGGAGCAACCAGTCTGGAGGCCGGGAACGACCGCGCCGGCCGAGCCCCTCGGCACCGGCGAGGCGCTCCCCACGTACCAGGCGCCCGTGGCAGAGCCGGAGCCTGTGGAGGCGCCCAGTCGTCCCGTCCCGATCGCACCGGTGCCGGCGCGAAAACCCTCGGTTTCCCAAGCCAAGGCCCGCGACGGCGGACCATCGGAGCGACCGCCCTGGCTCGTACCCGCGGCCATCGCGGTGGCGATCGTGATCCTGCTCGGGATCTTCGGGGTCATCGTGCTCGCCAATCGTGGCGGGGGCCCGGTGAGTCTCAATCCGTCGCCATCGACAAAGCCGACCGCGTCCCCGAGGACATCGCCCGGCACGTCACCGACGGGAGGCGGACCGCAGGCGGTTCCGGTTTACGCGCCGTCGAGCGCGGCCCCGGTGAGCAAGGTCCAGATCTGCACTCCCGAGTCGCCGTGCAACATCCCGGGCGGAACGCCGGAGAAGGCGACGGTATGCGACCTCAGCTCCTGCAAGCTCGAGGTGGCGATCTACTTCACCACCTCGCAGAAGTCGGTGGCAGTCTCCTACACGCTCAAATTCTTTAATCGCTGCACGGGAGCGACGACCGATCTGCCAGGGGCCAAGACGACGACACCCGCCAGCGGCTACATCGTCGCCGTGCCGACCGATCACCTGGCCGTAAGGATTCCCAGCGGGGTGAAGTCCGGCGCCCTGGTCGCGGTCTCGCAGCAACCGGCTGTGGCGGCGTCGGCACCGCTGCTGCTCGGGGCTGAGACCTGCTAGCGGTCCTTCAAGCCGTAGCGCAGAAACAGGAAGTCGCCGTGCCGGCGTGCGCTCAGGAGCTTCGTCCAGAGGCCTCGTCCCGGTAGGAGCTCGGCGCCCGCGACCATGCCCAGCCGAGGTTCGCCGTCGCGACCTGCGATCACCGGCGAGATGGTGACGAAGGCTTCGTCAAGCAGGTCGCGACCGATGAGCTCCCCCATCACGTGCGGCCCGCCTTCGGTGAGGATCGCTTCGTAGCCGCG
>DASYUM010000227.1:0-3014 GCA_036001225.1 Candidatus Methylomirabilota bacterium | reverse complement strand
GCCGGGCGTGAGGGCCACCCGATAGCCTTGCTGCGCGAAGGCATCGACGAGCCAGCCCGAGCGCTCGGCGAGGGCGGCCGCCAGGCGCTCCCGGGCTGCCGGTTCGAGGGGGCTGTCGGCCTCGACCAGGGTCTGGTAGGCCAGGTTCTGAACCTGTTGCCACGAGGCCGGGTAGTCGAACGGCGTCCAGCGGTCGAGACTGGCCAGGACGACCGCGCGATACCGCGGCTGGCCGGTGGTCCGCCACAGCTCGGCGGCCGCCCAGAACCGCTGGTCGCGGTCATCGTCGTCCTCGTACGCGCCCGTCTCCACGCCGGGTGGGTTGGTAAAGCCGCCGGGCGGCACGATGTCCGGATGCCGATCGAGCCAGCGCCAGGCCGCCTCGGCGGCGGCCAGGAGCCGATCGGCGTACGCCGGGTCGTGGGGCCGGAAGAGCCGGGCCGCGCGCGCCCCGGTGGCGGCGACGGTCGCGGTGGCGGCCGAGGAGACGCCGAAGAGATAGCGCGGGTCGGGATCCTGGTGGGGCGGCCGGTCGCCCGTCCACCGGATCGTGGTCACCTTGTGGTGCACGGCGCCGTCGTCCCGCTGCATCCGGAGGAGCCAGTCCAGCTCCCACCGCAGCTCATCGAGGAGGCCGGGCGGCCGGACGAGGTCGTGGACGGCGGCGAGATGCCAGACCGCCAGGCCGGCGGCCGGCACGTACTTGCCGTAGTCGCCGGCGTCATGCCAGCCGCCGGTGACGTTGCGCCGTGTGCCCCGCGCGCCCCACTCCTCGGCGTCGGCGAGGTGGCAGGCCGGGTGGTCGAACGGCGAGCCGCCCTGGATGGCCCCGCCACACCGGTGATAGCGGAAGATCGCCAGCACCGCCCGGAAGGCGTCCGCGTACACCCCCTCGCCGACGCGGAAGGGCGGCGACGCGGCGAGGCCGGCCGCCGCCACCACGTACTCGCCCGGGGTCCGCAGCGCGCTGAAGTCGAGCGCCGCGACGCGGTCGCCCGAGGCGGGGTCGAGGGGGGCCGGCGGCCCGGCGGGACCCTCCAAGACGATGCGCTGGCTCGCCGCCTCCCGGACGACGAAGACGCCGGGGGCGCCCGTGACCAGGGCCACCTTCCGGTCGCCCGGACGGTAGCCGAGCTGGTTCACGCGGATCGCCGCGCCGGTGCCGCTCGGCGCGGCGACCGAGCGGGGGCCGGCCCCGAGAAGGACGAGGCCGAACACGAGGAGCCAGGCGACCCGGCGCACGGGAGACGGTGGGGGACTAGGCGGCGACGCCCCGGCGGCGGGCCGAGCCCGCCCCCCGCGCCGACAACTCCCAGTAGAAGTCGCTCAGGCTGCGCCCGATGGTCTCCCACCGATAGCGGCGCTCGACCAGGGCGCGACCAGCCGCACCCAGTCGGGCTCGCAGCGCGGGCTCCCGCAGGCAGCGCACCACGGCTTCGGCAAACGCCTCCGGCGTGTCGGCGACGAGGATGTCCTCGCCGGGGGTGACCTCGAGGCCTTCGCAGCCGAGTGAGGTCGAGACCACCGCGCGGCCGGTCGCCAGCGCTTCCAGGATCTTCAGTCGGGTGCCGCCCCCCACCCGGAGCGGGACCACGACGACCGCGGCACTGCGCAGCCACGGACGGACGTCAGGGACCGTGCCCGTCACCAGGACGCGCTCGCCGGCCAGCGCCTGCACGGCCGGCGGCGGGTCCTTGCCCACCACGGCCAGGTTCACGTCCGGCGCGGCCGCCCGGATGCGCGGCAGGATTTCGGCGGAGAAGTGAAGGACGCCGTCCGTGTTCGGGTGATAGTCGATGGCGCCGGTAAAGACGAGGCGGGCCGGATCGACCGGCGTGCTCTCGTCGGGGGTGAAGAAGGCGGTGTCCACGCCGTTCGGGATGACGCGGATCGGCACCCCGTCCACGTCCGGCGCGAGCGTCGCTCGGTCCACGTCCGAGGTCGTGAGGATGGCGTCCATCCGCCGGCAGGTGGCTAGCTCGGCCCGCCGCAGCTTGTGCGCCTCGATGCGGTTGTAGAGGCGGCGGAACGGCGATCGGGCCTGCCGCCAGCTCCGCTCGAGCAGGCGGTGCTCGACGTTGTGCTCGTCGAGCACCCGGAGGGCGGGGCCGGGCACCGCGTAGAACGGCGCCACGTCACCGAACTCGAGCTGGACGAGATCGAAGCGCCCGGCGGTCGAGAGCCGCTGCAGGGCCGCCGCCATCGCCGGCGAGTAGTTCACGTAGTAGCTGTACGGACGCCCGACCAGCGAGCGGAGCTGGTAGAACCGCTTGGCCCGCGGATCGGCGCCGGTCGGATAGGGCACGGTGTGGACGGCCTCGCAAACCTCGCGGAGAGGACCGAGGGCGGCGCTCTCCTCCGGCGACGCGAAGCAGAGGAGCGTGATCCGGTGCTCGCGGGCCACCGCCCGCACCAGGTGACAGACGCGGGTGGCGCCGCCGAAGCGAGGCGGGTACGGGGGGTAGGGGGCGAAGAGGAGGATCTCCACCCGGCCCTCAGCGGCCCCCGGCGATGAGGCCGCGCAGGAAGTCGGCCGGACTCCCCGCCTGCCCGCCCGACCACGACAGGAAGTCGGCCAGCACGACGCCGGCGATGAGCAGGAGCAAGACCAGCTCGACGGCCGGCGTGATCCGCCGGGCCACCTTGCCGGCCACCAGACCCAGGGCGAGGATGGCAAGAAGCGGGATCATCGCCCTCTGATGGAGCAATCGGCTTGCCAGGGCACGCCCCCGCCACGACCGTTCCGAGCCCGTCCGGGCCTGTCCGGGCCGGTTCCCGACGGGCCTCGTTGAAATACTTGCCGAACCACGGGCAAAACTTGTTCCGGTCCGACCGGCCCCGGGGTCGAACGGGCGGTACTGGTCCCCGCCCAGGGGCAATCTCGTGCGTGGTATCCCTTTTGCTGGGTCAAGGGTGGAATGATCGCGCTCACCGACGAGGTCCGCGGGTGTCTCACCCAGGTCGGGGAGGCCCTCGATGATGGGCTCCTGGTCGTTGACCAGCAAGGCCTCGTT
>DASYUM010000226.1:0-33396 GCA_036001225.1 Candidatus Methylomirabilota bacterium | reverse complement strand
CCGGGGCCGACGAAGTTCCGGATGGCGAGACCGATACTCGCGAGCATGCCGGGGTGCCTCCCGCGTCAGAGAAAGCGGCGGTCCGGATCCAGGCCGCGCAGCACGGCCAGCTCCGCCCCGCTCGGCGGCTCGGAGGTCGCGACCCCGGCCGGGACCGCCAACTCGAAGCCGGTCTGGGCGACGACGTCGGCCACCGCGGCGCCCGGGTGGAGGGCGGCCAGCCGCATCCGCTTCGTCTCCTCGTCGAAATCGAGGAGCCCCAGATGGGTCACGACGCGCGCCACCCGCCCGAAGAGGAGGCCGGCCTTCCGCCGCGCATCGCCGCCGTCCAGGAATCCCGGGCTCGTCACGAAGTCGACCCGGGGGACGAAGCGGCGCCGCTCGTGCATCGTGACCACCACCACGCGGCGGCAGAGGGAGATGATGTCGTTCGCCCCGCCGCTCCCGGGCAGGCGCACCTTCGGGTGGTGGTAGTCGCCGAGCACGCTGGAGTTCAGGTTGCCGTGCTGGTCGACCTGGGCGCCGCCGACGAAGCCCACGTCCAGGAAGCCGCGCTGGGCGAAGAGGAAGACGTCGGTGATCCCCGGGAGCATCTCGGCCCGGTGCGCGATCCGCATCTCATTGGTGGAGATGGGCAGCCGGCCGGGCACGACCTCGGGGCCGACCGAGCCGCCCTCGACCACGATGGTCAGCTCGGGCGCGCACGTCTGCCGGGCCAGCACCGCCGCCAGCAGCGGGATCCCCACGCCCGCGAACACCGAGCGCACCCCGGCCAGCTCGCGGGCCGCCATCACCGCCAGCAGCTCCGTCGCGGCGTAGCTCACCGGGTGGGGACCAGCTCGCGGGCCAGGCGCGCCTGCCGTTCCAGCGCACCCTCGCCGAAGAGCGCGAGATACTCCGGATGGGAGCGCGGCCGATAGACGAACCGGTCGAGATAGTCGCGGACCCCCTCGACCCCTCGGGCCTTGATCGCCTCGACGTAGGCGTCGAAGTGGCCGAAGTCGGCCTCGTAGAGGCCGTAGCACTCGTGCGGAAACGCGCCGCCGGGAACCTCGACGACGGCGTCCACCGCGAAGGCCGGGATGACCGTCCGGTCCGGGTGGCGGCGGATCTCCTCCTCCGGCACGATCGCCTCCGCCGTCACCAGGACCGTGGTGGCCGCCCGCGCGAGGTCGGCGTCCATGTGCGGGTAGCCGTCGATCTGGCAGTTCCCGTAGCGGTCGGCGCGGTGGACGTGGAGGAGGGCGACGTCCGGGTAGAGCGCCGGCACCAGGCAGAGGGTCTCCCCGGTGTAAGGGCAGGTCATGGTCCTCGCCTCGCCGACTGCCATGAGATCCGAGCCGAGCATCGTCAGCGTGGGCAGGAAGGGGAGCCCCATGGCCGCCGCCCGGTAGCGGAGCCCGAGGGCGAGGTGGCTCCATTCTTCGTAGCGGACCCGGCCGCTCTCGACCGCCTCCCGCACGATCCGCGAGAGCCCCCAGGGCAGCCCGATCCCGAACCAGCTCGTCACCACGCGCTCGGCGGCGTTCGCGGCGATGAACCACTCGCCTTCGTAGCACATCAGGTTCCGGCTGAGCGTCAGGCCCCGCCGGCCCTGACGCAGGATCTCGGCGAGGAGGGCGAGCGGCGTCCGCGAGTAGAGGCAGCCGCCGATCGCCAGGACGTCGCCGTCCTTGACCTGGGCCGCCGCGTCCCCGAGGGTGGTCAGCTTCTCCCGCGACGCTCGCGGCTTGGCCTCCAGCCGGCGCCGGGCCTCGACGAAGTCGCCCGCCTTCACTCGACGATCTCCGCGCCGGAGCTGGCCCGAGCTGGCGGGGTCATGGACGCGGGGATTCTAGCACGCGCTCCCGCCGCGCCAGCAGCGCGGCGACGCGCGGCGGCGCCAGCGGGAGCTCGCTCACCCGGACGCCGAACGGTGCCAGCGCGTCCTCGACGGCGTTGGCGATCGCGGCCGGGGGCGAGATCGCGCCGCCCTCGCCGAGCCCCTTGACGCCGAGGGGGTTGCGGGGCGACGGGAACTCGAGGTGGACCGTCTCGATCGGCGGGAGCTCGTCGGCCCGGGGCACCGCGTAGTCCATGAACCCGCTCGACAGGAGCTGGCCGGTCTCGTCGTAGACCAGCTCCTCGAAGAGCCCGCCCCCCACGCCCTGAGCGACCCCGCCGTGGATCTGGCCGTCCACGATCATCGGGTTGATGACGCGGCCGCAGTCGTGGGCGACGACGTACCGGAGCAGCCGGACCCGCCCGGTCTCGACGTCCACCTCGACCTCGGCCACGTGGGCGGCGCTCGCGTAGGTGACGGTGGGCACGTGGTGGTAGACGGTGGCCTCGAACGTCGCCCCGGGCCCCCCCGGCGCGGCGAAGGTGGGGAGGGCGCCCTGGACGATCCTGGCCAGCGGCATCGCCGAGGCCGGGGCGCCGCGGACGAAGACCCGGCCGTCGGCCAGCTCCAGGTCGTCCACCCGGGCCTCCAGCAGCCGGGCCGCCGCCTCCAGCACCTTGGCACGCACCTGCCGGCCGGCGGCGGCCACGGCGTTGCCGGCCAGCACCGCGCTCCGGCTGGCGAAGGTCCCGATGCCGAAGGAGATGCGGTCGGTGTCGGCGCCGATCACGGTGACCCAGTCCAGGGGGACGTCGAGCGCGTCGGCCGCGATCTGGGCGAACGAGGTCTCGTGGCCCTGGCCCTGCGAGCAGGCGCCCGTCGCCACCAGCACGCGGCCCGACAGGTCGAGCTTCACCGAGGCCCCCTCGTAGGGGCCGAGCCCCGTCCCCTCGACGTAGGCCGAGATCCCGATCCCCCGGTAGACGTGCTCCGCGCGCAGCCGCGCCTGCGTCTGCCGGAACGCCGCGTAGCCGGCGGCCGCCAGCGCCGCCTCGAGCGTCGCGGGGAAGTCGCCGCTGTCGTAGACGAGCGGGTTCCCGTCGCGGTACGGCATCCCCCGGTCATAGGGCATCTCGTCGGCGCGGATGAGGTTCCGCCGGCGGACGTCGGCGGGGTCCATCCCGACCTCGCGGGCCAGGCAGTCCACGATCCGGTCCATGGCCAGAGCGGCCTCGGGCCGCCCGGCGCCGCGGTAGGGCGCGTTGGGGGTCTTGTTCGTCACCACCGCCCGCACGTCGCAGGCGAAGCTCGCCACCCGGTAAGGGCCGAGGAGGTGGGCCATCGTGTTGTAGGGGAGGACGGCCCCCCAGACGTTGTAGGCGCCGAGATCGACGCGAATGCGGTCGCGGACGGCCAGGATCTCGCCGGCGCCGGTGGCGGCCAGCTCGATCTCGTGCAGCTGGTCGCGGGCGTGGGCCGCCGCCACCATGTGCTCGCGCCGGGTCTCGGTCCACTTGACCGGGCGCCCCAGCTCCCGGGCGGCGATCGCGACCAGCACGTCCTCCGCGTAGCCGGAGGCCTTGGTCCCGAACCCGCCGCCGACATCGGGGGCCACCACGCGCACCTTGTGGACCGGTAGCTCGAGGGCCCCGGCGATGCTCTGCTGGACGAAGTGGACGACCTGGGTCGTGCTCCAGGCGGTCAGCGCGCCCTCGCGCGCGTCCCAGCTCGCCACCACCGCCCGCGGCTCGATCGGCATGCCGGCATACCGCTGGGTGCGGAAGGCGCCGCGCACGACGACGGCCGCGCGGCGGAAGGCAGCGTCGGGATCGCCGATCGCGTGCGCGAAGGCGACGGCGAGGTTGTCGCCCCACTCGGGGTGGAGGAGCGGCGCGCCGACGTCGCTGGCGGCGGCGGGGTCGACGAGGGCGGGGAGCGGCTCGTATTCCACCTCGACGAGGCCCAGGGCGTCATCGGCAAGATAGGGCGACTCGGCGACGACGAGGGCGATCGCCTCGCCGACGTGGCGCACCGTGTCCCGGGCGAGGGGGAGCTGAGGCGCCTGTTTCAGCCGGACCGGGACCTGGGCGGTGAGGCCGGCGGGCGGGGCGCCGAGCGTCGGCAGCGGCTTCGCCCAGCGGGCGAGGTCGGGGAAGGTGAAGACCCGGACGACGCCGGGCAGGCGCCGGGCCGCCTCGGTCCGCACGGCCCGGAGACGCGCGTGGGCGTGGACGCTCCGGACGAACGCGGCGTGGAGGAGGCCGGGCAGCCGGATGTCCTCCACGAACCGGCTGTCCCCGACCAGGAGCCGGGGATCTTCCCGCCGCCGGACGGCCGCCCCGACGTACTTGGCTCCCACGGTTCCCGTCCGGTTACACGGGCTCGCGATCGAGCGCCGCGCGCAGGCGCTCCTCGGCCACCCGGATGTCGACGCCCGCCCGCTCTTCCTGCAGGAGCATCGCCACCCGCGAGTCGCGCGCTCCCCAGCCGCGATTCATCGCTTCCGTCAGCTCGTCCAGGGCGAGGTTGGCCATGCGCATGGGGACGCCCTGCTCGCGCCCGAGCGCGGTGGCCAGCGACATGTCCTTGTGGGCGAGCTTGAGCGCGAACGAGGCGGGCTCGAACTTGCCGGGCAGGAACTGATCGACCAGCCGGTCGAAGGTCCGGCTCCGGCCGGCCGCGCCCTGGCGGACGGCCTGCCAGAGGGCGAGCGGCTCGACGCCCGCCTTCACGCCCAGCGTGAAGACCTCGGCCAGCGCGCACTGGATGGCGTAGCCGGCGCAGTTGTGCACGAGCTTGGCGATCGAGCCGGCGCCGATCGGGCCCACGTACATCGCGCGGTCGCCGATGGCGTCGAGCAGCGGCTTGAAGCGCTCGAAGACCGGCTGCTCGCCACCCACCCACAGGGCGAGCTTTCCGGTCCGGGCTCCCCGCGGCCCGCCGCTCACCGGCGAATCGAGCAGGTGCACGCCCTGGGCCCCGAAGATCCCGTGGAGGCGCCGGATCAGCGCCGGCGAGTTGGTGCTCAGGTCGAAGCAGGCCGTCCCGGCCCCGGCGCCGGCCAGGATGCCCTGCTCGCCGAGCGCCACCGCCTCGACCTCCGGCGGACCGGGCAGCGAGGTGAGGACGACCTCGGCGGCCGCCGCGACCTCCCTCGCGGTGTTCGCCCACGTCGCGCCGGCGGCGAGGTGCGGCCCGGCGGCCTCCCGCCGGATGTCGTGCACCACCAGCTCGTGGCCCCCCTTCAGCACGTTCAGCGCCATGGGCCCGCCCATCGTGCCGAGCCCGATGAATCCCACCCTCATGCCGTGCGCTCCTTCTGCTCGTCGAAGACCTGCTTGGCGGTGCGCGCCGCCGCCATCGCCGCCGGCCAGCCGGCGTAGAACGCGAGGTGCGTGATCAGCTCCCCGAGCTCCTCCCGGGTGATCCCGTTGCCCAGCGCCCGCTCGACGTGGACGCGGAGCTGGTCGGGGCGGGACATCGCCACCAGCGCGGCGACCGTGACGAGGCTGCGGTCCCGCTTGGAGAGCTGCGGCCGCTCCCACACGTCGCCGTAGAGCACGGTTTCCAGCAGGTCGACCAGCTTGGGGGCGACCTGGCGCACCTCGTTGCGCGCCGATGTCGCGGTCCGGGGGGTCGTCATGTGGTCCTCCTTTCGGGGCTCAGAACCCGTAGAATCCTCGCACGGGAAGCCCGCGCGGGAAAGGAGACGTCATGGCCAGCTCGCCCTACCGCGTCTACGCCGTGCGCTATGCCCACCGGCAGACGACCTCCTCCGAGGTCTTCTACCGCGACACCCACAACACCCCCCTGGGCATGGACTACTTCGTGTGGGCGGTCACCAACGGTCAGCAGACGGTCGTGGTCGACCTCGGCTTCACCGAGGCCGTCGGCACCCGCCGGGGCCGCCAGTTCCTGCGATCGCCCGAGCGGGGCCTGGCCGAGCTCGGCATCGACGCCGGGCGCGTGGAGCACGTCATCCTCACGCACTTCCACTACGATCACGTCGGCAACCACGCCCTCTTCCCCCGGGCGACGTTCTACCTCCAGGAGGCCGAGATGGCCTTCTACACCGGCCGCCACGCCGGGCAGCCCGCCTTCCGCGGCTCCATCGAGGTGGACGACGTCTGCGCGCTCGTCCGGCTGAACTACGAGGGGCGGGTCCGCTTCGTGGACGGCGCCCGGGAAATCGTTCCCGGGGTGCGTGTGGAGAAGGTGGGCGGCCACACCGCCGGCATGCAGATCGTCACCGTGGCGACGCCCCGCGGCCAGGCCGTGGTGGCGTCGGACGCGTCACACTACTACCGGAACTTCCAGGAGCGCATCCCGTTCAACACGCTGCACGACATTCCCGGGACGTACCACGCCTTCCAGCGCCTCGCGGAGCTGGCCGCCGCGCCCGAGCTGATCCTCCCCGGCCACGACCCGCTCGTGCTCGAGCGGCTGAGGAAGGTCGGCGACGGGATCGTCGAGCTGTGATCGCGCCGTCAGGCGATCACGAAGCCGGCGCCGACCAGGTCGGCCGGGTCGATCAGCCACTTCGCGTAGCCGACGATGTTGGTCCAGCCCTTGAGGGTGGGGACGACGGCCCGCTGGCCGTCCAGCCGGGTCTCGCCGATCAGCCGGCCCTCGAACGTCCCCCTGCCGAGGAGGCCCTCGGCCTGGATCGTCTGGCCGATGGCCAGCTCACCCTGCGGAGCTGCGCCTTGGCGATGGTCCCCAACCGCGAGAATCCGCTCCCGTTCTCGGGCGCGATCGCCAGCGCCCGCCGGTCCCACTTGATGATCCCGAAGTAGTTCCCGCCGAACACGACGTCGGCCCGCAGGGTGCCGAACTCGGACAAGGACGCGAGAGGAGGGGCTCAGTATGGCGGTGGGTCGCTTCTGGCGCATGTGGCCGCTGACTCTTGAGCTGCTCGCCGTCGTGGCGGGGGCGTTCTCCGGCGCTCTGGTGAATCGTCCGAGCGGGCTCGCCGTGATCTTCGTCGGGTTCGTCGGGGCGGGCTGGTGGCGCTCGTGGGACGCGTGCCTCCTGGCGGCGCTGTTCGCCGCCGGGTTGGCGCCCCTCGCCGCGTTCGGCGCCCGAACCTGGGACCCCCCGCTGACGCCGCTCTGGGCCCTCGGGGGGGCGCTCACGGGTGCCGCCGTCGGGGTTTGGGCGCGGCGCTGGGGCCCGGCCCCACGCGTAGAGGAGGGCCGCGCGGGCCCCGCCACCCGGCGGCGTGAGGAAGGGAAACGGCTCGTGTTTTGGGGGGCGCTCCTCTTCGTCGTTCCATTTGCCGCCTTGGTGCTGAGCGTCGCCCTCCTCGGCGGAGGGGGGCCCGGGGTGGCCATCCCGTTCGTGGCGGCGATCTTCCTAGCCTGGCCCCTCGGCGTTCTCCTGGTCCTGGTGGGCGCGGTACGGAGGTGGCGGACAGGAGCTTGACCGGGCAAACACTTCCCGCGTGTCGCTCATGGCGCTCATCGATTTCTCCTCCGCCTCGGGCATCGGCACGCCGCCCGGCGGCACGCCAAGGACGCGAGGGAGCCCGACGCGCCGTGGGCTACGAGATCACGAAGCCGGCGCCGACCGGGTCGGCCGGGTCGATCAGCCACTTCGCGTAGCCGACGATGTTGGCCCGGCCCTTGACGGTGGGGACGACGGCCCGCTGGCCGTCCAGCCGGGTCTCGCCGATCAGCCGGCCCTCGAACGTCCCGCTGCCGAGGAGGCCCTCGGCCTGGATCGTCTGGCCGATGGCCAGCTCGCCCCGCGCCTCCAGCATCGCCAGCATCGCGCTGGTCCCGGTGCCGCCGGGGGAGCGATCCATCTTCCCGTCGCTGAAGACGTGGACGCAGCGATAGCGCGCCTCCGGCCGGGTGGGCTCGTGGTAGAAGGTCACCAGGTCGAGCTGGGTGATGTGGGGTTGGGTGGGATGGCGGAGCGTGACCTTCTCCCGGAGCTGCGCCTTGGCGATCGTTCCCAGCCGCGAGAAGCGGCTCCCGTTCTCGGGAGCGATCGGAAATGCCCGGCGATCCCATTTGATGATTCCGAAGTAGTTCCCGCCGAACGCGACGTCGGCCCGCAGGGTGCCGAGCTCGGGCAGCTCCACCGGGACGTCCTGGGCCGCCACGAAGGCGGGGACGTTCTCGAAGCGGCACCACTCGACGTCGCGATCCGAGTGGGCGACCTCCGCCGTCACCCGGCCGGCGGTCGTCTCGTAGCGGATCCGCACCGGCGACTCCGGGGCCGGGATCCCGCCGCCAGCCACCAGCGCCATGGAGAGCCCGATGGTGCCGTGCCCGCACATGTGCAGGTACTGCTCGCCGTCCATCCAGATCATGCCGGCGTCGGCGTCGGGCGCCGACGGCGGGGTGACGAACACGCCGAACATGTCCTTGTGCCCCCGCGGCTCGCGCATGAGGGCCTGTCGCAGCCAGTCGTAGCGCTCCTCGACGAAGCGCCGCTTGGCCAGGATGTCGGTCCCGGCCGGATAGGGAATCCCGCCGGGGACGATGCAGGTGGGCTCGCCCTCGGTGTGCGTATAGATCACGTCGATGAACCGCGTCTTGAGCATGCGTCGTCTCCTCGCCGATCCGTCCGCCGTTCGCCCGCCTCGACGCAGACCCCTCGGCAGCGCCGCCGACGCCAGGTGTTCCACTCCGAGCGCGGGCTTTGCCCGCGCCCCTTTTTCCTTGGGGACGCTTCGGAGGGGTGTTCCGACACCCCTCCGATTTTGACCCTCCGTTGACACGGCGTCGTGCGGAGTGCTACAGAACCCTAGCACTCCGGCCAGCGAGCGTCCATCGGCCAGTCGAAAGGGGGCCACGCCCATGCCGCAGAAACCGCCGCGCCTGACCCGCCGCCGCTTCCTCGCCCTGTCGGCCGCCGCCGCGGCCGGCACCGCCCTGCCCTCCCGGGCTGCCGCCCAGGGCCAGCTCACGGTCGCCCTCTACGGCGGCCGGTTCGGCGAGGCGATCCGCGAGGGCAGCATCAAGGAGTTCCAGCAGAAGACGGGCGCCCGCGTGCTGGAGGAGCAAGGCGTCTCCACCGTCACCCTGGGGAAGCTGCGGCAGCAGAAGGGCAATCCCTCGATCGACGTGGCCTGGATCGACGGCGGCGTCTCCGAGATGGCGCTCGCCGAAGACCTGGTGGAGCCGATCGACCTCTCGAAGCTGACCCACGGCAAAGACCTCCTCCCCCAGGCGATCCAGAAGGACAAGGGCGGGCAGGTCTTCGCGATCACCGGCGGCTTCTACTCGATCGGGCTCAGCTACAACAAGGAGCGGATCAAAACCCCGCCCGCCTCCTGGAAAGACTTGTGGCGGTCCGAGTACGCGGGCCGCATCACCACCGCCAGCCCGGTCAACGCGACGTGGCCGAACTGGTTCGCCCACATGGCGAAGGTCTTCGGCGGTGACCTGGACCACGTCGATGCCTTCATCGAAGCGATGAAGAAGCTGAAGGTCTCCGCCTACTGGGACGCCGCCGGCCAGTCCGACAACCTCTTCCAGAGCGGGGAGGCCGACGTGGGCGTCCAGACGCACGGCAACTCGTGGGGCCTGCGCGATCGGGGGCTCCCGATCGTGTTCGTCGTGCCAACCGAGGGCGCGGTGGCGGGGGACATCCGGGTCCACGTGGCCAAGGGCAGCAAGAACCGCGACCTGGCCCTCAAGTACGTCGACGCGGTCGTCTCCCCGGCCGGCCAGCAGGGGCTCATGGAGTACATCTCGGCGGCGCCGGCCAACCAGCGCGTGGAGGTGCCGGCCAAGGTCCGGGAGCGGATGCCGTACGGCGCCGGGACCATGAAGAACCTCTACATTCCCGATTGGCAGGCGATCAACGAGCGCAAGCCGAAGTGGATCGAGCGGTGGAACAAGGAGGTCCTCGGCAAGTCCTAGTCCCGGGCCAGGGCCCATCGCATCTCTGCGTCCTCGGCCTTCGCCGCGCCTCAACTTTGGGTGGCTCGCCCCGGACGGCGGGGCCCCAGCCCCGCGGCGTCCGGTGGCTCGCGTGCGCGGCATACGCCTCGGCGCGACTCAGGCCTGCGTCCTTGATCTGCTCGGGCCGCGGCCCGGGACACCACGATAGCCCGCTGTGTCCCACCTGCACGTAGCGTCATGAGCGCCGACGCGGCCGACGTCCGGCTCGCTCACGTCACCAAGCGCTTCGGCGCCCACACCGCCGTCGACGACGTCTCGCTGGAGGTCCGCCCGGGCGAGTTCGTCTCCCTGCTGGGACCGAGCGGGTGCGGCAAGACGACCACCCTCCGTATCCTGGCCGGCTTCCTCGAGCCCACCGCCGGCGAGGTCTCCATCGGCGGCCAGCCGATGCGCGGGATCCCGCCCTATCGCCGGCCGGTGAACATGGTCTTCCAACACTACGCCCTGTTCCCGCACCTCACGGTGGCCGACAACATCGCCTACGGCCCGCGGCGTCGCGGCGTCGGCAAGGCCGAGATCGCGCGGGGCGTCGCGGAGAGCCTCGAGCTGGTGAGCCTCCAGGGCCTCGGCCACCGCTACCCCCGCGAGTTGTCGGGGGGCCAGCAGCAGCGGGTCGCGCTGGCCCGGGCTCTCGTCAACCGGCCGCGGGTGCTGCTCCTCGACGAGCCGCTCGGCGCGCTGGACCTGAAGCTGCGCCGGCAGATGCAGATGGAGCTGAAGCGCCTCCAGGAATACCTCCGGATCACCTCCATCTACGTCACCCACGACCAGGAGGAAGCCCTCGTCCTCTCCGACCGCATCGCGGTGATGAACGCCGGCCGCGTCGAGCAGATGGACGCCGCCCGCGCGGTCTACGAGCGGCCGGCCACCCCCTTCGTGGCCGACTTCATCGGCCAGACGAACCTGCTCGCCTGCACCGTGGAGGCGATCGAGGGCCCGCGGCTGCGCCTGCGGTGCGGGGGCCTCCCGCTCCTCGCCGCGCTGCCGGCGCTCGCGCCGGCGCCCGGCACCCGGGTCCAGCTCTCGCTCCGCCCCGAGCGCATCGCGCTCCACGCGGAGCGACCCGCGCTCGACAACGCCTTCCGGGCGACGGTGAGCCGCCGGGTCTACCTGGGCGTGCTCACGAACTTCCACGTCACGGTGGCGGCCGAGCTGGCGCTGGTCCTGACCACCTCGGACCAGAGCCTCGCGGCGCGGATCGAGCCGTCGAGCCAGCCCTGGATCGGCTGGAATGCCGGCGAGGAACGCTTACTGTGAGCGACGCCGGCGCACGGCTTCGCGTGTTGTCGCGGCTCCTCCTTCCCGGCGTCGCCGTGCTGGTGCTGTTCCTCGTCCCGACCGTGGCCAGCATCCTGGTCGGCAGCGTGGTCGAGCACAAGCAAGCGCTGGGCCGCCCCACCGGCGAGAACTACCTCCGGTTCCTGGGCGACCGCTACTACCTGGGCACGCTCCTCTTCACGCTGCGCATCAGCCTGGTGACCACGCTCTGCGCGCTCGGGCTCGGCTACCTGGTCGCCTACTACCTGGTTCGCTCGGTCCGCTCGCGGACGGTGCGGCGGCTCGCCTACCTGGTGGTCGTGGCACCGCTGTTCACCAGCTCGATCGTGCGCTCGTTCGGCTGGATGGTCAGTCTCGGGAACAACGGGATCGTCAACCGGACGCTGCTCGATCTCGGGGTGGTCGAGCGCCCGGTCCGGCTCATCTTCAACGAGGCCGGGGTCGTCATCGGGCTCACCCACGTCCTGCTGCCGTTCACCGTCCTGACCATCGCCGCCGTCCTCCAGCAGATCGACGCGAGCCTCGAGGAGGCGGCGATGGATCTGGGCGCGAGTCGCCTCGTCACGTTCCTCACCGTGACCCTGCCGCTGAGCCTGCCCGGCGTCGTCGCCGGCTCGCTGATCGTGTTCACGCTGGCGATGAGCGCCTACGTCACGCCGGCCGTGCTGAGCGGCGGACGGCTCAAGGTGGTGCCGATGCTGATCTACGAGCAGTACGTCGCGGTCTACGACTGGGGGTTCGGCGGGGCCATGGCGATGGTGCTGCTGACGCTGACGCTCGTCCTCACCGGGATCTACACCCGCTTCCTCCGGACGGTATGACGCCCCGACGGGCGGCGGTGGTGGAGACGGCCGAGCGGGTGGGCGGCGTCCTGCTGCGAGGGCTGGCCATCCTGACGTTCGTCTACCTGCTGCTCCCGATCGCCGTGATCGTGGGCGCGTCGTTCACGGCCAGTGAGTTTCTCGTCTTCCCACCGCGCGGGCTCACGCTCCGCTGGTACTGGACGTTCGCGCGGACGCCCGGCTGGCTCGACTCCTTCACGCTGAGCCTGGAGCTGGCCGCCGCCACGACGGTCGTCGCCACGGCCGTCGGCGTGCCCGCGGCGCTGGCCCTGGCCCGCTACCGCTTTCGGGGCCAGCGGGTCGTCTCGGCGCTGTTCCTCTCCCCGCTGGTGCTACCGCAGGTGGTCCTCGGGGTCGGGCTCCTCCAGTACCTCACGCTCCTCGGGATCGCCCGGACCTTCTGGGCCATCCTGATCGGCCACGTTCTGCTGACGCTCCCCTACATCATCCGCTCGGTGATGGCCACCCTGGCCGGCTTCGAGCAGGCGCTGGAGGAGGCGGCGGCCGACCTGGGGGCCTCCCCCCTGGTGGCGTTCCTCACCGTGACCCTGCCGGTCATCCAGGGCGGCGTGATCGCGGGGGCGCTCTTCGCCTTCGTCATCTCGTGGACCAACGTCGAGGTGACGATGTTCTTCACCACCAGCCGGCTCAACCCGCTGCCGGTGAACATCATGAACTACATCGCCTACAACGTGGACCCGCTGGTGGCCGCGGTGTCGGCGGCCTCGGTCTACGTGAGCTTCGTCGTCCTCCTGCTCATCGACGCCACCGTCGGCCTCGACCGGTTCGCCGAGACCCGCCCCCGCTGAGGGACTGGAGCCCGCCCGCGGGCGCGGTCAGCCGGCGGCGGCCGCCCGCGGGAGGGCGGCCAGCGCCGTCATGAAGCGGCGCGTGTAGCCGATCACGTCGCGATCGAGCTTCCCCTCGGCGCGCCCCTTCTCGACCTTGACGTTCACCACGAACGGACCGTCCTCGGTCAGGAGGCGGTCGTAGGCGCGCCGGAGCTCGGTCTCGTCCCGGGGCTCCAGCACCTTCTCGATCCCGGCGCCCCTGGCCAGCCCGACGAAGCTCGACCGGAAGGCGGTGGCCGTCGGCTGGCCGCCCGTCGTCATGTGGACCTCGTTGTCCCAGATGACGAGGGCATAGTTCGCGGGCGCCGTCGTGGCGATCGTGCAGAGCGAGCCGAGGTTCATGAGGAGTGAGCCGTCCCCGTCCAGGCAGATCACCCGGACGTCGGGCCGGGCGAGGGCGATGCCGAGCCCGATCGACGAGCACTGCCCCATCGCCCCGAACGTGTAGCAGTTCAGCGGGCGGTCGCCGTGCCGCTGGAGGTCGAGGGTCGCCTGGCCCAGGTTCGACACCACGACCTCGTTCCGGAGCCGCTCGGCCAGGAGCCGGGTCGCGGTGGCCCTATTCATGAAGGTTGGTCTCCCTTCGGCGTGATACGTGACCCTTTCCTGCGAGCTACCGGGCCCCGGCCCGGGACGGGTCACCCGATCTTCCCGCCCGTCAGCTCGGCCGGCAGGATGAAGGCCACCGGCAAGGCCCGCGTGTAGGCGAGCTTGATGAGCCCGTCGGCCTGGGTCTCCAGGTCGGCGATGGACCGGGGCATGATGTGGCGGATGTCGAGGGCGTCGAGGATCCGCTCGGTCGCCTGCCCCACCGGCACCTGGGCCGGGTTGAACTCGGCGAGATCACCCCGATGGCTGATCACCAGGACGACCGGGATCTGGCTGGCCACGTTGAGGGAGCCGAGGGTGTTGACGCAGTTCCCGAGGCCGCTGTTCTGCATGAGGAGCGCGCCCCGCTCGCCGGCCAGAAACGCGCCCGACAGGAGGCCGAGTCCTTCCTCTTCCCGGCAGGTCGTGACCACCCGGCACCCGGGGTCGGCCCACAGATGCTCGAGCACGTGGCTCACGATGTAGTCGGGGACGGTGGCGAAGAGCCGGATTTCGTTCCGGCGGAGCACGTCCGCCATGTGCTTCGACCAGCTCGGATCAGCCATTCTCTGCCCCCTATGACAGAGAGATTCCTTCAATGCCGATGGTGACCGGGGGCGGCGGCGCCGGACGGCTCACCGCCCCCAGGCCGTCCACCCTACGCCATCGCGCCGAGCACAACAAGACCGGCCACCAGGCCAGCCCGGCCTATTCGAAGGGCTGACCGTATCGCTCACGGTGGGCGACCGCCCTCAGCGGTTTGCGCTCCTTCTTCCCCCGTCCCCGGGCTTCGACGGGGTAGCCGAAGGGAAGGATCGCCAACACGTCGAGGCCGGCAGGGATGTCGAGGAGAGGCTTGACGTCCTCCAGTCCTCCGAAGCCGACCCAGTTGGAGCCCACCCCGTCGGCCCAGGCCGTCAGCAGCATCGACTGGATCGCGCGGCTGGCGTCGGAGGCGGCGAACGGGGTCTTCTCGATGGCCACCACGATCGCCAGCGGCGCCTGGCCGACGTATGGCCCGCTGGGCGCCAGCGCTCCGAGCCGGCGCAGGGTCTCGCGGTCCTGGACCACGATGAAGTGCCACGGCTGCTTGTTCATGGCACTCCCCGTCAGTCGCCCGGCCTCGACGATCCGACGGAGTACCGCCTCCGGCACCGGCTGGTCCTGGTAGCGGCGCACGGCGAGCATCGTGCGGACAGCCTCGAAGACGTCCTTCATCTGACCTTCCTTTCCTCGGCGGGGCTCGGGCCGTCTCGGCTATGGCTCTCCGGACTCCGACTTCCTGGCCAAAAGCAGTCGCGTGATGCCGGGAATGACGTCCCGCACGGAGAGGGCGGTGAGACCGGCCCGGCCTACGACCCCCGAGAGCCACTCGGGGGTCAGCGACACCGCGTCGGGGTCGAGATGCAGGCTGCCCACCGACCATAACGCCGCATAGACCGGCCCGCTCCGGTCGTTGTCCACCATGAAGTCGTGGACGATCAGGTGCCCGCCGGGCGCCAGCACCTTCACCGCATGCCCGACCAGCCCCGCCACGTCTCTCTCGGCCACCGCGCTCAGAATGTAGGACATGAGCACGGCGTCCTGTCGGTCGGGCCAGCTCACCTCGAGGGCGTTGCCGGAGATGCAGCCGATGCGGGTCTCGAGGCCGGCTTCCCTCACGAACCGCGTGGCGACCTCCACCATGGGCGGGAAGTCGATGAGGGTCGCCGCCAGCGAGGGATAGCGCTGGCAGAGCGCAATGCTGAACGCGCCGCTGCCGGCGCCGACGTCGAGCAGGGTGCGGCACGCGCCCAGGTCGACCATCTGGGCCAGCACCCGCGCCGGGCCCAATGAGCCCGAGTGCTGGGCGCGAGTGAAGTGTTCGGCCTCCTCCGGGTCGAGCACGCTGTACGAGCCGGTGCGTTCGCCTCGCAACGCGCGATCCAGCTGGACCCACATCGGGTAGATCTGCCGGTCAACCTGGAAGCGGAAGTAGTCGCCGAAGTAGCGCGGCGCGCTGCGGACCAGGTACGCTGCGCTGGCCGGCGCATTGGAATAGCGCGCGCCGGTCTTCACGAGGAGCCCCAGGGCGACGCACGCGGTCAGCAGCGTGACCAAGCGGCCGGGAGCGATACCGGTCTCCCGCGCGAGCTCCTCGAGCGTCTTGGCGGGAGAAACCAGGCTGAAGAGGTCCAGGTTCAGCGCCGAGAACAGCACCTTTGACGCCATGAAGCCGTAGCCGATGCGAGAGATGTCGCGCACGTCGCTGATCGGGTCCACCTGAGACCTCCTGGGGCCTGCGGGCCAGTTCAGGGCCGGCCGTCGGCGAGCTCGAACGTAGGCAGCGCGATGGCGCCGGTGAGGCGCTCGAAAACGACGCCCCCCTCAGTAGCCGACCGCCACCCGGCGGCCGCTCCGGGCCGCCTCCAGGATCGCGTCGCAGACGACCGCGCAGCGATACCCGTCCTCGAAGGTCGCGGCGACGGGTGTGACCGCCCCGCCGCCGGCGACGGCTTCCAGCAGATGGCGAAGCTCGTGCACCATCGACGCCTCCCAGCCCACGCCGTGGCCGGGCGGCCACCACAGACCGCCGTAGGGATGGTCGGGCTCCGTCACGTGGACCTCGCGGAGGCCGCCGCCCGACGGGGCGTCGTCCACGAAATGGACGAACAGACTGTTCAGCCGCTCGAGGTCGTAGGCGAGCGTGCCGCGGGCGCCGTTGACCTCGAAGGTCATGTGGGCCCGCCGGCCGGCGGCGTAGTTCGTCCCCGCCACGCTGCCCAGCGCGCCGCCGGCGAACTCGAGCGTCGCCTCGAACGCGTCCTCCGTCTCGACCCGCCGCGGGCGGCCGGTCGCCGGATCCGGACGCTCGGTGGTGAACGTCGCCACCGCCCCGGTCACCGCCACCGGCTCGCCGACCAGATGGCGCGCGGTGTCGACGAGGTGACTTCCGAGGTCGAGCAAGGCGTTCGATCCGGTCAGGGCGGCGTCCTGGTGCCAGCTGAAGGGCACGGCCGGATCCAGGAAGGAGTTGTCGGCGAACCGGGCACGGAAATGATGGAGGGGCCCGAGGCGCCCGTCGGTGATGAGCCGGCGCGCGAGCTGGACGGCAGGCAGGAATCGGTAGTTGAACCCGACCATGGCGACCGCCCGGCTGGCCGCCGCCGCGTCGCGCAGCTCGCGGGCCTCGGCGGCCGATCGGCCCAGCGGCTTCTCGCAGAGGACGTGCTTGCCGGCCCGGAGCGCGGCCAGGCACGGCTCGCGGTGGAACGCGTTGGGTGCGCAGTTGTCGAGCAGCTCGACCGCCGGGTCATCGACCAGCTCCTCCCACCGGTCCCCCGCCGCGGCGAAGCCGAACCGCGCCGCTGCGGCCTCGGCCCGCGCCTTGTCCCGCCCGCACACCCGGACGAGGCGAGCGCGCGTCGTCGGCGGCCAGAAGACGAGGGGGATCAGGCGGTAGGCATGCGCGTGCGCTCGGCCCACGCCGGCCGGCCCGAGGAGCCCCACCCCGACCTCGCGCCCCACCGCGGGCGTCATGCCTCGGCCGGCAGGAGGTGGAGGTGCCCGGGATCGATGGCGAGCCAGCTCTCGGGCGGTGGTGCCTCGCCCTCGCCGAGCGGCTGGTCCACCACCAGCCGCAGCTCCCCGACCTTCACTTGGTGACGCCGCAGCGCGCCCAAGAAGCTGGTGGAGCGGATCCGCGCGGGCAGCCGGCCGGGTCCGGGGGCCGCCCAGAGCCGCAGGGCGCTCGGCCGGAGGAGAACGGTCACCTGCTGGCCGGGGTCGAACGAGCGGCCACCAGGGGCGGTCAGCGTGCCGAGCGGCGACTCCAGCACGACGCCGTCGGCGGTCACCGCCCGCACCGTGGCGGCCACGAAGTTCGCCACCCCGACGAAGTCGGCGACGAATCGGTCGGCCGGCCGCGCGTAGACCTCCAGCGGCGTCCCCACCTGGCGGATGCGCCCCGCCTCCATGACCGCGACGCGATCGGAGACCGAGAGCGCCTCCTCCTGGTCGTGGGTCACCAGGAGCGTCGTCTTGCCGAGCGCCTGCTGGATCTCCTTGAGCTCGGTTCGCACGCGGGTCCGCAGCTTGGCGTCGAGGTTCGACAGCGGCTCGTCGAGCAGCAGGACGTCGGGCTCGACCACCAGGGCCCGCGCCAGCGCGACCCGCTGCTGCTGGCCGCCGGAGAGCGCGAGCGGCGAGGCGGCGGCGTAGGCGTCGAGTCCCAGGAAGCCCAGCATCTCCCGGACGCGGCGCCGCAGCTCGTCCCCGGGCACGCCCCGCCGGCGGAGCCCGTAGGCCACGTTCTCGAAGACGGTCAGATGCGGAAACAGCGCGTAATCCTGGAACACCACCACCGTGCTCCGCCGCTGAGGCGGGACCTCGTTGACCCGCACGCCGCGGATGCGGATCTCTCCCCCGTCGGGGCGGAAGAACCCGGCCACCAGCCGGAGCAACGTGGTCTTCCCGCAGCCGCTGGGGCCGAGCAGCGTGGTGAATTCGCCCTCCGGCAGCGCCAGGCAGACCTCGGCCACCGCGCTCACCGGGCCGAAGCGCTTGCTCACGCGGTCGAGCTCGACGTGGGGTTTATCCACCGATGACTCCGGGAACGATGCGCGCGCGCCGGGAGACCCGCCAGGCCAGGCCGACCACGACGAGCGTGACGGCCAGCAGCGCGGTGGTCAGGGCCGAGGCCGCCTCCAAGCGGTTGTCCCCGATCAGCCCCAGGATGGAGAAGGTGGCGACCTGGGTCCCCGGCGTGACCAGAAAGACCGCGATGCTGAGATTCGTGACGCAGCTCACGAAGATGGTCGTCCAGGCGGCGACGCAGACGGGAAAGATGAGCCGGAGGTGGACGTCCCACAGGATCCGCAGCCGCGACGCCCCGAGGTCGGCGGCGGCGTCGGCCAGGTTCCGGTCGATCTGGGCCAGGCCGGCTCGCGCGACCTGATACCCGAACGGCAGGTTGGCGAAGACGAAGGCGGCGATGAGCAAGGCGGCGGTCCCGGCCAGGGGAACGCCCGGCCGGTTGAACGCCAGCAGATAGCCGATGCCGACGAACACGCCGGGGACCGCGGCCGGGAGCACGCAGACGAAGTCGATCAGCCGACGCCCCGGGATCGCCTTCTGATCCACGAGGTAGGCGGCCACGGTGGCGAGGGCGGTGGCCGCTGCGCCGGCCACCGCCGCGTAGAGAACGCTGTTGGCCACGTGGTCGGCTTTGGCGACCGCCGTCTCCCATTTCTCCAGGGTCGGCGTCCAGTCGACGCCCCAAGTGCGCGTGAAGGCGCCCACCACCACGCCGAAGTAGAGGGTGAGGATCAGCCCCGCCACCGCCGCGCAGGCGAAGAGAAGGAGTCCCCGCACGGGCCGGGGGAGGACGGCATCCGCGAGCGCGCTGCCGCGCCCGGTGATCACCGCGTAGGCCCGGCGGCCGACCCAGTAGCGCTCCAGGACGAAGAGGAACAGGGCCGGCGGTAACAACGTGGCCGCGACCAGCGTGGCCCCCCGCATGTCGCCCCAGCCGTCGATGCGGTACCAGGCCTCGGTGGCCAGCAGCGGAAAGTCGCCGCCGATGATGAGGGGGTTGGCGAAGTCGGCCAGCACGTAGATCGCGATCAAGAGCGCGGCCCCGGCCACGGCGGGGCGCGCCAGGGGAAAGGTCACCGTGCGGAAGATGGCGAGGCCGCCGCCGCCGAGGTTGCGGGCCGCGACCTCGAGCCGGGCCGGCGTGGCCGCGAGCACCCGTTCCACGGCGAGGGCCGCGTAGGGGAAGTTGGTCAGCGTCTGGACGATCCACAGGCTCCACCAGCCGAGGATGCCGACCTCGAGGCCGGCCAGGCCGTGGGTGACGAGGCCGAACCGGCCGAACATCAGCAGATACGAGAAGCCCAGCGTGAACGGGGGCGAGAAGAGCGGCAGCACCGCGATCAGCCGGAAGAACCCCCGGGCCGGCAGGCCCGCTCGGGCGAGCGCGTAGCCGTACAGGAAGCCGAGGGCGGTGGCGGTCAGCGTGGAGAGGACCATCATCCGGAAGGTGTTGGTCGTCGCCCGGAGCCAGCGACCGTTCTCGCCCAGGTGCAGGTAGTCGGCGAGCGTTGGAAACGACACGACCTCGACGATGGGCCAGAGCACGAACACCCCGAGGAGCGCGGCCAGGGCGAGTCCGACCGCCAGCGTGAGGGCATCGCCGGGCGCGCGGGCCGCCCGTCGGGTGAACGGGATGCCTCTCCGCGAGACCACCGTCGGTCTCAGGACGGGTGCGGAGCCTCAGCGCTTGGACCCGATCTCAGCCTCCCACCGCTTGGTCAGCCGCTCTCGGTTGGCGATCGCGAACTGGCGGTCGTACTTGACCAGCTTGATCTCGGCCAGCGGCGGCACGTTCTTCGGGGGCTCGACGTCGCCGCGCACCGGATAGGTAAAGCCGAGCTCGGTCTTGATGCCCTGCGCCCGCTTGCTCAACAGGAAGTCGACGAACTTCTTCGCCCCCTCGGAGTTCGGTCCGCCCTTGATGATGGAGGCGCCGCCGATCTCGGCCCCGGTCTCGGGCGGGAAGATCACCTCGATCGGCTGCTTGTTGAGGGCGGCCTCGGTGGCGTCGTCCTGCCAGGTCATCCCCGCCACCGCCTCGCCCCGGGCGACCAGCGTGATGGGCGCCGGGCACGTCGGCGTGTACTGGAGGACCTGCTGGTCGTAGCGCTTCAGCCAGTCGAAGCCCTTGCCCTCGCCGCCGTTCCGGAAGATCTGCACGGCCATGAAGATGTAGGCGCCGCCGCAGGTGGCCGGGGCCCCGCTGACGAGCTTTTTGCGGTAGGCCGGGTGCAGGAGGTCGTCCCAGGTCTTGGGTTTGGCCAGGCCCTGGGGGGCGATCTCCCGCTCGAACCGCTGTGGGCTCAGCACGATGACCAGCGTCCCCATGAACCAGCCGTGCCAGTTGCCGACCGGGCTCACGAACACCGGGTCGATCCTGGCCTGACCGACCACCGGCGATCGATACGGAAGCACGAGCCCCTCGGTCGCCAGCGGCTCGTGGAACTCGACGGAGCCGCCGATGAAGATGTCGGCCTTGGGCGCCGCCTTCTCGGACCGGATGCGGGTGGCCAGGGTGCCGGCGGCCGGGATCCGGATCACCTCGGTGGTGATCTTGGTCTCCTCGGTGAAGGTCTTGGTCAGCGCATTGGTCGTCTTCTCGTCCTCGGCGGCGTAGATGACGATCTTGCCCTGCGCCGCCGCGGGGACCTCCGCGATGGCCAGCGTCCCGAACGCCACGAGAGCCAGGAAGACCCACGGTCGTCGCATGGCTGGTCTCCTTCTGTCCGGGCTCAGAGCAGCGCCGCCGCGACCTTGGCCATGGCCTCGGCGATGTCCGCGACGTCCCGGTCGGAGAAGAGGGGGTGAAGATCCAGGTGGACCGCGCGCTTGAGGAGGTCGTCGGAGCGGGGGAATTGGCCCTTGCCCAGGGTGGCCTTGCCTCGGTAGTGCGGGCACTCCCACGCGCAGTGACGCGCGGAGAGGAACCGCCGCTCGATCAGCTGGTCGAAGTGGTGGTAGACGTGCTGCCCGCTCGTCCAGGCGACCGACGCCGGCACGCCTTCCGCGGTGAGCGCCCGGGCGAACCGGGTCGCCTGGTCGGCGGTCGGCGCGTAGACGATGAACGTCGCCCCGGTGTCGCCCTCCGAATCGGGGAGCGGACGGACGCGGAGCGCCGGCAGGTCGGCCACGGCCCCGAGGAGGCGGCTCTTGTGCTGGCGCATCCGGCCGATGATCCAGTCCATGCGCGTGAGCTGGGCCACGCCGACGGCGGCGGTCAGCTCGCTCATCCGGTAGTTGACCCCGATGATGAGCGGACTCCCTTCGGGGATGAGCTCGTCCAGCTCCTCGACCCGGACCGAGCCCTGGTCGTGGTACCGCACGGCGCGCTCGAAGAGCGCGGTGTCGTCGCTCACCAGCATCCCGCCCTCGCCGGTGGTGATCACCTTGTGGTACTGGAGGCTGAAGGCGCCGAGCCGGCCGAAGGTGCCGAGGCGCCGCCCCCGGAAGCGGCCGCCGACGGCCTGGGCGCTGTCTTCCAGGACGGCCAGCCGGTGGCGGTCGGCCACCGCCATGATGCGCGCCATGTCGGCGCCGGCGCCCCGCATGTGGACCGGCACGATCGCGACCGTCAATGGCGTCACCGCGGCCTCGACCGCGGTCGGGTCCATGGTGAGGCTCTCGTCGATGTCCACGAAGACGGGCACGGCGCCCAGCGTGACGACCGCGTTGACCGTCGCCACCCAGGTGTAGGTCGGCACGATCACCTCGTCGCCGGGCCCGATGCCGAGGGCGGCCAGGCCGACGATCAGCGCGCCGGTGCCCGACGTCACCGCGAGCGCGTGGCGCGCGCCCATCGCCTGGGCGAAGGCCTGCTCCAGCTCGGCCGCCTTGTGGCGCGGTCGGGGACCGTAGTGGCGGTAGAGGCTCTGGCTTTCGAGCACCTCGAGGACCTGCGCCTTCTCCTCGTCGCCGATGAGGAGCCCGCCCGGCCAGCCCGGCAGGAGCGGCTCGCGGCGGACAGGCGTGCCTCCATCCAGGGCCAGTCGGGTCGTCGTGCTCACCGGCTCGCGCCTCCTCCGGCTCCGCAACTGGCGCGGATTGCCAGCTCACCGGGGACGCTCACCACCGCGTCGTCCCGTCGAACTCTCCGTTCGGTCGTGAGACCCACGAGGGCTATGTCGCACCGGCCGAGGCGCGACGTCAAGGGGGGGTACGCGTCCGAACTCGGCTCAGGGGGGAGCCTCGGCGAGCTCGAACTTGGGCAGCGCGATCTCGTTCGTGATCCGCTCGAAGACCACGCGGACCGGCAAGCCGATCTCGACGCGCTCGGGCGGGGCGTTGACGATGTTCGAAACCATCTGGGGCCCCTCCTCGAGGGTGATGGTGGCCAGCGTGATCGGCACCCGATCGTTGAACGCGGGGTGCTGGGGGCGCCAGACGATGGCGAACGAGTAGATGTGGCCGCGGCCGGAGACCGGGACCCAGTCGTACTCCATGGCCAGGCAGTCGGGACAGGCCGGCCGAGGGTAGTAGATGAGCGCGCCGCAGGCGCGGCACTTCTGGAGCACGAGCCGCCCGGCGGCGGCCGCCTGGAAATAGGGCCGGTTCCAGTCGTAGAGCCGGGGAAGCGGGATGCCGGGGATCTCGCCCATCAGTCGTTGGTCAGGATCACCGCGCTCTGGCAGAGCCCCTTCACGAACCCGACCATCCCGAACCCCGTCACCAGCGCCGTCCGCGCGCCGGCGACCTGCCGGGCGCCCGCCTCCCCCTGGAGCTGCATGACGGCCTCGGTCAGCCCGATCGCGCCCCCGCCGGCGCCGCACTGGCCGCCGGAGAGCTGGCCGCCGCCGGTGTTGATCGGCAGCGTCCCGGTCAAGGAGATGTCCGTCGCGGCCACGAAGCGCCCGCCCTCGCCCTTCCCGCAGAAGCCGAGGCCCTCGAGCTGGATCAGCTCCATGATCGGGTAGTCGTCGTAGAGCTGCAGCATGTCGATGTCGGCGTGGCCGAGCCCGGCCTCCCGGAAGAGCCGGGGGCTGAACTCCGCCCAGCCGCCTTCCAGCATCACCAGGTCCTTGGCCCGGTAGTTGGTCCGCTCGTCGCCGGCCAGGATCCGGATCGGCCGGCGGCGGAGGGTGCGCGCCCGCCGGGCCGAGGTCACCACCACCGCGTCGCCGCCGCTGCACGGGAGCACGCAGTCGTAGAGTCGGAGCGGGTCGGCGATGAGCCGCGCATTCAGATACTCGTCGAGGCTGAGCGGCGTGCGGAGGAGCGCGTTGGGATTGAGGCCGGCGTTCCGCCGCTGGGTGACGGCCAGCTTGCCGAGCTGCGCGCGGGTGGTCCCGAACTCGTAGCGATGGCGCCGCTCGACCATGGCGAAGAGGCCGTTGGTGCCGCCCATGCCGTAGGGGGCCAGGTACTCGAAGCCGGTGTTGAAGACGTTCATCATCGCCATGTGGCGCTCGACGGTGAAGGCGTCGGCGGCGACGACCACCACGACCTCGGCCTCCTCGTGCTGGATGGCCCGGGCCGCCCGGAGCAGCCCGATCACGTGCTCGGCGCCGCCGAAGGTGCCGAGGTAGCCCCACCGGAGCGTCATCCCGAGCTGCTCGGCGATGGTGGCGGTATTGTCGGGCGGCAGCATGAAGGAGCTGACGGCCAGGCCGTCGACCTCGCGCTTGTCGATGCCGGCGTGGGCGAGGGCCCGGCGGATGGCGTCGGCGAGATACCAGGGGACCTCCTGCTGGGCCCGCTTGTGGTACTCGGTCTGGCCGTAGCCGACGATCACCGCGCCGTCGTAGGCCACGTCAGATCACGCCCGCCCGACGGAGCCGCTCGCACTCCTCGGCGCTGAGGCCGAGCCGGCCGCGATAGACCTCGTCGTTGTGGGCGCCGCGGTCGAGTCCGGGATGGACGACCCGGCCCGGGGTGCGGGAGAGCTTCGGCACCACCGCCGGCATGCGCACACTGCCGAAGTCGGGGTCGGGCACCGCCACGATGTCCTCGCGCGCCGCGTAGTGCGGGTCGGCGACGATCCGCCGGATGTCGTAGACCGGCCCGGCGACGACGTCGGCCGTCTCCAGCCGGCGCATCGCCTCGGTCAGCGGCAGGCCGGCGAACCACTCGACCAGCATGGCGTCGAGCTCGTCGCCGTTCTCCACGCGTCGCGAGAGCGAGCCGAAGCGCGGGTCGTCGGCCAGCTCGGGCCGGCCGATGGCCTGGGCCAGCCGGGTGAAGATCCGCTGGGAGCCGATCGAGATGGTCACGTGCTCGCCGTCGGCAGTCCGGTACGCGTTCCGCGGCGAGTCCTCGTCCATCCGGTTGCCCCGCCGTGTCTTCACCACGCCGAGCTGGTCGAACCCGATGACCTGGGCTTCCACGATCCGGAACATCGACTCGTAGAGGCTGGCGTCGATCACCTGGCCCACGCCCGAGCCGCGGACGTCCCGCTCGTACACGGCGAGCAGGGTCGCGTAGGCGGCGAACAACCCGGTCAGGTAGTCGACCAGCGGAAAGGCCGACAGGGTCGGCGGCTTGTCGGGGAACCCGGTGAACGAGGGCACCCCGCTCATGGCCTCGGCCACGGTGCCGTAGCCGGGGCGCGGGGCATACGGCCCGGTCTGCCCGTACCCGCTGACCCGCACCATGACCAGGCGCCGGTTCACCCGCGCCAGCTCCGCGTAGCCGAGGCCCCAGCGCTCCATGGTTCCCGGCCGGAAGTTCTCGATCAGCACGTCGAAGTCGGGCAGCAGGCGCCGGAGGAGGGCGCGGCCCTCGGGCCGGGAGAGGTTCAGCGTGATGAGCTTCTTGTTGCGCGCGATGACCTTCCACCAGAGGGAGCGCCCCTCCTTGATCGGCGGCCAGTTCCGGATGTCGTCGCCCAGCTCCGGGTGCTCGACCTTGAGGACATCGGCCCCGAAGTCGGCGAGGAAGGACGCGGCGATGGGGCCGGCGATCATGTTGCCGAGGTCGAGGACCCGGAGGCCGGCGATCGGCCCGAACGGCGACGCGGGCGGCGTGGGATCCACGCGTCAGAGCGGGAGCAGGGTGCCGCGGCCGCGGGCGACGGCCAGGTCGTAGACGCGGCGGGCGGTGGTGACGTCCTCCACCGAGACGCCCAGGTTCATGGCCACGATCACCTCGTCGGCGCGCTCGCGGCCCGGCGCCTTCCCGGCGACGACGTCCCCGATTTCGGCCGTCACCGGCGGGCGGTCGCGGAAATAACCGGACTCGCGGAGGTGCTCGAGCTGCGCGCGGTCGTCGGTGAAGAACTTGTCGGCGGCTCGGAGCGCGGCCGGCCGCCAGTAGCAGTCGTAGTCGATGCCGACCCCGAGCATGCCTGGCTCCAGCCAGTCGGCGTCGATCGTGCGAGGCAGGTTCGGCTCGATGGGTCCGGCCGTCACCACCAGGGAGGCCCCGCGCACGGCCTCCCGGGGGCTCGGGCAGGCGACGACCTCGAGGCCGTGGCGCTCGCCCACCTCGCGCGCGTAGCGACTCAATGCCTCGGGGTTCACGTCGTACGCCCGCACCCGCCGCAGGCCCGGGAAGATGACGCGGAGGGCCTCGACGTGCCGCCGGCCCTGAACCCCGCATCCGAGCATGGCAAACGTGTCCACGCCCGGCCGGGCCAGGTAGCGCGCGGTCACCGCCGTCGCCGCCGCCGTCCGCATCGCGGTGACCCAGGTCGAGTCCATGACCGCGATGGGCAAGCCGGTCTCGCCGTCGTTCAGGATCAGGAGCCCGGTGAGGTAGGGCAGGCCGTGGGCCGGGTTATCCGACGAGCCGCTCTGCCACTTGCAGCCGGCCGCCCGGGCGGCCGGCACCACGCTCGTCATCGCGCTGTAGAAGCGCCGCTCGCTCGGCGCCAGCCAGTGCTTGGCCGGCATGAGGGCGTGTCCGAGGCCTTTCTCCCGGAACGCCTCCTCGACCGCCTCGATCACCGCCGGCATGCCGAGGCCCAGCTCCTCGACGTCGCGGCGGCTCAGGTACCGGACCTGCCAGTCGCCCATGGTCGCCCGACGATGTTACTCAACGACGGCCGGGTCGCGCCAGGGCTCCCGCGCGCCGCCCGGCCGCGCCGCGGCTGGCCGGCGCGCCGCCTCCCCTTGCCGCCGGCGACACGATTCCGGGCTCGCCCTCGTCGGTGGTCGCCGAGCCGGGTGCCCCCGTCTTGACCCGCCTCAGTCGCCGCCGCTAGCGTGGTCCGCGTGGAGCGGACTCTCGATCCCGAGCTGGCCGCCGCAATCCGGGCGGTGCCCGCCTGGGCCGGGCTGGAGCCGGATGCGGTGACCCCCCTGCCGGCCGGGATCACCAACCGCAACTTCCGCGTGGATCTCGCCGGCGCGTCCTACGTGGTGCGACTCCCCGGCCAGGACACCGCCCTGCTCGGGATCGACCGGACCGCCGAGTGGGAAGCGACCCGGGCCGCCGCCGCGGCGGGCGTGGCCCCGGAGCCCGTCGCCTTCCTCTCCGAGCACGGCATCCTCGTCACCCGCTTCCTCGAGGCCGACCCACTCCTCCCGGAAGCCCTCGCGCGCGGGGAGATCCTGGCCCGCGTCGTGACGGCGATCCGCACGCTCCACGCGATGCCGGCGATCCCGTCGCGCTTCTCGTCGTTTCGGGTGGTGCGCGAGTACCGGCGGATCGCGGCCGAGCGCGGGGTCCCGATCCCACCGGCCTGGGCGATGGCCCTCGAGCGTGCCGACGAGATCGAGGGGGCATTCCAGGCCAGGCCAGCGCCCCTCGTGCCCTGTCACAACACCTGCTGAACGCGAACTTCCTGCTCCGGGACGGCCGCGTGTTCATCGTGGACTACGAGTACGCCGGGATGGGCGACCCGTTCTTCGACCTCGGGAACTTCGCGATCAACAACGGCCTCCCCGAGGACGCGCAGCGGACGCTCCTCGAGCGGTACTTCGGGGAGGTCACGCCGTCGAACCTCGCGCGGCTGAAGCTGATGCAGATCATGTCCGACTTCCGCGAGGCCATGTGGGCCGTGGTCCAGCAAGGCATCTCGACCCTGACGGTGGATTACGTCGCCTACGCCCACCGCCACTTCGGGCGGTGCCTCACGAGTGCGCGCGACGCTCGGTATCCGTCGTGGGTGGCCGACGCGGCGTCGGCGACGGGGCGCGAGCGGCTACCCCGGATCGGGTGACGCGCCGACGACCAGCTTCAGCGGGGTGATCCGCCCCCCGTTGATCGGACTCAGGTCCATCGGACAGGACGACACGGCGGCCACCACGTCGGTGAAGGCCCGGAGCACGATGCGGTCTCCGGCCTTCGATGGAGCCGGCTGGAAGTCGAACTCCCCATCGGGGCGAGGGGGCGTGCGCATGAAGACGTTGATCGGATCCGGAAGCTGCCACTCTTCGATGCCATACGGGGCGAGCGCCTCCAGCAGATTCATCCGGCAGCTCCGATGGTCGGTGAGCCCGAATCGCTGGCGGTAGAGCGCCGGGCTGCAGGCGCAGAAGAACAGGTCGTGGACGCCGACGTCGTCGCGCACGACCTCGAAAACGGGCTCCCGGTTGTTGTTCACGAGCCGGTCCCCCACTTTCAAGGTCCAGCGGCGGAGCGTCGAGCGCGTCTGGTGGGGTGAGAGAAACATCCGCGGATCATCCCGATGGATCGCCACGAAGTCGGCGACCTGGGAGCCCTCCAGGTCGATGATCGACAGGTACTCGCCCGCCCGGACCTCGATCGCCCCGCCGTGGGCGGCCGGCACAATGACCTCTCGGAGCCCGCGTTCAGCCACGGAACTGGCCTCCCCTCGCCGGAGCGAGCGCGCTTACTCTAGCGCGCCGACGCAGCAGACATCAACCCGAGCGCCGGCGCCCGGCGCCATGGCTCAGTCGACGGCGTACCGCGAGACCGGGCCCGAGAGCGTGTCCGTGCCAATTGACAGCAAGAGGTCCCGCTCGTTGACGGACAGGGCGAACGCCATGCGGCGTTCGAGCCGCGCCGCCAGCCCACTGATGAGGCCGCGATCGACCGCGTACAACTCGAGCGTCTCGACACGGTGGATCCGCTGGCCCGCGAGTCGGCTGATCAGCTGGGCCGGGTCCTTGTGCGTGTACACGGCAACGCGTGGTGCGGCCTTACCGGCTTTGTGCAACCGCGCGGCCTCAGGACTGCCGATGTCGATCCACGATCGGATCGCGCCGGTCAGGTCTCGGACCCAGATCGCGGGTTCGTCCGGCTCGGACAGCCCCGGAGAGAACTCGATGCCCTCGGTGAACTCCAGCGCGTAGGCGAGGACGCGGGTCAGCAGGTACGCGTCCGATTCGGACGGGTGCCGGGCGACGCGGAGCGCGAGCGACTCGTAGACCTGGCGGTCCGAGTCAGCCAGCTCGATGCCGAAGTTGTAGATCGTTGCGGTCAGTGCCACGGCGACGAAGACCCGCGACCGCCCGCTATGGCGGGAGCCCCTGCCAGTAGCGCCGCCCCTCCAGGCGCACGATCCGGCCGAATCCGGGCGCCGGGAAATGTCCGGCCGCCACGATGATCTCCTCACGTTCCACCCGCTCGATCAGCGCGCGGCGAGTCTGGCGGGTCAGCTCCGGGTCCATGTCGGCGCGGGAGACCCAGTCCGGCTCGAGCACCTGGACCGGGCTGTGCGCCGCGTCTCCGAGGACGAGCGCCCGCTGGCCCCGGGAGGTGGCCAGAATGCTCATGTGCCCGGGCGTGTGGCCGGGCGTCGGCACCGCGGTCAGCTCGCGCGTCAGGTGGTGCTCGCCGTTCATCAGCTCCACCAGGCCCAGCTCGGCGAGCGGCCAGACGCAGGTGGGGGCACTGGGAAACCGCTTCGGCTGGACGTCGGGCTGGTGGCACGCCTCCCAGTCCTTCGCGCTCATCCAGTAGCGCGCCCTCGGGAACGTCGGCACGGACTTCTGGCCCTGCGGCATCAGGTTCCAGCCGACGTGATCGCGGTGGAGGTGGGTCATCACCACCATATCCACGTCTTCCGGCCGCAGTCCGTTGGCCCGGAAGTCGTGCAGGAGGCGGCCCCACGGGGCGTCGGGCGCGTCGGCGGGCCGGGGGCCGAGCCCGGTGTCCACCAGGATCGTCCGCCCGGCCGAGCGGATCAGGTAGGAGCCGAGGTTGAAGCGAACCTTGTGCGCCTCCGTGAGGTGGGATTCGTACGGCTGCCAGTCGTCCTCCGGGATGGTCGGAAAGAAGTTGCTCAGCTCGAACTCGAGCGTCCCGTCCGTCAACGCCGTGATCTCGACATCGCCGACCCGGACGACGTGGCTCGCCACGAGGATCCGCCACCCTCACGCGAACGCGAACGCGCGCGCCGGGTTCTCCACGAGCAGCCGGCGCAGCCCGGCCTCGTCCACGCCCTTCGCCCGGAGCCGCGGAACCACGTTGACCAGCAGGTGGTGATAGCCGTAGCCGCCGTACCTCACGAGCGAGGTCTTGTAGGCGATGTCGTGCGACAGGAGGACCTGGTCGCGATGGCCGGCTTCGATCAAGGCCAGGACGTGGGCCATGCGGCCGCCGTCGTTGGGCATGTCGAAGCTCGGGTTGTACGGGTAGTACGAGGTCTCCAGCCCGAACAGATCGTACTCGAGCCAGATGCCGCTCTGGGCGAGGTCGATCACTGCCTCGACGTCGGCGATCGTCCGACAGATGTGGCACATGATCGTCCGGCGGAGGTCGCCGCCCTCCTTCTGGACGAGCTCCGCGATCTCCATCGGCGCCCGCGGGTGGCGGCCCGGGTGGATCATGAGCGGCGCGCCGGTCTCGCGCTGGGCGAGCACGGCCGCCCGGACCACCTTCTTCTCGTTGTCGGTCCACGGCCAGGTGCACCCGATCTCACCGATCAGGCCGGAGCGGACGCCGGTGTCCCCGACCCCCGTCGTGACGTCGGCGATGAACTCGCGGACGAGGTCGTCCACGGTGCGCCAGTCCATGTCGGGCGGGTGGGCGGCCGCCACGTAGTAGCCGGCGCCCATGACGATGTTGAGACCGGTGGCGCGGGCGAGGCGGGCCAGGGCGAGGGGGTCGCGGGCGAGGCTCACGGGCGTGGGATCGATCACGGTCCGGCCGCCCGCGTTCTTGAACAACAGGATCTCGTCCTCGGCGACCCGCTCGTCGGTCAGCCGGAGATTGTCGAGGTTGGCGTTGAAGTTCTGCCGGACCCAGCCGAGATTGGCCAGGCTCACCGGCTCCCCCGCGCGGCGCTGGCCGCCGGCGGCGGCCGGCTCGGCATACATCACCGTGAAGTCGATGAGTAGGTGCTCGTGCGGGAGCGTGACGCCGACCTCGTCGGCGTCGATGGCGCCGAGTACCGTCTGAAGCTGCCCCGCTCGTGGCCGCGGCATCGTGACCGTCATGCCTCGCCCTCGAGTCGCTCCCCACCTTCGAGCGTCCGCCGGGCCGCGGCGATTTCCCCCGTCACGGCGCCCACGCCCGGGAAGGGGCGGTCGGCCTTCCGGTACCAGTACCGCGCGTTGTCCAGGTCGCCTTCCAGCGTGTGGACGATGCCGTGGAGCCACGCCGCCAGCGGGGAGCTCTCCCGCTGGATGATTTCATGCGCCGGTTGCCAGGCGCCGGCCTCGAGCAGCGCGATCGCGCGCGTCAGGCTGTCGGTGGACCGGTTGGAATCCGCCACGGTGGGCCGGCCTTTCGGTCTACTGAGCGGTCCATCCCCCATCGATCACCAGCTCGCTGCCCGTCACGAACGACGACTCGTCGGAGGCCAGGTAGAGAACGCCGTAGGCGACCTCCTCCGGCTGGCCGTATCGACCGAGAGGGATCCGCGACACCATGAGCTCGTACTGCGCCGGGTCGCTCCGCCGCCACTCGGTCATCGCCGTCACGATCGGGCCGGGGTGGACCGAGTTGGCGCGGATCCGGTCCTTCGCGTACTGGAGCGCCGTCAGCTTGGTGAGCAGCCGCACCGCGCCCTTCGACGCCTGGTACTGGGGGCTGCTGCTGTCCATGCCGACCAGGCCGAGCTGGGACGAGATGTTGACGATCGAGCCGCCGCCAGCCCGCCGCATGGGCGCGATCGCGGCCTTGGTGCCGAGGAACACGCCCTTGGCGTTCACGTCCATCACCCGGTCCCAGGCCTCGACCGTGGTCTCCTCGACGCGCCCGCTTCCGCCGACGCCGGCGTTGTTGACGAGGACGTCCAGCTTGCCGAAGTGGCCGACCGCGGTGTCCACCGCCTCCTGCCAGTCCGATTCGCGGGTCACGTCGAGGCCGACGAAGCAGGCCTCGCCGCCGGCGGCCCGGATGTCCTTCTCGACCGCGCGCCCCTCCGCGTCCAGGATGTCGCCGATGACGACCCGGGCCCCTTCCCGGGCGAAGAGGCGAGCTTCCACGGCACCCATCCCCCGGGCGCCCCCGCTGATCAGCGCCACCTTCCCGGCGAGTCGCATCGCGGCAGGCGGAATAAAGCACGGTTTCGCGAGGGGCGTCAAGCCACCGGCGCGAGCGTCGGTCGGGGTGCGCGCGGCTCGGGCATGCGGGCATCGGCTTCCCCCCTCCGCGAGCCCGTGCTACCCTCGGCCGGACCGATCGAGCGCGAGACCCCCTACCGAAGGAGTGCGAGCATGGCCACCAAGACCCGACCCCCATCACGCAAGCTCGGTCTCGCCGAGCGCCTCGCCGCCGGGCCCGTCATCTGCGCCGAGGGCTACCTCTTCGAGTTCGAGCGGCGCGGCTATCTCCAGGCCGGCGCGTTCGTGCCCGAGGTCGTGCTCGAGCACCCCGATCTCGTCGAGGAGCTGCACCGCGACTTCGTCCACGCCGGGTCGGACGTCGTGGAGGCGTTCACGTACTACGCCCACCGGGCGAAGCTCCGCATCATCGGGCGCGAGAAGGACCTCGAACCGATCAACCGCACGGCCTTGCGCCTGGCCAAGAAGGTGGCGCGGGACACGGGCACCCTCTTCGCCGGCGATATCTGCAACACGAGCATCTACGCGCCGGAGGACGCGAAGTCGCACAAGGAGACGCGGCGGATGTTCGACGAGCAGGTCGGCTGGGCCGTCGACGCCGGCGTCGACTTCATCGTCGGCGAGACCTACTCCGCGGGCGGCGAGGCGCTTCTGGCGCTCGAGTCGATCAAGCGCGGGGGCAAGCCCGCCGTCATCACCCTGGCCGTCAATCGCGAGGGCCGGAGCCGGGAGGGCTGGTCGATCCCCGATACCTGCCGCCGGCTCGAGGCGGCGGGGGCCGACGTCGTCGGCCTGAACTGCTCGCGCGGGCCCGTGACCATGATGCCGCTCCTCAAGGAGATCCGCGCCGCCGTCACGTGCCACGTGGCCGCCCTTCCGGTGCCCTACCGGACCACACCGGCCGAGCCGACCTTCCAGTCCCTGACCGATCCGGGCTGCGCCTCCATTCCGGACAACCGTCCCTTCCCGACCGCGCTCGACCCGTTCGTGTGCAACCGCTACGAGATCGCCGAGTTCGGCAAGGACGCGTTCGCGCTCGGCGTGCGCTATCTCGGCGTCTGCTGCGGAGCCGGGCCCCATCACATCCGGAGCCTGGCCGAGGCCCTCGGCCGGCGCCCGCCCGCCAGTCGCTACTCCCCTGACATGTCGAAGCACATCGTCTTCGGGACGGACAAGCGGCTCAACCAGAAAACCCTGGAGTACGGCCGGAGGATCTACGGCGTCCGCACTCAGCCGGCGCGGTAGCTCCACCCGCGGAACCCTGCACAGGAGGCCGGCATGCGTTCTGACCTCGTCGTCGGTGGTCACCTTCCCGATCTCGAGCTCCCCGATCACCGGCGGGAGCCCGTGCGGCTCTCCAAGCTCGCCGCCGGGTACCCGCTCATCGTGAGCTTCTATCGTGGCTACTGGTGACCCAAGTGCCAGTGCCAGTTACGGCACTTGACCGACTTCCAGCGCGAGCTCGCCGTGAACTACTGCCACCTCGCCGTGATCAGCACCGATGCCCCGGAGATCAGCGGGGCGTTGCGGGTCGGGCTGGGCGCGACGTTCACCTTCCTGAGCGATCACGACCGCCGGGCCATCACCGAGCTGGACATCGTCGATGAGACGGATCCAAACCACCCCCGCATCGCGATCCCCTTCAGCTTCTCGGTGGGCCCGGATCTCAAGATCCACAAAGTCTACGACGGGGGCTGGTTCGTCGGTCGCCCGACGCTGGAGGAGCTGCGTCACGACCTGCGCGCGATGATGCTGGTCTACCACCCTGATTGACGGGTTGGCGGCTCCGTCACGGGGGGCCGGAGAGCGCGCGAGAGCGGCCCTCAGCGCGCTTGGGTGTGACGTCCCGAAGGCTCAGATCGGCCAGCACGGCCGCATCCGGCGGCTGACGTTAGTGGGGTGAGGGGTGCCTGGTTGGACATCTCGTGCCTGATCGTCCGGGTGAGATCGACGACGCGCGGCCGCCGGCGCGCGGGCCGAGTGGAGGAGCGGAGAGCGCGGCCGCTCACGGCGCTAGTGCGGGGCCAATTATTGATCTGTGCATAACTAATAGACATCACGGGCGCAAAGAAATGGCTAGATCGGAGGCCGTGATGAACGAGCGCAGAAGGTCGGGGCGCTTGCGCACCCGCCGGGTGAGTCGACAGAGCGCCGCGAGCAACTCCTGGA
>DASYUM010000225.1:0-8341 GCA_036001225.1 Candidatus Methylomirabilota bacterium | reverse complement strand
AGCGGGGAGCTGCCGAGCCACATCCTGACCAGCGCCCGCCGGGTGTTCGTCGGCTACCTGCTCTCGGCCTCGGCGGCGATCCCGCTCGGCATCCTCATGGGCACGTCCCGGGTGGCGAAGGCGATCGTGGATCCCGTGCTGTCGCTCATCCGGCCGCTGCCCTCGCTCTCCTGGATTCCGTTGAGCATCCTGTGGTTCGGCATCGGGGAGTCGCAGAAGTATTCCATCGTCTTCATGGGCACGTTCGCCACGCTGCTCCTGTACGTGGCCGAGGCGACCAAGCGGGTGGACCCGCTGCTGGTGCTGGCCGCCCGCAACATGGGCGCCGGCGGCTTCCACGTGATGTGGGAGGTCGTGCTGCCGGGCGCGCTGCCCGGGATCCTGAGCGGGCTCAAGGTCTCGCTGGCCGTCTCCTGGACGGTCGTGCTGAGCGCCGAGATGGTCGCGGCGAACCGGGGGCTGGGCGCCCTCATCTGGTTCGGCAAGGACTGGAACAACCTGGGCCTGATCATGGTGGGCATGGCCCTCATCAGCCTGACCGTCTTCCTGATCGACGCCGCGGTTCGCAGCGTGGAGGACTGGATCATCCCGTGGGAGCGGCACCGGATCAAGAAGTGACGCGGGCGCCCATCCTCGCCGCCCGGCAGGTGACGAAGGTCTTCCCGACCGGCCGCGGGCGCCGGGTGGTGGCGCTCCAGGACGTGGACCTGAGCGTGGAGGAAGGGGAGCTGGTCTGCCTGGTCGGCAGCTCCGGCTGCGGCAAGAGCACGTTTCTCTACATGCTGGCCGGCTTCTTCCCGCCGACGTCCGGCCGCATCCTGCTCCACGGCGAGCCGGTGGTGGGGATCGAGCGCCGCTGCGGCATCGTCTTCCAGAGCTACGCCCTGTTCCCGTGGAAGACCGTCCGCGGGAACGTGGAGTTCGCCCTGCGCCTCAAGGGGCTCCCGGCGCCGGTGGTCGCCGAGCGGGCGGCCCGGTACATCGGGATGGTCAACCTGCGCGGGTTCGAGGACCTCTACCCGGCGCAGCTGTCGGGGGGGATGCAGCAGCGGGTGGCCCTGGCCCGCGCGCTGGCCGGTGACCCCGAGGTCCTCCTGATGGACGAGCCGTTCGCCGCGCTGGATGCGATGACCCGTCAGGTGCTCCAGCAGGAGTTCCTGCGCATCCATCAGCAGAGCCGGAAGACGACCATCTTCGTGACCCACAACATCGACGAAGCCCTCCTGCTCTCCGACCGCATCGTGGTCATGCGCGCGAACCCGGGCCGGGTCCAGGCCGTCATCCGGAACGAGCTGCCGCTCCCCCGGACGCTCGAGCAGCAGACCCATCCCGACTACGCCAAGCTCAAGGGTCTGGTCTGGGACTACGTGGCCCAGGACGTCCACCAGCAGATCGAGGGCCAGCAGGCGCGGGCCTGATGGACGCGGTTCCCGAGCGCGCGGATCTCGTCGTGGTGGGCGGCGGCGTGTGCGGCGCCGTCTGCGCGGCGGAGGCGGCCCGGCGCGGCGCCCACGTCGTCCTGCTGGAGAAGGAGGCCGACCTGGCCCAGGAGGCCTCCGGCCGGAGCTTCGGCAGTCTGCGCCTGCAGGGGCGCCATCCCGCCGAGCTGCCGCTGGCCATGGACGCCCTCGAGCTGTGGACCGAGGCGGCCCGCACCCTCGGCACCGACTTCGAGTTCGTGCCGGGGGGCAACCTCTACGTGGCCGAGACGGCGGTCGAGGTGGAGCAGCTGCGCGAGCAGCTCGAGCGCGCCAAGGCCGCCGGCTTCACCGACGTGCGCCTGCTGAGCCCACCGGAGACCCGCGAGCTGATCCCGTCGCTCACCCGGGGCTTCGCCGCCGCCCTCTACAGCCCGCGCGATGCCCACTGCGATCCGCGCAAGGCGGTGCTGGCGTATGCGTCGGCGGCTCGGCGGCGGGGGGCCCAGCTCGTGCTGGGCACGAAGGCCACCGAGATCGCCGTCGCCGGCGGCGCCGTCACCGCCGTGGGGACCGACCGGGGCGCCGTCCGGACCGAGCGCGCCGTGATCGCGGCCGGCGTCTGGACGCCCCGCCTGGTCCGCGATCTGGGGATCCGGATCCCCATCAAGCCGATCGTCTACACCAATGGCGAGACGGGCCCGCTGCCGCCGCTCTCGACGGCCACGTTGCGGGCCTTCCGATTCAGCTGCCGGCAGCGCCCGAGCGGGGAGCTGCTGATCGGCGCCGGCCTGAACGCCACGGTGGCGCATCCGGTCTCGCTCGAGGATCTCGACGACCTCCGGCTGTGGCTGCCCCGCTACTGGGCCAACCGGCGTCAGATCGAGCTGCGGCTGGACGCAGCCCGCCTGTGGCGCGAGCTGCGCGGCGTCGGACGGCCGGCGGCGGCGGGGATTCCGGTCGGCGCGCACCCGGCGGCGTCCGCGCGGGTCCTCCGCCCCGCTCTCCACGCGCTCCAAGCGTGGCTCCCTCCCGCTCGCGACGCGACCATCACGCGGACATGGGCCGGGCTCCTCGACCTCTCGCCGGACGGCCTGCCGGTCATCGAGCGGACGCGGCGGCCGGACGGGCTCGTCCTCGTCACTGGGCTCAGCGGGCACGGCTTCGGCCTCGCCCCCGTCCTCGGGAGGATCCTGGCCGACCTGGCGCTCGATGGGCGCACCGGCTACGACCTGACGGCGTTTCGGCTCGACCGCTTCGAGGCGAGCGTGCCCATGCCGGCGCGGCTCGTGTAGGGCACCGATGGAGACGGACGCACCCGGGTCCGCGGTGATCGCGCGGGCGATGCGGGACGGGCGGATGGTCCTCACCGAGCCGGAGGCCGCCGACCTGCTCGCGGGGTACGGCATTCTCGGGCCCCGGGAGATCCTCGCGCCCACGGCCGAGGGGGCGGTGGACGCGGCCCGCCGGCTCGGCTTCCCGGTCGTCCTCAAGGTCTGTTCGCCGGACATCCTTCACAAGTCGGATGTGGGCGGCGTCCGGCTCGGGCTGACCGATGGTCGGGGGGTCAGGGCTGCCTTCGACGAATTGGAGTCGCTGGTCGGCGCGTGCGGCGCCCGCTGGATCGGGATCCTGGTCCAGGAGCAGCTCGCGGCCGACCTCGAGCTGATCGTCGGCGCTCGCTTCGACCCGACGTTCGGGCCGGTGGTCCTGGTCGGCTTCGGCGGGATCCAGGCCGAGTTGCTGGAGGACCGCGTGGTCCGCCTGGCGCCGGTCGATGGTGTGGCGGCGCGCCGGATGCTGGCCGAGCTCCGCGGGGGCCGCTTGCTGGCCGGCTATCGGGGCCGGCCCGGCGCCGACGTCGAGGCGCTGGCCGATCTCGTGGCGGCCACCAGCCGGCTGGCCAGCGCGCTGCCGATCGAGGAGCTCGACCTCAACCCCGTCCTGGTGCGCTGGGGAGGGCCGGGGGCGGTGCCGGTGGATCGCCGGGTGGTCCTGCGCTCCCCGGGGGCCGACGCGGCGCGGCCCGAATCCGCGGGCGACGCGCGGGCGGCGGTCCGCCGGCTCTTCAGTCCCGCCTCGGTCGCCGTGATCGGGGCGAGCCGGGATACCTCCAAGATCGGGAGCCGCGTCCTTCGCTTCCTGACTCGCCACGGCTTTCCCGGCCCGATCTTCACCGTGCACCCGCGGGGCGAGACGATCCTCGACGGCGTCCCGACGGTGCGCTCGATCGAGGAGCTGCCCCACGGCGTCGAGGTCGCCTGCGTCGCCGTCCCGCCCGAGGCGTGCGAGCCCGTCATCCGAGCGTGCGGGGCGCAGGGGATCGGCGCGGCGATCGTGTTCACCTCCGGGTTCGCCGAAGCCGGAGAGGCCGCTGCCGAGCGCCGGCTCGTGGCGGCGGCCCGCGCCGCCGGCGTCCGCTTCTGCGGCCCCAACAGCCTCGGCATCCTCAACCCCGATGCCGGCTTCTGCGGCTCCTTCAGCGGCGCCCTCGTCATGACGCCCCACCCCGGCGGCGAGATCGCCTACCTCTCCCAGAGCGGCGCCCTCGGCGGCGCCTTCATGAGCCGCCTCTGGGAGCGGGGGATCGGCGTGTGTCGGTTCGTGTCGGTGGGCAACCAGGCGGACCTCGACCTCGCCGACTACGTCGAGGCGCTGATCGACGATCCCGCCGTGCGGGTCTTCGCGCTCTTCGTGGAGGGCGTGACCGACGGACGGAAGCTCCTCCGGTCGCTCCGCCGCGCCCGGGATCACGGCAAGCCGGTGGTCGTCTACAAGGCCGGGCGGAGCCGGGAGGGCCAGGTCGCCATCCGCTCCCACACCGGCGCCCTGGCCGGGGACGACGTCGTGTGGACGGCGGCGCTGCGCCAGGCCGGCGCCATCCGGGTGACGGACATCCACGGGCTCTTCGACGCCGCCGTCGCCCTCGCCTGGCAGCCGCCGCCCTCCGGGCGGCGGGTGGGGATCATCTCGACTTCCGGCGGGGCGTGTGGGATTCTGGCCGACGAGTGCCGCGAGCGCGGCTTCGAGGTGCCCGAGCTGCCGCCCTCGACGCAGAAGCGGGTCGAGGCGGAGATCCCGAGCTTCGGTGCCGCCCGCAACCCGATCGACGTCACGGCCCAGATGCTGACCCGGCCGGAGATGTTGCGCAACGTCCTGCGCATCCTGGCCGAGGAGCCCCAGGTGGACGCGATCCTGCTGATGCTGACGACGCTGGCCGACCCCCTGGCCGAGGAGGTCACCGGTCAGCTGGCGGCGACGGTCCAGGGGCTGTCCAAGCCGGTCCTGGTGAGCTGGCTCGTCGCGCGCTCGCTGGCCGCCAAGGGGATGGCCCGGCTGACCGAGGCCAAGCTCCCGCTCTACGACACGCCCGAGCGCGCGGTGCACGCCCTGGCCGCGCTCGCCGAGTGGCCGCGTCTCGGGTCGGGAGACTGAGCATGGATTTCAACTTCACCGAGGCCCAGGAGACGTTTCGACAGACCCTCCGGGAATGGCTCGCCGCCAATCTGCCGGCCGACCTGCGCGGGCGCGCCTTCGCCTCCTCGCGTTGCGCCCCCGACGAGGTCCAGAAGCTCCGCGCCTGGCAGAAGCGGATGTACGAGGCCGGCTACGTGGGGTTGGACTGGCCGCGCGAGTTCGGGGGCCGGGGGGCCACGCTCGTCGAGCAGATCATTCTCTACCAGGAGATGGCCCGGGCCGGCTCGCCGCAGTTCGTCAACCGGGGCGGGGTCTCCATGCTCGGGCCCACCCTCATGAAGCACGGGACGCCGGCCCAGCAGCAGCGCTTCCTGCCCGCCATCCTGACCGCCGACGAGCTCTGGTGTCAGGGGTTCTCGGAGCCGAACGCGGGATCCGACCTCGCGAACCTCCAGACCCGGGCCACCCGTCACGGCGACCGCTTCGTCGTCAAGGGCCAGAAGGTCTGGACGAGTATGGCCCACGTCGCCGAGTGGTGCTTCCTGCTGGTCCGCACCGACCCCGCCGCGCCCCGCCACAAGGGCATCAGCTTCCTCCTCGTCGATATGCGCTCGCCCGGCCTCACCATCCGGCCGCTCCGCCAGATGACGGGGGAGGCCGAGTTCAACGAGGTCTTCTTCGACGACGTCGAGGTGCCGGCCGACAACCTGGTGGGGTCCGAGAACGGCGGCTGGGCGGTCGCCCTCACCACCCTCATGTACGAGCGGGACCTGCTCACCTTCATCCGGCACATCTCGCTGCGGAACGCGCTCGAGCGTCTGGTCGCCCTCGTCCGGGAGCGGGGGCGCGCCGGCGATCCGGTCATGCGGCAGCAGGTCGCCGCCCTCTGGATCGGCGAGCAGGTGCTCCGGCTCAATGGCTATCGCAGCCTGACCAAGATCCTGCGCGGCGGCGAGCCGGGGCCGGAGGGCTCGACGTCCAAGCTCTACTGGAGCCAGCTCGACCAGGAGCTGGCCGACGTCGGCGCCCGGATCCTCGGGTCCGCCGGCCAGCTCCTGGAAGGGACGCCGGCGGCGCCCGACGGCGGCCACTGGGCGTATTACGAGCTGCTGGCCCAGGCGAGTGGCATCCGGGCCGGCACCTCCGAGATCCTCCGCAACATCCTGGCCGAGCGGGTCCTCGGCCTGCCGAAGGACTGACGATGCCCGAGCTGAACTACGAGGTCGCCGAGCGGGTCGCCACGATCACGCTGAACCGGCCCGACAAGCTGAACGCGTTCACCCGGCCGATGATCGCGGCGTGGGCCGACGCCCTGGCCGAGGCCCAGAGGGACGACGCCGTCCACGTCGTGGTGGTGACCGGCGCCGGGCGGGCCTTCTGCGCCGGGGGCGACGTGGGGCGCATGGGGGAGGCGAAGCCGGGCGCGCTGGAGCTGAAGAACGAGCTGTGGGAGCAGGTCCATCGCATCCCGCGGACGCTGGAGGCGATGGACAAGCCGGTGCTGGCCATGGTGAACGGGCTCGCCGTCGGCGCCGGGATGGGGATGTGCCTGATGTGCGACGTCCGGATCGCCTCCGACCAGGCCCGGTTCGCCACCGGCTACGTGGGGGTCGGCCTGGTGCCCGGCGACGGCGACACGTACTTCCTGCCCCGGCTGGTCGGCCCCGCCAAGGCGCTCGAGCTCTTCTGGACGGGCGAGTTCGTCGATGCGGCCGAGGCCCTCCGCCTCGGCATCGTGAACCGCGTGGTCCCTCCCGGCGAGCTGGCCGGGGTGACCTACGAGCTGGCCCAGCGGATCGCCAAGGGCCCCCAGGTCGCGATCCGGATGATCAAGCGGCTCGTCTATCAGAGCGCGCGGCTGGACCTCCGGACGCACCTGGATCTCGTCTCCTCGCACATGTCCATCACCCGCCAGAGCGCCGACCACGCCGAGGGCGTGGCGGCGTTTCGCGAGAAGCGCCCGCCGAACTTCCAGGGCCGGTGAGGGTAGACGGTCGCCTCGGTGCGGCCCTCGGGAGGCAGCCAGCCATGCGCCTGGCACGTGCTCTCCTCGTGACCCTCGCGCTCGGCATCTTCATGGCGCCGCTCGCAGCCGACGCTCAGCAGGCGGCGAAGGTCTATCGGATTGGGTTTCTTGTCGGCACCCCGCCCACCGGGGGGGCCGGCTTGCATTCCTGGCAGGCCTTCGTGCAGGGACTGCGCGAGCTCGGTTGGGTCGAGGGAAAGAACATCGAGATCGAGCGCCGATATTCGGAGGGGAGGTACGAGCGGCTGCCCGACCTCGCGGCCGAGCTGGTCCAGCTCAGAGTTGATGTCCTCGTCGCCTCCGCCGCGCCAGCAACCCGTGCGGCCAAGGAAGCGACCACGACGATCCCCATCGTGTCTGTGGCAGTGCAAGACCCGGTTGCGCTCGGGTTGGCGCAGAGCCTGGCCCGGCCCGGCGGGAACATCACGGGGCCGACCCTCACCGGCGGCCTCGCGATAGCTGGCAAGCAGCTGGAGTTGCTGAAGGAGACCGTCCCCGCGGTCTCCCGCGTGGCCGTTCTTTGGAATCCCGCCAATCCAATGCTTCCGCCACAATTGAGAGAAACGGAGGTCGCGGGCCGGGCGTTGAGGGTGCAGCTTCACCCCGTGGAGGCGCGCGGTCCCGACGAGTTCGATGGCGCCTTCTCGGCGATCATTCGACAGCGCGCGGGAGCGCTCCTCGTCACCACGGACCCGGTGTTCTTCATCCACCGGACGCGGTTGGCAGACCTTGCGGCGAGGAACCACCTGCCGGCGATGTACGGGCTGAGGGAGCACGTGGAGGCTGGCGGCCTCATGGCCTATGGGGCGAGCGTTCCTGATCTGTTTCGCCGCGCTGCGACCTACGTGGACAAGATCCTCAAGGGCGCCAAGCCCGCCGACCTTCCGATGGAACAGCCCACGAGGTTTGAGCTGGTCCTTAACCTGAAGACCGCCAGGGGGCTGGGGCTCACGATCCCGCAGTCGTTCCTCTTCCGCGTGGACGAGGTCATTCAGTAGGTAACGATCCCGAGCGAAGGACGGGCCGTGGACGCGTGCGGAAGGCCCGTCGCATCCGCTCAGGCGGTCGGAGCGACCTGGCCGATGCCGCCTCGCATCTCCCCCGGCTCGACGCTCCCCCACAGCACCTCGTGGCCCACCGGCAACGCCCGGCTGTTCGGCATCGCGAGCCAGATCCGGTAGAGCCGCCGCACGTTCCCGCTCCGCGCGTCGTCGGCGAAGGCCGTTCGGGCGTGATAGATCACGTGGTTGTTCACGAGCTGCATGTCGCCCGGCTCGAACCGCATCTCGAAGGACAGCTCGTCGGCCAGCGCCATGAGCAGCTCGAGCGTGGGCGGTGCTATTGATCTGTGCATAACTAATAGACATCACGGGCGCAAAGAAATGGCTAGATCGGAGGCCGTGATGAACGAGCGCAGAAGGTCGGGGCGCTTGCGCACCCGCCGGGTGAGTCGACAGAGCGCCGCGAGCAACTCCTGGAG